>NZ_WTYZ01000001.1:1125000-1471936 GCF_009827455.1 Pontixanthobacter aestiaquae
AGCCATCCTTTAAAGAAAGCGTAACAGCTCACTGGTCTAAATAAGGGTTCCTGCGGCGAAGATGTAACGGGGCTAAAGTAATGCACCGAAGCTTAGGGTTCATAGTTTACTATGAGCGGTAGCGGAGCGTTCCGTAAGTGGATGAAGCCGAAGGGTAACCGACGGTGGACATATCGGAAGTGCGAATGCTGACATGAGTAGCGATAAAAAGGGTGAGATACCCTTTCGCCGAAAGACCAAGGGTTCCTACGCAATGCTAATCAGCGTAGGGTAAGCCGGCCCCTAAGACGAGCCCGAAGGGGGTAGTCGATGGGAACCACGTTAATATTCGTGGGCCTGAAGATGTGTGACGGTTTGTGGAAGTAGTTTGTCCTTATTGGATTGGGCAGGCTGCCAAGCAGATCCAGGAAATAGCCTCTTCATATAGACCGTACCCGAAACCGACACAGGTGGTCAGGTAGAGTATACCAAGGCGCTTGAGAGAAGTATCCTGAAGGAACTCGGCAAATTGCCTCCGTACCTTCGGAAGAAGGAGGCCCTGATTCGAGGCAACTCTTATCAGGGGGCACAGGCCAGGGGGTAGCGACTGTTTATCAAAAACACAGGACTCTGCTAAGTCGGCTTCAAGACGACGTATAGGGTCTGACGCCTGCCCGGTGCTTGAAGGTTAAGAGGAGGAGTGCAAGCTCCGAATTGAAGCCCAAGTAAACGGCGGCCGTAACTATAACGGTCCTAAGGTAGCGAAATTCCTTGTCGGGTAAGTTCCGACCTGCACGAATGGCGTAACGACTTCCCCACTGTCTCCAGGATATGCTCAGCGAAATTGAATTCTCCGTGAAGATGCGGAGTACCCGCGGTTAGACGGAAAGACCCCGTGCACCTTTACTGCAGCTTTAGAGTGGTATTGGGAAAGAACTGTGTAGAATAGGTGGGAGGCTTTGAAACTTGGGCGCCAGTCCGAGTGGAGCCAACCTGTGAAATACCACCCTGTTGTTTTCTAATATCTAACCTAGATCCGTTATCCGGATCAGGGACCCTCTATGGCGGGTAGTTTGACTGGGGCGGTCGCCTCCTAAAGAGTAACGGAGGCGCGCGATGGTAGGCTCAGGACGGTTGGAAACCGTCTGCGAGAGTGCAATGGCATAAGCCTGCCTGACTGCGAGACTGACGAGTCGAGCAGAGACGAAAGTCGGTCATAGTGATCCGGTGGTCCCTCGTGGAAGGGCCATCGCTCAACGGATAAAAGGTACGCCGGGGATAACAGGCTGATACTGCCCAAGAGCTCATATCGACGGCAGTGTTTGGCACCTCGATGTCGGCTCATCACATCCTGGGGCTGGAGCAGGTCCCAAGGGTTTGGCTGTTCGCCAATTAAAGTGGTACGTGAGCTGGGTTCAGAACGTCGCGAGACAGTTTGGTCCCTATCTGCCGTGGGCGTCGATACTTGAAAGGAGTTGCCCCTAGTACGAGAGGACCGGGGTGAACATACCTCTGGTGTACCAGTCATTCCGCCAGGAGTGCCGCTGGGTAGCTATGTATGGACGGGATAACCGCTGAAAGCATCTAAGCGGGAAGCCTCCCTTGAGATAAGGTATCTTCGAGTCGTAGTAGACCACTACGTTGATAGGCTGGGTGTGGAAGCGCGGTAACGCGTGTAGCTAACCAGTCCTAATAACTCTGATCATGCTTGATGAATCCCACCATCAACGACAGGCCTGTAAGGCTCTGTTTGTTGGTGTCGGAAGACATCACAGCCAGATCATTGACGCCTAATATAAACGTATCGCATCGATTAACCCGCACACTCACTGGCTTTATTGCTTGGTGACCATAGCATTTGTGACCCACCCGATCCCATCTCGAACTCGGCCGTGAAACCAAATAGCGCCGATGGTACTAACGCTTAAGCGTTGGAAGAGTAGGTCGTTGCCAGGCATTATAGCTGGTGAGTATGCGCGGTAAAAAACCCATTCATAAGTCAAAGGGCTGACCCACAAGGGCAGCCCTTTTGGCGTCTCTAGGGACCATGTCCTTATTGGCGTTGCGCCGAACGGAACCGAAGGTTTCGCAAGGCCGACCGGCCGCCCGAGCTTATGCGAGGATAGCCAAGGCTGCGGATGCAGCCGCTGGCGCTTGAAGCCAGCAACATACGGTGACGCGGGATGGAGCAGTCCGGTAGCTCGTCAGGCTCATAACCTGAAGGTCGTAGGTTCAAATCCTACTCCCGCAACCACCGTCTCATTGAAAGCCCATTTTATTTAGCCTCGCTGATCACAGCGGGGCTTTTGGTGTTTCTGGTCAGCACTTGGCCGGCAGAAGGTCTGGATGACGCTATCCCTCTTTGCGGGGTGAAGTTTGTCTGGCAGAAGGGAGCACTATGGCAACAGAACCCGCTCTTACCAATATTCCCCAGCCTCCAGCTAAGCCGCTCGTCGGCAATGCGTTTACGGTCGATGCCGAGCGGATGATCCAGTCACTGATGGAATTGGCCGAGGAGCATGGGCCGATTTTCCAGCTCGACATGATGGGGACGCCGCTGATCATGGTGTCCGGCGCGGATCTGGTTGCCGAGGTGTGCGATGAGAAGCGTTTCGACAAGACTGTTCGCGGGCCGCTGAAAAGGCTGCGTCTGATTGCGGGTGATGGGCTGTTCACGGGCGATACGGATGATCCGAATTGGGCGAAGGCACACAATATCCTGCTGCCATCTTTCAGCCAGAAAGCGATGGGCTCCTATCTCCCGATGATGACCGACATCGCCAATCAGTTAATGCTCAAGTGGGAGAGGGCGAATTCGGATGATGTGATCGATGTGCCCAAGGACATGATCCGTCTCACGCTCGATACGATAGGCGTATGCGGCTTTGGATACCGGTTCAACTCATTCTACCGCGAAGACTTCCATCCTTTCATAGAAGCGCTCAACCGCACGCTGGGAACAACGCTGAATATGCGCGGTATCCCGGGCGAAAAGCTGTTCAAGGGCGACCAGATCAAGCAGCTCCACCGCGATGCTGCCTATATGAACAATCTCGTCGACGAGATTATCCGCGAGCGCCGTAGCCAAGGCGGGGATGGGCCGGAAGACCTGCTCGATTTCATGCTCAAGGGCCGTGACGCGGTTACGGGCGAGAGGCTGTCGGACGAGAATATCCGCTATCAGATCAATACCTTCCTGATTGCGGGGCATGAGACCACGTCCGGCCTGCTGTCATTCACAATCTACTATCTGCTCAAGAACCGCGATGTGCTGAAACGCGCTTATGCGGAGGTGGACGCGGTGCTCGGCCGCAATATCGACCGCGCGCCGACGCTCTCTGAAATTGGCAGGCTGCCTTATATCCGCGCCATTCTTTCCGAAGCGCTGCGGCTCTGGCCTACAGCACCTGCGCTCGGTCTCGCGCCGTATAAAGACGAGGTCATTGGCGGAAAATACGCCATTCCCAAGGGTACGTTCACGACCGTCCTGATCCCTTCGCTGCACCGCGATACATCGGTCTGGGGCGACAATCCCGAGCAATTCAATCCCGATCATTTCACGCCCGAAGCGGAGGCGGCGCGCAATCCTGCGGCGTATAAACCATTCGGCAACGGCCAGCGTGCCTGCATCGGGCGGCAGTTTGCGATACAGGAATCCATCCTTGTGCTCGGCATGATTCTTCAGCGTTTCGATCTGTTCGATCACACCGATTATCAACTCGACATCAAAGAAACGCTGTCGATCAAACCGAACGAGTTCTTCATCAAGGCGCGGTTGCGCGATGATGTCGAGCGGGGCGGTACTGTGTCGGTCGCGGATACCAGCGTCGATACCGATGTTGCAGCGCCCGTCCCCAGCCATGGCACGCCGCTATTGGTACTCTATGGATCAAATCTGGGATCGAGTGAAAGCTTCGCGCGCGAACTGGCGCAGAAGGCGGAGTTTAGCGGCTTCGATGTAACGCTGGCCGAACTTGATACTTTCGCGCGTAAGCTCCCAACCGAAGGCGCAGTCGCAATCGCGTGCTCATCCTATAATGGTATGCCGCCAGACAATGCAGCGAAATTTGTCGATTGGCTGGAGGAATCCACGCCAGCCGAGACCAAACTCGATGGCGTATCCTATCTGATGCTCGGCTGCGGGAACAGCGATTGGGCGGCGACCTTCCAGGATGTCCCGCGCAAGATCGATGCGGCGTTGGAGGCATTTGGCGCGAAGCGGATTGTCGAAACGCAGGAACTTGATGCCCGCGGCGATGTCGATACGCAGTTCCACGATTGGCTCGACGAGCTGATGCCCAAATTGGGCGAAGAGTTTGGCCTTGATCTGGTGGGCGGCAGCGATGAAATTGCTGAACCACTCTATTCGGTCGAAGTGACCCAGAGCATCACCGCCAATACCGTCGCCGGGCGCTTGGGTGCGCGCGAAGTCGAAGTGCTCGGCAATACCGAGCTGAAGGACACCAGCCAGGGCGAGGGCCGCTCCACACGGCATATCGAAGTCCGTTTGCCAGACGGAATGGACTATCAACCGGGCGACCATCTTTGCGTTGTCCCGCTCAATGATGATGCGGTTGTAGATCGCCTGCTGAAACGCTTCCGGCTTGAACGCGATACCTATGTCCGGATTGAATCGCGCAGCGAAATGCGCGGACCGTTTCCCAGTGGCAGTACCTTCTCGGTCTATAATCTGGCGCAGACCGCAGGCGAGTTGCAGGCGGTTGCGACACGCCGCGACATCGCGATGCTCGCGCGTTATTGCGAATGCCCCAATTCCCGCACCGCGCTGGAGGCTTTAGCCCAGCCCACCGCAGACGGCGGAACCGATGCCTACACGACCCAAGTGCTTGAGAAACGCAAATCGGTGCTCGACATTCTCGAGGACTATCCCGCTTGCGACCTGCCGCTTGCAGTGTTCCTTGAACTGATACCTTTCCTCAGTCCGCGCTATTATTCGATCTCTTCCGCGCCATCATACACGCCGGGCACTTGCTCGATCACCGTTGGGGTGACGCGCGGACCGGCTTTATCAGGGAAAGGCGAGTTCAAGGGAACCTGCTCGACCTATCTCGCTGGACTGAAACCGGGCGAGAAATTTCAAGCCGTTATCAAGCGACCTACTTCCGATTTCCGGCTTCCCGATGATCTGTCCCGCCCGATCATAATGGTCGGGCCCGGTACCGGCATCGCGCCGTTTCGCGGGTTCCTGCAACAACGCGACCATCTGAGAAAGGACGGCGCGGAATTGGGCGATGCATTGCTGTTCTTCGGCTGCCGGCATCCGGACTATGATTATCTCTATCGCGAAGAGCTGGAGGATTATGGCAAGCGCGGTGTAGCCGACATCTTCGCCGCATTTTCACGCCACGAAGGATCGCGCACTTATGTGCAGGACCTCATCACGCGCGAAGCAGAGCGCGTTTGGGCGCTGATCGATCAGGGCGCGCGCATCTATATTTGCGGCGATGGTGCACGGATGGAGCCCGATGTGCGCGAGGCGTTGAAAGCGATCTATTCGGAGAAAACGGGTTCTTCGCAGAGCGATGCGACCCGCTGGATCGACAGCATGATCGACGAGGAGCGTTACGTGCTGGACGTGTGGGTCGGCTAGCCTGCTGCTTCCAGCGCTTCGCTCAGCTCCAGCCACTCGGCCTCTTTTTCTTCGATCTGCTTGCTGAGTAGTCCGCGCCGGTGAGAGAGTTCGCTCATCGATAAATTGGCAACCGCTTCGCTGGCATCATCTGGTTCGAAAATCGCCTGATCGATAATTTTGCATTGGGCTTCCAGCTTGGCGATGTCCTTCTCGCACGCGGTCAGTTTGCTCTTCGCCTCGCGGGCCAGCGCGCGTTCTTTGGCGGCGGCTTTGCGGTCTTTCTTTGAGTCCTTGGGCTTTCCAGAGCCTTTCGTTTCATCACGCGGCTGATTTTTGCCGAGCACGAAGTCGATATAGTCCTCCATACTGCCGTCATAATCGACTGCACGGCCGCTATCGACCAGCACAAGCCGGTCAGCGGTCAGTTCGACCATATGCCGGTCGTGGCTGATCAGAATAACCGCGCCATCATAGGCGTGGAGCGCCTGCACCAGCGCCTCGCGTGCATCGACATCCAGGTGGTTGGTCGGCTCGTCCAAAATGAGCAAATGCGGGGCGTGACGCGTAATCAGCGCCAGCGCGAGACGCGCGCGTTCGCCGCCGGACAGTTTGGTCACGAGCTGCGTTGCGCGATCGCCCGAAAAGCCGAACCGCCCCAATTGCGCGCGGATTGCGCCGGGCTTTTCGTCCTTCATCACCCGGGTCATATGTTCCAGCGGCGTGGAATCGCTCGCCAGTTCCTCAACCTGATATTGGGTGAAGTACCCGACTTTCATTTTTCCCGAGACATTGATCTCACCCTCCATCGGAGCGAGCTGCGCCGCCAGCAGGCGGGCCAATGTAGTCTTGCCGTTGCCGTTGCGCCCCAGCAGTGCGATCCGCTCATCAGGATCGATCCGCAGGTTCAACCGCTGGAGGATCGGTGTATCTTCTTCATACCCGACAGCCGCCAGATCGAGCGTGATCAGCGGCGGTTTCAATTCGTTCGGTTGCGGGAAGTCAAAGCTGAGCGAGGGATCTTCCATCAATGCGGCAATCGGCTGCATCTTCGCCAGCATCTTGGCGCGCGATTGCGCTTGTTTCGCGGTAGAGGCGCGCGCGCTGTTGCGACTGACGTAATCCTGCAGGCGCGCACGCTGTGCGTCTTGCGATGCCTTGGCTGCTTCCAGTTGCGCAGCCCGTTCTGCGCGCTGGCGTTCGAAACTGTCATAGCCGCCGGGATAAAGCGTCAGCTTCCCGCCTTGCAGATGCAGGATATTGTCGACCACATTGTTGAGCAAATCGCGCTCGTGGCTGATCACCAGCACCGTTGCCGGATAGGCCTTGAGAAAGTTTTCAAGCCAAAGCGTCGCTTCCAGATCGAGGTGGTTGGACGGCTCATCGAGCAACAGCACGTCGGGCTGGGTAAACAACAAAGCTGCCAGCGCAACCCGCATCTTCCACCCGCCGGAGAAACTGTCGATCGGCTGCGCTTGCATGGCCTCGTCGAAGCCAAGCCCGATCAAAATACGCGCGGCACGCGATTCGGCAGTGTAGGCGTCGATGGCAAGCAACCGCTCGTGAACATCGCCCAATCTGTCCGGGTCTTCGCAAGTCTCCGCCTCTGCGAGCAGTTCCATACGTTCGACATCTGCGGCCAGCACGGTCTCGAGCGGCGTGGCCGCCCCCTCCGGTGCTTCCTGCGCGATGTAGCCCAAGCGTGTGCGGCGCGGCATATCAATGCTGCCTTCGTCCGGATCGATCTCGCCGATGATCGCTTTCATCAGCGTGGATTTGCCCGCGCCATTCCGGCCGATCAGGCCGACGCGCCCGCCCGGCGGAATCGCCGCAGTCGCGCGGTCGATAATGGTCCGGCCGCCAAGCCGCACAGTGATTCCGTTGATCCCAAGCATGGCGCGCCGCCTACCAGCCTATCGCGCAAATCCCAACCGATGAGTGCAGCGCATTTGCGAATTGCTGGCAGCGCCCTAAAAGGTGCCGCACACAGGTAACGGGCAGGGCGGGGCGTTGGTGCTTTCTTCACAATTATGACGGGGCAGAGTTCGATCCTCTTTACGCTCGTGACCTGTATCGGCGTGATGGCGCTGGTGGCATGGGTCAGCTGGGTGAAAACGCGCGGCACGACCGAAACGAAAGACGGCTATTTCCTCGCCGGACGGGGCTTGGGTGCCGCCTTTATCGCGGGTTCGCTGCTGCTGACCAACCTGTCGGCAGAGCAGCTGATCGGCCTCAACGGCTCGGCCTACGGGCATAATATGTCGAGCATGGCGTGGGAAGTGACCGCGGCGGTGGCGACCATTGCAATGGCGTTCCTGTTCTTGCCGCGATATCTCGCCGGCGCTTTCACGACGCTGCCCGAATTTCTCAACGACCGTTTTGATCCCGTCGTGCGCCGTATGTCGGTGGTCCTGTTTATGCTGGGTTACGGGCTGATCACAATCCCATCGGTGCTGTATTCGGGTTCAATAGCGGTAATGGCGTTCTTCAATGTGCCTGATCTCACAGGGCTTGCCTATTTTCCATCGCTGGCGTTGACGGTTGTGACGATCGGGCTGATCGGTGCTGCCTATGCGGTGCTGGGCGGGCTGAAGGCGGTTGCCGTGTCGGACACGCTCAACGGCGTCGGGCTGCTGTTGATCGGTTTTCTGGTGCCAGTGCTCGGCGTGATAATGCTCGGCAGCGGTGACTTTTCGGACGGGTTTAACCGGCTTGTGTCCGATCATCCTGAGAAACTGAATGCTATCGGCAGCGCGGATGACCCGACCCCGTTCGGGACAATCTTCACCGGCATGATTTTCGCCAATCTGTTTTACTGGTGCACCAATCAATATGTGATCCAGCGGACATTGGGTGCGCGGTCCTTGGCCGAGGGGCAAAAGGGAGTGCTCGCCTCCGGCTTCTTCAAGATACTCGTGCCATTCATGATGATGATCCCGGGTGTGATTGCGTTTCACCTATACGGCCCGGGGCTGGGCACAATCGATGAAGCCTATCCAAGGCTGATCAATGATGTGCTTCCTGCTTATCTGACCGGTTTCTTCCTGGCGGTGCTGCTGGGCGCCGTGTTCAGTTCGTTCAACTCATTGCTCAACAGCGCGGCGACTTTGTTCACGCTCGACATCTACGCACCTGCACGCCGCGGCAAAGTGTCCGATGCGCAACTGGTCCGGGTCGCCAAGATCGTCAGTATCATTATCGCGATCTTCTCCTTCGCGGTCGCGCCGCTGCTCTATTTTGCTGAAGAAGGGCTGTGGCAAGTCGTGCGCGTGTTCACCGGCTTCTACAATATTCCGACTGTAGTGATCGTGATCATCGGCCTGTTCACGCGGCGGGTTCCGGCACTGGGCGCGAAGATCGTGATCATCTTCCACGTCACTGCCTACGCGCTGTATCGCTTTGTGTTGGGCGATGTGATCACGCTGCACTTTATCCATGTCTATGCCGTGCTGTTCGTGATCGAGATCGGCATTATGCTGGTGACCGGATATCTGCGCCCGCGCGCAGAAGCCTATGTCCCGCCGGTCCAACACAAGGTCGATATGACCCCGTGGCACTTTGCGCGGCCGATGGCGTTTACGCTGTTTTCCTGCGTGGTCGGGCTGTACCTGCTGTTCTCCCCGCTCGGCCTCGCCAGCGGATCAGGGGCAAGCGCGATCCTGCCGGTTCTATTCGGGCTGTTGGCGCTGGCGAATGTGGTGGCTTGGGTTATGTCGGCGCGAGGCGCGCGCGCTACTGGATAAGTGACGCGAGGACTTTGCGTTTGCCTTCGAACGGCTTGCGGCCGTGCATCACCGTGAAATTATCGACCAGCACCACATCGCCAGCCTGCCATTGATGGTCATAACTCAGCGCGTCCGACAGCGCGATGGCCGTGTCCATGTCGGTACCAGTGATCGGCATTCCATCGCCAAAGGTCACCGATTTTGACGGATCATTCCGGCTATCCGACCACCCGCGAAACGCCGCGATCAGCTGGTTGAAGAAGGATTTCCGCCCGCCGCCAAGCGCGCGCACTGCCGGTAATACAGGGGTCGTAGCACGCAGAGTGTCATCCGAATCCCACGCCCAGCTATAGCCCAGCGCACTCAGGCGCTCCTCCGCCCGAGCGCGGTCTTCCACGCCCAGCGTGCTGCGCCAACTGCGGCCTTGGCCTGATCCGGCGTCATCTGCGCCCGGCATGACATTGGTGTATTTGACGCCGAGCATCTCGAAAGCGTTGACCAGACCGGGCTCGGCCTTGGCCAGTTCTGTCAGCAAAATGTCGGAACGGCAGAGCGGTGTCGCGCCGCCTTTGTCCGGTGCGATCTCGCAATAGAAGAACAGCTTGCTCGGATAAATCGGCGTTTGTGCCATCTCGTGATGCAAATGAATGCTGGTGGTGGGCGGCGCTTCATTTGCTGTGAAAACCCGCTCGGTCAAATTGACGCGCACGGCGTTGGAGAGCGATTCTTTATACGGAAAGTTCGGCTCGCCATAAGCGCTCACGGCGGCATCGAACTCGCCGACACTCGGGACATCGAAACCACGAAACAGCATTGCACCGCTGGCCGCCAATTGCGTATCGATCACCGGTTTGTGCGACACCAGATAGTCCGCGAGATCGCCGTCACCAGCGACGATATGCGGAAATCCATCCACCGGACTGTCAACCATTGCCAACTCCACCACTTTTGAAATCCAATTGTACCGGCAGCCCGGTCATTATCGACTGCTGTGCTGCCGAGCCCATCTGAACCGCGCGGAGGCCGTCGACTGCGCTTACCTTAGGCGCAGCGCCGTTAACCAGCGCCGCGTGAAAATCGCGCAGTTGGAAATAGGTCGCGCCGTGGTGGTCGCCGGCTGCCAATGCATCGCTTGGCGTAGCGACATTTTCGATTGCCACGCCGCTCTTGTCGCGCGGGGACCACGTGACGGTCGCGGCGGGTATCGCGACATCCAGCCTGCCAACCGGGCCAAGCGCATAAATCTCTTCCTGCTGCTCTGCGCCCTCGGCGAACATGCACAGGTCGAGGACTGCGCGCGTGCCCTTGGCGAAATCGGCAATTACATAAGCATTGTCGAGAATGTCGGGCACTTCGCCATCATAGCTTTCGTCGAGATGGTTCACATCCTGTCCGCCGCTGGCGAAAATGCGGATCGGCTCGTCTTGCAGAGTGTGCCGCATCAGATCGAAAAAGTGGCAGCATTTCTCGACCAAGGTCCCGCCGGTATTGCGATTGAAGCGGTTCCAATCGCCGACTTTCTCCAGAAAGGGGAAACGGTGCTCGCGGATATAGAGCATTTTCGCAGGGCCGGTCTCGCCAGATTGCACCCGCTCGATGAAGCGCGTGATAGGCGGCATATAGCGATATTCCATGCCAACCCAGAATGTATGCGGATAATCGCGCGCCAACTGCTCCAGCGCGGCTGCGTCATCCATTTCAGTGCAAAAGGGTTTTTCCAGCAGGATTGCGACATCATACGTCATCGCATGTTTGGCGACTTCGAAATGGGTGAAGTTGGGCGACGCAATGACAACCGCATCGGGTATCGCATCGGCGAACAGTGTATCCGCGTTGTCGAACAGCGCGAAGTCTTGCCCTAATGTCTCGCCCAGTGCTTTTGCTTCGTCTCGAGACCCGGCATCGGGATCGACGATGGCCACCAATTCGGCATCATCGACCAATGCAATATTTTGCATATGCTCGCGGCCCATCATGCCGCAACCGATAATGGCGTATTTTCGTTTCGTATTCACGCTTTCCCTATGTTGCGCGCCAGCGATCATTACAAGCGGATGATTACAACTATCTCGGCTTGCCGGAGCACAAGCCATGCCTATAGTCGCGCGATAGACGAGGGATAGCCATCAATGACATCACCGGCTTCAGGCGATTGGCGCATCGCGATAGATCGCGGCGGGACGTTTACCGATGTGGTGGCAACCACACCCGATGGCCGGATCGTCACCGACAAACTTCTGTCCGAAAACCCCGAGCATTACGAAGACGCGGCAAGCGAGGCAGTCGCTCGCCTGATGGCGCAGCACGGTGAGGGCGCAATCCGGGAGGTTCGAATCGGGACGACAGTCGCCACCAATGCTTTGCTGGAGCGGAAGGGCGAACGCGTTGCACTGGCGATTACGTCGGGCTTTGGCGATGCTTTGCGGATCGGAACGCAGGCACGGCCCGAAATTTTTGCGCGGCATATCGTTCTGCCGTCGCAATTGGCGCTGGATGTGGTCGAGATTGAAGAGCGGGTTGGCGTCGATGGTGAAGTTCTAACGGCGCTGAACGAGGATGCGGCGCGTAAGGCGCTGAGCGATATCCGCAAGCAGGGCATCACCGCGCTCGCCATCGTGCTGATGCATGGCTGGAAATATCAGGCACACGAAGCCCGGCTGGCAGAGATCGCACGTGAATTGGGCTTCAACCAGATTAGCGTCAGCCACGAAGTCTCGCCGCTCATCAAGCTGGTCCCCCGCGGGGATACAACGGTCGTGGACGCCTATCTGTCGCCGGTGCTCGGTCGCTATGTCGATCAGGTCTCAGGACGGCTGCCGGAGACACGGCAACTGCGCTTTATGCAATCGAATGGCGGGCTTGCTGAAGCGCGCGCCTTTCGCGGGAAGGATGCGATCCTGTCCGGGCCGGCTGGCGGTGTAGTCGGCATGGTCGCTGCATCGGAGCCATTGGGGCACACGCGCTTGATCGGTTTCGATATGGGCGGCACCTCGACCGATGTCGCGCATTATGCGGGCGAGTATGAGCTGACCGGCGATAGCATGGTCGCCGGTGTACGTGTCGCTGCGCCGATGATGCAGATACATACGGTTGCGGCGGGCGGCGGTTCGATTTGCCGGTTCGACGGGACGCGCTTCCGCGTCGGACCTGAAAGTGCCGGGGCCAATCCGGGGCCGGCGTGCTATCGCAAGGGCGGCCCGCTGACAGTGACCGATTGCAACCTGTTCCTTGGCCGGATCGATCCTGCGCTATTCCCGTCGGTCTTCGGTCGGCACGGCGATCAACCGCTCGATTCTGCGGCATCGCGCGATCGGTTGGAGGAGGTCGCAGCGTCGTTAGAAGGCAACATGCCACTGGCAGAGATTGCCGAAGGGTTTCTCGCGATCGCCGTCGACAATATGGCCAACGCGATCCGCAAGATCAGCGTCGCGCGTGGCTATGATGTGACCCGCTATGCGTTGGCCTGCTTTGGCGGCGCGGGCGGTCAACATGCCTGCAAAGTGGCTGACGAATTGGGCATCGAGACAGTTCTGGTTCACCCGCTGGCTGGAATGCTTTCGGCCTATGGGATCGGTCTCGCGCCGGTCAAAGCGATCCGTGAAACGAGTGTTGTCAGGCCGCTGGGTGAACCGATTGACCCCGAGTTAAACCAACTTGAACAGGGTGTGCTTGACGTGATGCGCGGGCAGGGGTTGGACGACGCCCAAATCACCCTGACCCGCCGCGCCAGACTGCGTTTCGCCGGAAGTGACAGCACACTGACGCTTGATCTCGTGGAGCCTGAGGCAATGGCCGCAGCGTTCCGAAACGAACATCGCCGCCGCTTCGGATATTCCGAAGCCGAGGGGCAAATCATCGTCGAAGGACTGAGCGTCGAAGCCAGTGGCGCAGCGGGTGGGCTGACGGATGCGAGCTATCGACCAGAAACAGCGAGCTTGGCAGCGGAAGGCGAATGGCCTGCTTTTGACCGCAGCCAACTGAACCAGGGACAGCCGGTAAAAGGTCCGGCGCTGATCATCGATCCGGGTTCAACGATTGTCGTCGAACCGGGCTGGCAGGCTGTATTGCAAGAGGACTTCAGCCTTGTTCTGACACGGCATACACCGCTCGAACGGCAGCGCGCTGACGGCACTGATGTCGATCCGGTGCGGCTCGAGATATTCAACAATCTGTTTATGGCGATTGCCGAGGAAATGGGGGTTGTCCTGCAATCCACCGCGACTTCGGTGAACATCAAGGAACGCCTCGATTTCTCCTGCGCGCTGTTTGATGCCGAAGGATCCCTGATCGCCAATGCGCCGCATATTCCGGTGCATTTGGGGTCAATGGCGGACTCGATCCGGCGCATTCTTGAGGCGCGCGGAACCGGCGAGGACGGGGCACCGCGCGATGGTCGCGGGATCCTGCGCGGCGATGCCTATGTGCTCAACGACCCTTATCGCGGCGGCACCCATTTGCCCGATGTGACGATCATCGTGCCCGTGTTCTATTGCGATGACAGCACCGCGCCCGATGCCTTCGTAGCAGCGCGAGGCCACCATTCGGACATTGGCGGGATAGCCCCGGGATCAATGCCGCCCGAGAGCCGCACCATCGATGAAGAAGGCGTGCTGCTCGATAATCTGTTGCTGGTCGATGAAGGCCGGTTTTGCGAGGCGGAAATACGCGAAGCGCTGGCATCGGGCGATTGGCCTGCGCGCAACCCTGACCGCAATATCTCCGATCTGCGTGCGCAAATTGCGGCGTGCACGCGCGGCGCGGAATTGCTGGCGGGTGCAGCCAAGGACCAAGGCGCAGATGTGCTGGCCGCCTATATGCGCCATGTCCTTGCCAATGCCGAAGAGTCGGTCCGACGCTTGCTCGTTCGGCTAGAGGATGGCGCATTCACTTACCCGATGGACAATGGCGCGCAGATACAAGTCGAAATCCGGATCAACCGCGCGAAACGCTCCGCCGTGTTCGACTTCACCGGCACCAGCGCGCAACAGGATAATAATTTCAATGCGCCGCGCTCGATCACCCGCGCCGCCGCGCTGTACGTCGTGCGCACATTGATCGACGATGTGATCCCGATGAATGACGGGTGCCTGCGTCCGATAGAATTGGTGGTGCCCGAGGGTTCGATGCTCAATCCAGTGTACCCGGCGGCTGTCGTCGCTGGAAATGTCGAGACCAGCCAGGTTGTCACCGACGCCTTGTTTGCGGCAACGGGCAGGCTGGCACCGTCGCAAGGCACCATGAACAATTTCACTTTCGGCAATGAGCAGCACCAATATTACGAGACAATCGCGGGCGGTTCCGGCGCGGGACCGGATCATGACGGGACCAGCGCTGTCCAAACGCATATGACCAATAGCCGCCTGACCGATCCCGAGATTTTGGAAACGCGCCTGCCAGTACGGCTGGACCGCTTTGCTATCCGCAAGGGGTCTGGAGGAAAGGGCATGTATGATGGAGGCGATGGCGTTGAACGCCGGGTGACATTTCTGGAGTCCATGCGCGCCAATATGCTTGCGAACCGGCGGGAGATTGCACCACGCGGTATTGCCGGCGGCGGTGATGCGCTGGCAGGAGAAAACTGGGTTGAGCGGAACGACGGTTCGCGCGAAGATCTATCGGCGACTGCATCGGCTGAAATGCAGCCAGGCGATACGTTCGTAATTCTAACGCCCGGAGGGGGCGGTTTCGGAAACGAAGACGGGGAAGCTGAATGACCAATTATTGGCCGCTTGCCGGCATATTGATTGTGGTGGCGGGGTTTGCACTCCGCTTCAATCCTCTGCTGGTGGTGGTCGTGGCCGCGATTGCCACCGGGCTGCTGGGCGGGCTGGATTTCGTCGCGGTGATCGAGGCTCTGGGCAAGGCGTTCAACGACAACCGCTATATCAGCGTGACATGGATCATATTGCCCGTGATCGGCCTGCTGGAGCGATACGGGCTGCAGCAACGCGCGCGGGCTGATCGAGAACATGCGCGGCGCGACGATGGGTAAGCTCCTCGTAGTCTATCTTGGTTTCCGCCAGATCACAGCGGCTATCGGCATGAAAGATATCGGCGGACATCCGCAGGCAGTACGCCCGCTCGTTGCACCTATGGCTGAGGCTGCTGCCGAGAAATCGCACGGCGAACTGCCCGAGGAAGAGCGCGAGAAAGTGAAGGCCATGTCGGCGGCGACCGACAATGTCGGACTGTTCTTTGGCGAAGATATCTTCTTTGCCATCGCCTCGATCCTGCTGATCCAGGGCGTGTTCGAAAGCGCAGGTTACCCGCTGACGCCGCTGCAACTTTCAGTGTGGGCGATTCCGACTGCCATATGTGCATTCTTCATCCATGGCGGACGGATACTCGCTTTTGACCGAAGGCTCGCGAATATTCCTCCCCCATCGGGGGAGGGGGACCGTCCGCAGGATGGTGGAGGGGCACAGTCAACCCTTTCGCCGCCCGTTGGTGGTTCTCATAATCAGAAGGTGCCTCTCCACCCCGATGCTGGCGCGTCGCGGTCCCCCTCTCCCAAGGGAGAGGAATGATGATTACCTATGAATGGCTCTACATTCTCGCAGGTCTGTTCTTCCTCGCGTGGTCGTTGCTTAGCATTCTCGACAGATCGAATGCCAAGCGTTGGGGAAATGCCGCGTTCTGGGGACTGCTCGCGGGGAGTTTCCTGTTTGGCAGTCACTTGAGCGACTTCGCCAATGGCGTGCTGGTGCTCGCGATGGTGGGTATTGCCGGGATTGGCGGTTTGGGCCGAAGCAATCCCGAAACAACTTCGCTCGAACAACGCCTCAATTTCTCCAACCTGCTCGGCAACAAGCTGTTTATTCCGGCGCTGATTGTGCCGATCACGGCAGTCGCGGGAACGCTCCTCTATAATTACACGCCGTTTGGAGAAACTGCCCTGTTCGAAGAGCGGCGTGAGACCCTGATCCTGTTCGGAATTGGCGTGCTCTTTGCGCTCGTCGCTGCCATGATGTGGCTCAAACCGCCAGCGCTGGCGGCGGCAGAAGAGGGGCGCAGATTGCTCGATTCGATCGGTTGGGCGGCAATCCTGCCGCAAATGCTCGCTGCGCTGGGCGCAGTGTTTGCGCTGGCGGGCGTCGGCGATATCATCGGCGGGATCGCGGGCTCGATCATACCTGAGGGCAGCGTACTGCTGACTGTTATCATCTTCGCGCTGGGCATGGCGCTGTTCACGATGATTATGGGCAATGCTTTCGCGGCATTCCCGGTGATGGCAGCAGCGATTGGTATTCCGCTGCTGGTGGAGGATTATGGCGGCAATCCTGCGGTAATCGGCGCGGTTGGAATGCTGGCCGGTTTCTGCGGCACTTTGATGACGCCAATGGCGGCGAATTTCAACATTGTACCCGCCGCGCTACTCGAGCTCAAAGACCAGAACGGTGTGATCCGCCAGCAAATCGGGACCGCAATCCCGCTATGGGTATGCAATGTGGTGATCATCTATGTCGGGGCCTTTCTGCTATGGAATTGACCGAGAAGATTGCGCGGGGTTTCGCGCGGATTGCGCTGGGTCATGTAAGCCAGGAATACCCGCGTAAGCTCGATCACGTGATGAACGCAGATGCGGATGTGTTGCCTCCGCGCGTGCTGCATCCGTGCTTTTTCGGCAGCTTCGACTGGCATAGCTGCGTGCATGGCTGGTGGACGCTGCTGACTCTAAGGCGGCTCTATCCCGATATGCCCGCGGCGGCGCAGATCGGGGAGCTGGCCGAGACTACGTTGAGCGAAGATAAGCTGGCCGCCGAGCTGGATTATCTCAGCCGTCCGGGTTCAGCCGGATTTGAGCGCCCTTATGGCTGGGCATGGCTACTCTATCTGCATCTGGAGGCTGTGCGGCATGAAGATCAGGCTTGGGGCCAACGGTTGGAACCTTTAGCCCGCGCCTTCGCAAAACGTTTGGAGAGCTATCTGGCAATCCTGACCTATCCGATCCGAACCGGCACGCATTTCAACAGCGCTTTTGCGCTGACACTCGCGGTTGAGTGGGCGGACCAGTTCGATCCCGACCTTGCAGAGACTGTTCGCGGGACTGCCAAGCGCTGGTTTGGCGAAGATCGCGGTTGTCAGGCGTGGGAACCGGGCGGTGACGAGTTTCTCTCGCCAGCTCTCAGTGTGGCGTTGCTTATGCAGAAGTCGCTGCCTGCCGACATGTTTGCAGGCTGGTTCGGCGCATTCCTGCCTGACCTTTCGAACAGCCAACCTGCAACCTTGTTCAAACCCGCAACCGTCAGTGACCGAAGCGACGGCAAAGTGGCGCATCTCGACGGCCTCAATCTCAGCCGCGCCTGGGCATGGCGAGAGATTGGTCAAGCGGTGCCGGAACACGCCGTTCTTGCTGAGCGCTTGGCGAAAACGCACCTCGACGCGGCAATGCCGCATGTTGCGGGCGATTATGCGGGCGAACACTGGCTGGCGAGCTTTGCGTTGCTGGCTCTAATGGGCTCCTCGCAATGACGAAGTAAGGGATCGTTGCGCGTCTACTGCGCGCTATCGAACGATTTTCCTACATCCACCGATTTTGCTAGCCGGAGCGCTGCTCTTTCCCATCGTTCGTTTTCTGCTCCACGCTCTGTCTGCGCGACCGTATTCGCGACAGGGAGCGCCTGTCATATGAAAGGTCACACCCGGTTCCGCTGTCCGCCGATAAAACCACTGAAAAACAGCGATTTTCGCGAAAAGACACATTTTCTAAACGTGCCGTATGCGTTCCAGCGATGTATTCGATCCGGTGTCACTCCCACCAATAAGGCAGGCGTTTTGCGTTGCCGGTCTCCACTTCGTTCATTGTTTTGGCATCGTAGAGTCTGCCGCCGAGCATCACTTGCTCGATATCGTCGCTGTTCTGGATATCGGCGGTTGGGTCGGCTGACAGGACGATCAGATCGGCCAGCTTGCCTTCTTCGATGCTGCCAATGTCTTTATCCATGCCAAGCGATTCCGCCGGGACGATAGTTCCTGCACGCAATGCCTCGGTCGGGGTCATGCCGCCGCGTACGAAGCTCCACATTTCCCAATGCGCCGCGATGCCGGCCTGCTGGCCATGCGCGCCGATCGAGACTTTCACGCCCGCATCGGCCAGCTTTTTGGCTTCTCGCGCATTGTCATCATCGACGAAGGCCCATTCGGGTGCCTTTGTGCGGCGCGCATTGTCGGCGAGCAGGCGTTTGGGCGGGGTGTGAACGAGCAGGGGATTTGTCCACACGTCCTGTGCCTGCCGCCAATAGGGATCGCCGCCGAGCCCGCCATAGGTGACAGTGATGGTCGGGGTGTAGTTGGTCTGGCTTTGTCCGAAGAACTGCACGACATCGTCATAGAACACATCGAGCGGGACGTTGTGTTCAAGCGTCGAGTTGCCGTCGGCGATTAGGTTCATGTCCATTCCGAACAGCGATCCGCCTTCGGCTACAACCAGCATATTCTCTGCCGCCGCTGCGCGGGCGACTTGTTGGCGCTGTTCGCGGCGCGGCTGGTTATAGTTTTTGACGGCGATACCGCCCTGCTTCTTGATCCGCTGCACATGCGCAAGCGCATCGTCATAAGTGTTGATCTCGGCATAGACACTTGGCGCTTTGGCACCGTAAATAATCTCTCCGGTCGAGAAGATACGCGGAGCCAGCAACGTGCCGGCTTGCTGACGCTCTGCCGCCGCAAAAATCTGGCTGGCAGATGATGAAGGGTCGAACATCGTCGTGGTGCCCATCGCCAGATTCTGGACCAGCGTCCAGTTCTGCTGCGGCACCAGATCGCCGGTGCCTTGCGCACCATGCGCGTGCGCATCGACCAGGCCGGGCATGATGAATTTACCGGTCATGTCTATCCGCGTTGCGTCTGCCGGAAGAAGCGGCAGTTCGCTGGCATCGGCAACGGTACCGATACGGTCTCCCTGAATAATGATTGTGCCGTTCTCAATCCGGCCCGCGCCATCGCCAGTCATAGTGAGAATGGTACCGCCCGTAAGGATGACCACACCGCTTGGCTTGGCTGCCTGCTGCGTCGTTGCCAAAGACACGCCTTTGCTGGGCGGTGTGAACTTTGCATCGGCGGAGTTAGGGAACATGTCCGATAGTGCCGCTGAATAGAGATTGGGGCCGAGGCTCCAATTGAGCTGAGCGCCGCCATTCGACCAACCTATATAGTCGGCACCGCCTTTGCTGGCTTTGGTCACCGGCAGCGAATTGGCCCCCGAGCTGACCGCGACCATTTGCCCGCCCGGCATGAGCGGCATGGCGAATGCTTCATAGTTCTGGCGAAAGGCGAGGAATTTCCCGTCCGGAGAAACTGTGAAGTCATTGACGAGATCCCCCTTCGCGTGGACGCGCTCGGCCTCGCCGGAAAGATCGGTCGAGACGAGCTGCAGCCCGCCGCCACCACCGCTGATCATAAACAGCCGATCAGATACCGCACCGAACTGCGGAGCGCTTTTCCCGCGGGCAACCATTATCGGTGTCCCGCCGCCATTGGCCGCAATCCGGTAGACGCCGGTATTTTCCGAATAGTCAGGCGATGTCAGATAGCCGCCACCGCGTTTCTCATAAACAATAGTGCTGCCATCGGGAGAGAAACGCGGATTGCCGTAATGGCCGGGCTCGCTGGTCACGGCTGTCTCGGTTCCGGCGGCAACATCCATGCTGATGATGGTACCGAGATTTTGGTCGGTCCAGCGGACGAAGGTGACCTTGCTGCCATCACGCGACCAGCTCGGGAACGCCTCGATGGCGCGGCTGCTATCGCCCGTCAGGCGGCGTGGGGCGCCGCTTGCAGTGGATTTGATATGGAGCTTGCCCAGCGTTTCAAACACGACTTGGCCGCCATCGGGAGAAACGCTGGCGAATTTGGGAATGCTGGTGGTAAAAGTGTCGGGTGCAACCGTGATTTCCGGGTGCGGTGCATTGGCTACACCGCGCGTGTCGGAAATGGTGAAGGGGATGACCGCCGCGCCAGAGCCATCCGCATTGACCCGGCGGATTTTGCCGCCAGCCCAGAACACGATGGACTGCGAGTCCGGGGTCCAATCGATGTTGGGGTACACGCCGGTGACCGCCCAGGTTTCCTGCACGTCTTTGTCGAGATCGTTGTATATCTTGGTTTCGACGCCCGATGCGATGTCTTTCACGAACAGACGCGATTTGTCTTCTTCGCGCCGGACGAAGGCAATCTTGGTGCCGTCAGGCGAAGGGGCAGGGCGCACCGCCCCGCCATAGCCGGAAACCGCCGTCGTAATTTCGCCGGTTGCGAGATCATATTTCTCGATTGCGAAGATGCCCGCATTGGAATCCTGCGCGTAAATGAAAGTCCCGCCCGGCGTGGTGTTGCGCGTGTAGTAGATCGCTGAACCATCAGGAGCATAGGTTGGCTCGCCCAACTCCTTCTGGTGGTTCTCATCGGGGCGTTCGACCAGCTTGACGCCGCCGCCGCCCGTCACGTGATACAGCCATACTTCGCCAGTACCCAGCGAGCGGCCGGTGGTGAAATGCTTCTTCGCCGCGATAAAACGCCCGTCGGGGCTCCAAGTCGGCTGGTGCATTAGCCGGAAGCTTTCCTTGGTGACTTGCCGCATATTCTTGCCATTGGTGTCCATCACCCAGATGTTGTCGCCGCCGCCGCGATCCGATGTGAAGGCAATCTGCTTGCCATCGGGAGACCAGCGCGGCTGGACTTCCCACGCGAGACCTTCTGCGATGCGCGTGGGCTCGCCGCCGCTGATCGGCATGGTGTAAATATCGCCGAGCAGGGCGAATGCGATTTTTTGGCCATCAGGACTGACATCGACATCGATCCAGCTGCCTTCATCGACATTGATGTCCACTTGCTTGATCTTGGCGCCCGCCGGCGCGTTCACGTCCCACTTCTCATCCTTGTCCTTCGCATGGAGTGTGGACGCGAAAAGCAGGCTGGCGAGTACCGAGGTGAGGCCAAGTGTTTTGGCCGCGATCTTTGCAGTTTTCATGATGTGAGTCCCCTAAACTTCTGCGAAGGTTTTAGGGACGGGATTGCACGGCGTCCATGCCGCGTATCCGGTCAATCGTGCGGTCGGTAGAAACTTACGGAAAGCCGGTGCCTATCAGCTTTTGCGAACCTTCTGCAGGAAATCACCCACTTGGTTGCGCAACGTTGCCGCTTGACCTTCCAACTCGGTAGCCGAGTTGAGGACCTGCGATGCTGCTGCGCCTGTGGCGAGCGATGTTTCGCGTACACCGATGATGCTTGATGAGACCTCGTCACTGCTACGCGCGGCGAGGTCGATACTGCGCGCCAGATCCTGACCCGCAACTGATTGCTGGTCGACAGCTGATGCAATCGAGATCGCAGTCGATTCAAGTTGCCCAATCTGACTACCAATTGTCCGCAAAGCAGTTACGCTGTTCGTAGTTGAGCTTTGCATTGCGCGGATTTGATCGGCCACTTCTTCGGTTGCGCGGCTGGTCTGCGCGGCCAGTTCCTTCACTTCGGAAGCAACAACCGCAAATCCGCGGCCTGCTTCACCGCCGCGTGCAGCTTCGATCGAAGCATTGAGGGCCAGCAAGTTGGTACGCTTGGCAATCGATTGGATGAGTTCAACAACATTGCTCACTTGTGCAGCAGAGTCTGAAAGGGCTGAGATCGTAGAGTCAGCCTGCTCAGCAGATTCAGACGCTTTGCGGGCGAGTTCAGCAGAAGAGGCTGCTTGCCGGCTGATTTCGCCGATCGACATGGCAAATTCATCGCTTGCCGCTGCTGCGGCTGTTACGCCAGAGGAGGCTTCCGCCATAGATGTCACTACCAGATTGGTCTGGTTGGATGATTGTTCTGCCGCGGCTGCCATGGAGCCAGCAGTGGACTTGAGCTGCGATGACGCTGCCGCAACGCCGCTGACAATATCGCCAACCGTCCGCTCAAAGCTGTCGGCCATGCTGCGCACCAGTTTTTGCTGTTGCTCGCGGCGCTCTTCTTTTTCTCGTTCGCGCTCGACTAGGAGGTCCTGCTCGGCTTTGGCGCGTTCCTCCCGCTCTTTCGCATCACGGATCAAGCGGCCATTGGCCAGCTTGAACACTTCCAGAGCGCGGATCATATCGCCGATTTCATCTTCCCGGTGGGCACCCTCGATCTCGAATTCGGCACGGCCAGCGGCAAGTTCATTCATGCCCCCGACGATTTCAGACCCCTTATGGATCAAGTCGCGGGCAAGAAAGCGCATGCCAAAGAACAGGATCGCAGCCGAGATACCAGCCAGAATTACAACGGCGGTCACAAGGTCGAAAAAGTACTCCAATCCGGAGGAATGCATTTCATTTATTTCATCCGCCAAAGTTGCTTCGAGAGCATCGGATTGAGTGTAAAATGTATCGCCAGTCGCCGCCAATTCATAAGCTAGGCGGGTTGTCTCCTCGCTTGCGCCAGACAGTGAGCGGCTGGCTTTGACACGCTCGAATGAAGCTCCGTAATCGTTCAACTGTTCTTTTAGAGCGTCAACATTGGGCGTGAACTGAGGCGCATTCTCGGCAATTACGGCCGCAATGCTGCCAAGACTGGATTGCGCGGTACTCAGCGTTTCGGACATTCGCTCGCTTTCAGCCGCCTCTCCTGAAAGCGTATAGCGCATTGCGTGGTACCGCATTTCACCCACAACACTGCGTAAATCAGCCGCTTCAATGGTTGCAGCGCTCAATGCGCTGCGTGTCATGGTGTGATCAAATAGCTGGACCATGCCAACCACGACGACACCAGCGGTAACAGTCAACAGGAGCAAAAATGCCCCGAAAACGGTCTTCAACTTCCGCGGAATTGGCTGGTTCTGAAACCAAGCATGCGCGCGAGCAAGAGCGTTGCCGCGCTCTAACGTTGGGCGCTCCTGAGTTTTGGCGATCTCCTCGCCGATTTCGGAAACGATTTTATCCATAGCGCTCATGACGCTTTCCTTTGTTCAGGCCTTAGTTCGGGCTGCGGTTCGAGCCCTGGTTCTGCGGAATTTTGTTTGTTTGGTTCGTTAGGGGCGAGGGCGCTCAGATGTTGCGCGATATCTTCCGGCGGCATGGCTTTGAAATAGAGCCAGCCTTGGATTTGGTCGCAACCGGCAGAGCGTACCAGATCTGCCTGCGCCTCGGTCTCCACGCCTTCTGCAGTGACATTCATTTTGAGCGCCTGTGCCATCGAAATGCTCGACAACATCATCGCGCGGAGGCTTTCATCGTCAGCGGAATCGACGACGAGCGAACGGTCCAGTTTCAGCTTTTCAAACCGGAATTGGCGGAGGAATCCGATGGACGCATAGCCTGTGCCGAAATCATCAAGCACGACATTGACGCCGAAGCCGCGGATGAGATCAAGACTGCGTTCGGCAACCACCGGATCGAGTACCAGACATGTCTCGGTAATTTCCAGCTCAAGCCGTTCTGCCTCGAATCCTGTTTCTTCCAGGATTTGGCCGAGCTGGATTGGAAACTCCGGATTGCGCAGTTGCGCTGCCGAAATGTTGACCGACAATTTGATGCCGTTCCAGCCCAGCGCGTCCTTGCAAGACTGACGTAGAACAAACAGCCCGATCGAATTGATCAGACCGGATTCCTCGGCAATCGGAATGAACACGTTGGGGCCGACATTCTTTCCATCTCGGCGATGCCAGCGGATGAGCGATTCCACCGCAACAACTTCGCGCGTTTTTGCGTCGACGAGAGGCTGATAATTGACGCGAAACTCGTCATTGAGCAGGGCAGCGCGTAGCTCTTCGTCCATGTCGCGGATCGCTTCGAGATTGCGATCGAAATCGGCTTTGAACCAAGTGCAACGCATCTTGCCGCCGCGTTTGGACACGTACATTGCAACATCGGCGCGGCGTAGAAGTTCGGAGGAATCGAGGCCGTCACTTCCGCTTGTATGCGAAAGGCCTACGCTGGCACCGATAGCGATGCGGCGCTCCTCTATCGGGATCGACTGGCCCAAACGTTCAAGCAGTCCGCGGCACATGCCTTCGAGTATGGTGTTTGATAGCGGACCCGCCATATAAATCGCGAATTCATCGCCGCCGAGACGGAAACATCTTGCGTCGCCCCCGCACACTTCACGCAGGATAACGGCGCATTTCTTGATCAGTTCATCGCCGACGGCGTGGCCATAAAGGTCATTGACCATTTTGAAGCCATCAAGGTCGATTAGTGCGACGGCAAGTTCATCACCCCGCGAAATTTTGCCGCGAATCTCGCCATGCATGGAGCGCCGGTTGGGCAGAGTGCTCAGGCTATCAGTCATGCCTAGATTTTGCAGCTTGGCGACGGTTCTCAAACCGATCATGCAAAGAACTGCAACGGCGATGACATAGATGCTTAGGCCGCCCATGATCAGGAATGGCGACAAAGTGATCTGGTCGCTGGCCAGCACCAAGCCGGTCACGCTCGCAAAAATACCCGTGAGCACCACCAAGGGTGCAATCACCAGCATTTTCGGCGCTGTGCCCAGTTCCTGCCACGTTACTTGCATTCAGACCCCCAAAAGTCGGTTCTCCGACAGTCTCTGTCGGGCTAGGGTTTTGACCCTAAGGATTGGTTAATTTCGGGTTTACCCGGCATGTTTTCGTCGCGCGGGATATGCGCCATTCTCGCCCGTTTCAGACATCAGGCTTGCGGGCGCGCGTTGGTAGAGGCCTTGATGTCGCTCGACTGATTGGAACAGTTCGGTCCGGCCTACTGCGGTTTCTCCCGCACCGATCATCAACCAGCCATCGTCGCGCATTGCTTCTGCAATCCGGTCGAACGCTAGCGATCTGCGTGCGGTATCGAAATAGAGCAGGACGTTGCGGCACAGCACCAGGTCGAAACGCTGGATGTTGCCTGCGGGTTCTAGAATATTGCGTTGCTTGAAACGGACCATCTTGCGCAGGTCGGCAGAGGGCTCCCAGCCGCGCTGTGTTTCGTTGAAGTGCCTGAGCATCTGTGTCACGCCAAGTCCGCGCTGAATCTCGAACTGGGTGTAGCACCCGCGCTGCGCCGCATTGATTGCCTTTTGGGAAATGTCAGTCCCGACAATATCGATTGTCCAGCCTTTCCAAAGACTCGGATTGTCAGCGAATAGCATCGCTAACGTCAGTGCTTCCTGGCCGGTTGAGCAGCCAGCCGACCAGATGGACAAGCGCTTGGTTTCTGCACGCTTTGCCGCGAGATCGGGCAGCACCCGTTGCGACAGCAATTCAAACATAATCCGGTCGCGGTAGAAGTAGGTTTCGTTGTTGAGCAACGCCTCGACCACATCTTGGGCGAGCAAGCCATTGCTGTTATCGGCGAGGAGACACACCAGCTGGTCGATATTGGTAATGCCCCGCTCGCGAAAAATGCCCGACAAAGCCGTGCCGATGCGCCAACGGCGGCCCTCGGTAAGCTGCTGGCCGGTGCGTGCTTCGAGCAGATCGGCAATGATCCGGTAGGAAACTTCGGTCACTTCCATGCCGCTGCTCCCAAAGTTGCCATGATCCTCTTGGCAAGGTCAGCAGGCGGCAGAATGGCGGACGCTAGCCCGCGCTCAGCGACCGCGCGCGGCATGCCCCATACTGCGGATGTTTTTTCGTCCTGCGCAAAGATCGTGCCGCCCTGATCGACCAGATCGGCAGCGCCAGTCGCCCCGTCCTTGCCCATGCCGGACAGAACGATACCGATAGCGCGGCCTTCGGTTGCTTTGCCCAGTGTTTCGAACATCGGATCGACCGACGGCACACAGCCGCTCGGCATGGTTTGGTGCGTGATTTTGCAAGCAAGACCGGTCGAGCGGCGCATAACGTTCAAGTGTCCGGTCCCAAGCGCAACGTAAATATTTCCTGGATTGATCGCCATTCCGTCTTCTGCGACCCAGGCCTTTCGCGCTGCTGCCAACTCTAATTGCCGGGCAAATACCGGCATGAAGGAAGCGGGGAGGTGCTGAGTGACCAGAATTGGCAGGTTGAACTCGCGCGGTAGATTTTCCAGCAATGTACAGAGCGAATGAATGCCGCCAGTGGACGCGCCGATCGCGAGCACTTCTGGTGCTTGGCGAGGAAGGCTGCGAAGTTTCTGCGCAGCGACGTTCGCTGCATGTCCCGCAGCCGGGCAATTGCCGTTACCCAACGCACGAATTTTGCCTAAGAGAGCTTCGCAATAGGCCGGTACAAAACCACCAGAGCGTGGCTTGGGCATAGTGTCGGCAGCACCCATCGAAAGTGCGGCGAGTGTCGCTTCTGCACCGTCTTCAGCAAGCGTTGATACGACCAAAACTTGGGTGCTGCTATGTGCTTCGAGAATTTTCGGTAACGCCTGCAATCCGCCCATTCCGGGCATTTCGAGATCGAGCAACACTACATCGGCAGGCGTTTTGCGCAATTGCTGCAGGGCCAGTTCGGCGCTGCTCGTCTTACAAACAACTTCAAGATCGGGCTCAGCCGCGATCATCCGCGCGAGCGCAGTGCGCACGGTCAGACTGTCATCGACGATCATGACGCGGGTTGGCAAAACGCGCGTCGGCACCGACAAAGCGCGGCGACGTTTCGGCCCCGATGTCAGTATGGTAGCTTCACTGCCCATGGCCGCAGCCTCAGGCCATGCCTACCAGTTGAAGTTTGATCTGGAGCGTTTCGTGATCGAACGGCTTCATCACATATTCGTCCGCCCCGGCACTGATGGCTTCCCGGATGTGCGCGATGTCATTTTCCGTCGTGCAGAAGACAACTTTTGGCTTGTCGCCGCCGGGCTGCTGCCGCAGCTGGGCGATAAATTCGATCCCGGTCATCACCGGCATATTCCAGTCGAGAAGTATCACATCGGGCATCGTGCCCTGGCAATGTTCCAGGCCTTCCTGCCCATTCTCCGCCTCCTCGACCGTGAAGCCGAGAGATTCGAGTATGTGACGGGAGACTTTGCGGATTACCCGCGAGTCATCGACGATGAGACAGCTTTTCATTTCGGGCGATCCTTATAGTTCTATCTGCGGGTAGCGGATTAAGGTAACCAAGTGTTTAAGCCGCAATTGCGGCTTGGCCGCCGATCAGCTTGTGAATATCGATCAGCAAAGTGGGGCCGCGGTCGGTTTCGACCATGCCTTGAGCGGCATTTTCCCATTCCTTGCCAAAGCCGCCAGCGACCGGCGTGATTTCAGATTGCGTTTCGACAACGTCATCGACACTGTCGACAAGTAGCGCGTAGAGGTGGCCATCCAATTCGATAACGGGGGAGCGTTCGCCATACTCAGTCTTGCTTTCTTGGCCCAGAGCTTTGCGGCAATCGATCACAGTTAGCGACTGGCTACGCATTGCCGTCAAGCCGGTTACGTAGTCGGGCGCACGCGGCACCGGATAAATATCTTCCAGCTCGATTACCGATTGGACTTCGACCGCGGGGATCGCGACGCGGCGTCCGGCGATATCGAACATAAGGATCAATTCTCTCATGACCGGTCTCCTATGCGGGCTTTGCGTAGAGCGCTTTCCAGAGCGGTGCGGTCGTACCGGTAAATGCTGTCATCTTTCCCAATAGGTGCATTTGGATCGCTATAGAGTTTGATCACGCGGCCGTTGGCAACCGTATCAACCGTATCAACCGCATCGGCAGTGTCGGTGAGGACTATGGTTACATCGGCTGTTTGGTCCGGATCACTGGCGACACGGTAGCCCGCGGCGGCAACGAGCGGCTGCAGCATCCGGTCGACCCAATCATCGCCTTCCGGCAAACGGCACACCAGTTTTTCTACTGGAGTGGCAATGCTGCCATGCTTGGCAAACAGTCGGTATCCGTCGACCACAGGAATCAGTTCGCCGTCGATCAGCGCCACCCCTTCGAGGCGAGTATCGCCTTCGGGCGATGCGAGATCTTGGGTGATGATCACCGATTCGCCCAGTTCGGCGACGGCATAGGCCAACTCGCACTCGCTATCGGACAGGCGCAGCAGCTTCACATTGCCGGCTGGAATTTCGACCTGTTCGGTGTCATTGCCGACCCCAACCAATGTCATAATTTTACCATCGACAACGACTTGCGCGCGACCATCGTCGATGGCGAATGCGTCATGCGGCACTTGATCGATCCGCGCGACCAGTTGCATGCCGATTGCGCGGCGTTTGCCGTCTAGGCCGACAAAGGTCATCAATGTGCGTCCACGCTCTTCAACGACAGCTTTCTCGCTAACAGTGACCTGTGCAGGACGCGCGCGAACATCGCTGACCAAACCGTTTTCGCTGGCGACGGTTGGGATGTCGAGCATCAACACAGGGCTGCCATCATCCAGCAGCGTCGTTCCCGCATAGAGTCCGCTCTGCATGACCGCTGGAGCCAGAGGCTTTATGACCAAATCTTCCTGATCGTGAATTTTGTCGACTGCGAGCGCGAACAGATCGCCACTACCGAGGCGCAGCAACACCAGACGTTGATCCCAGCCAGCACCGCGTGGTTTCACACCCAACACATTGTTGAGAGTCAGGCAGGGCAAACGGCGGTCGCGGAATGTTACAAGATCGGTGTCGCCCACACGGGAAAATTCGACCGATGCCGACGCGCCATGCGCGATTTCCTCGACATAGGATTGCGGGATTGCGAAGCGCTGCCCATCGACGCTGACGGTCAGCGCCGAAATAATGCTCAGCGTGAGCGGGATTTGCAGGAAGAACATCGTGCCTTCGCCCGGATTGGACGAGACAGTGATAGTGCCGCCGATTTTTTCGATATTAGCGCGGACGACATCCATGCCGACGCCGCGACCGGATATCGCGCTAACCTCTTCAGCGGTCGAAAGGCCAGCTTCAAAAATCAGATCGGTGACGCTTTCTGGCGGCATCGCATCCAGTTCTTTCTGGCTAACGAGACCGGATGAAACCGCTTTCTCGCCGATCTTATCTGTGTTCAGGCCAGCGCCGTCATCGGAAATAACAATTGTGATCCGGTTGCCCGATTGGCGCGCAGCAATGGCGAGCATACCGATTTCACGTTTGCCTGCGCGGAGGCGTTCTGATGGTTTCTCGATGCCGTGATCGATTGCGTTGCGAATCAGATGCGTGACGGGGTCGCGGATCATTTCGATCATTTCGCGGTCCAGCTCGACATCGCCGCCTTCGAAATCGACCATAACTTGTTTGTCGAGCTCGGTCGAAAGATCACGAACAAGGCGCGGGATCGCGTTGTAGAGGTGTTCGATGCGTTGCATCCGCATTTTGGTGATGGCTTCGCGAACGTCGGACAGGATGCCGGACAGGCGCTCGAACGGGCCGTCTAATGTCGGTTCGTTCCCCGCATCGCGCAGCCGCCGGGCAAGGTCGTTTCGTGCCAAAACCATGTCCGATACGCCGCTCATCACCCGGTCGAGTAACGCAACTGGCAAGCGGATGGAGCGAGGGGCTTGCGGCCCTGCATCGGTTGTTTTTGTCTCCGCATCTTCCCGAGCGGAATGCATGGCCAACGTCTCACCGACATCGCTCGCGTCACCTTCGAGCGCGGCAATCAGAAATTCATCGCTCCCTACAGGCAGTTCTTCACCGGCTTCGATAGCGGTGGTCATCTGCGTGATACGGTCGATGATTGCGAGAACTGCGGAAACGAGCCGGCTATCGGCATGACGGCGGCCAGCGCGCACTTCAGCGAGCACGCCTTCGGCAGCGTGACTGAGTTTTTCGAGGCGCGGAAAGTCGAAGAAGCCGCAATTGCCTTTGACCGTATGGACGAAGCGGAAGATGTTATCGAGCCGCGCACGGTCCGATGGCTCCGCCTCCCACGCGACCAGTTCACCTTCGATAGCCTCAAGCATCTCGCGCGTTTCCGCCACGAATTCTGCGAGTAGGTCGTCCATTACAAAACCCCCGGATAGTCCGGAACTCTATGGGCGATGATGGTTAACGAAGTGTAAGCACGGCTAGATACTAAGCCTTATCGGAGCTATGCCTTTGGCCGAGGATACGAAGCACCAGCACCAAAGCAACAGCGCCGCCGACAACATTGGCCGCCAATTCAGCACTATAGATGGCATCCGATCCCCATGTGGGGCGTAGCAGCCACGCGACCGGCATCATCACCAAGAACACGCGGAAACAGCTTTGCGCCAGCGCCCAGCCAGCTTTGCCTACGGAATTGAGAGCGCCATTACTGACAATCAACAGACCAAATCCGGCATAGCCCCATGCCGCTATGGCGAGGTAGCGTGAGAATTCATCTATAACGGCGGGATTGTCGCTGAATAGCTGCGCAAACCACCCGCTCGCCGCGACCAGCACGACGGCAACGAACAGGCCATAAACCACTGAGAAACCGGCAGCCCAGCGCATCGCTTGCCGAGCACGGTCAAATTGGTTGGCGCCCCAGTTCTGCCCGACAATGGATCCGATGGCTCCCGACAGTGCAAGTAATGGGACAATTGCGAAAGATTGGATACGTCCTGCAGCTCCGAATCCAGCCACCGCGTCCTGGCCTTGTGTCGCGACCAAAGCGGTTAGAACCGAAAGGCCGATCGGGTTGATCGCATTGGAAAATCCGGCGGGTCCCGCGACTGACGACAGGGCCTTGATAGCAGGCGCAATCTGGTCCCTTTTGATGGCAGACGGATTGAACGGCAAGGCGGTGCCTTTGAGCAAGAACAGCGCCAGAACCAGTGCAATCGCCCAGCCGATATTGGTGGCATAGGCCGCGCCCGCAATGCCGAATCCTTCAAAGCCGAGCGCTCCGGTGATCAGTATCGGATCGAGTATCCAGTTCGCCACCGCGTAACAGATCGACACGTAAGAGGTTTTTCGCGCCTCGCCTTGTCCGCGCATTACTCCATTGATCCCCATCATCACCATGATCAGCGGGAAGCCCATCGCAAACGGAATCATATAAGCGCGGATGATCGGCATTAGCTTGTCATCGGCCTGCATCAGCGTGAACAGCGGATCGAGCAATGCGAGAAGGATCGCAGCCATCACGATGCCGACCATCAGGGCAAACGCGATGCCGATATTGCCCCGGCTAGCAGCGTTTTCATTGTCACCTGCGCCCAAGGAACGCGACACAACCGAATTGATCCCGACCATCACGCCGATACCGAGGCTACTCAGCGCGATACTGATCGGAAAGATAAGCGCGATTGCGGCCAACTCGGCGCTGCCCAATTGGCCAATGAAATACGCGTCGATAAGTCCGACCGACATCATCGCCGCAACGCCAATGATCATGGGGGTGGTTTGAGTGACAAGATGCCCGCGAATATCGCCGCGTGTCAGTTTTGCTCCATCGCTCATCGCACCGGCCCCTAGCGCGACGGAATGGGGCGGGGAAGCGATTTTCTGAGCGCGTGCTCATGATTGCTGCAAGATCGCGACTTGTGCGGTGCGGCATGGTCGTGCGATACATCCCCAAACGCAACGCAATGACAAGACCTAGGAGAGCAACGTGGCGACCCAGTTGAAACCGAATGTGGAATGTAGCGAAGCCGAATGGCAGGCGAGGCTGGATCTGGCTGCATGCTACCGGATTTTCGATCACCTCGGCTGGGGTGAGTCGATTTACAATCACATTTCCGTCGCGGTTCCGGGCGAAGATGATACGTTTCTGATCAACCCGTTCGGCTTGCTATACGACGAGGTGACCGCATCGAACCTCGTCAAAATTGATGTCGAAGGCAACAATGTCGGCCAGTCGCAATATATGGTCAACAAAGCCGGCTTCACCCAGCATGCCTATTTCCATAAGAATCTGGGTGAAAAAGCGCAGGCGATCTGCCACGTTCACACCACTGCAACGATGGCGGTGTGCAGCCACAAAGATGGCTTGATGCCGACCAATTTCTATGCCTGCAATTTCCAGAACCAGATCGGCTATCACGATTTCGAAGGCGTGACGGTTCGTGAAGAAGAGGGTGTTCGTTTGGTCGAAAACCTTGGCGATCACAGCATTTTGATGCTGCGTAATCACGGCCCGGTCGTGATGGACAAGACCATTCAGGGCATGTTCCTGAAGATGTGGGCGCTCCAGCGTGCGTGCGAGATTCAAGTTGCCACTCTGAGTATGGGCAATCCGCGCATCGTCCCGCAAGAAGTAGTCGATGTCCACCAACGCGATCTGTTCGTGATGCAGGAACAAGGCGGCGCGGGGGTATTCGATTTCGAAGCGTGGAAGCGCAAGATCGACCGCACCGATAATAGCTGGCGCGACTAAGCCTCTAAGCTAGCGGGAGCTTCCGCCGATGCCGCGGATGACGGTCAACGACCAACCGGTCGAATTCGATATGGATGCAGAGACCCCGCTGCTGTGGGCGCTGCGCGATGCTGCCAATCTAACCGGTACCAAATATGGTTGCGGTGTGGGCGATTGCGGCGCGTGTATGGTGATTGTTGATGGAGAGGCTTTGCGGAGCTGCCTGATCACTATCGCCGAGGCCGAAGGTCGTTTTATAACCACTATTGAAGGCCTGTCGCGGGACAGATCGCACCCGGTGCAGCAGGCTATGGTGGCTGAGCAGGCGATCCAGTGCGGTTTCTGCACCCCGGGCATCGTGATGGCGGGCGCGGCGCTGATCGCCAAGAATGCCGATCCCAGCAAGCGAGATATCGAGGAGGCTATCCCTAATCTCTGCCGCTGCGGCGTTTATCCGCGACTGGTCAATGCGATCCAGCGGGCTGGGCGTGTCACGCGGCGTCAGGAAACAATCAGCGCGGCTCCCGCGCCGGGGATCAGCTCCGAAGATGCGGCGGCAGAGGTTCCTGCGATCGTCGCACCTTCGGAGCGTGAGGAGTAAGTCTTGTTAGAACCGGCCGCTGATTGCAAACCGCGCATTGAGCGGAGCGCCCACGGTCACTTGATGCGTCGAATGAGAGTTGGGGAAATACAGCTCGTCGGTCACATTCTCGACATTCACCTGTAGGCGGATATTCTCCGAGATATCGTAATATGCCGCCGCATCGATGCGGATATAGTTAGGAAGAATGGCGTTGTTGCCATTGTCGATGAAACTGTCCGACTGATAGGTTAAACCGGCTCCTAAACCGAAGCGGTCAGTGATCTGGAAATTGTTCCACACCGACAGGGTGCTGTCGGGCAGTTCGCGCGGACGCAGGCCGGTCGGGCCGTTTTGATTGACTTGCTCGCCGTCAAGGTAGCTGTAGCCCGCCGATACCGTCCAGAAATCTGACAGGCTGCCTTGCAGTTGCAATTCAAAGCCCTGGATTTTGGAGTCCACGATGACAAGCTGCGACGCATCATTGTCGTCCACTTGCGGAGAGCTTTGCTCGATCTGGAACACCGCACCGGTCAGGCTGAGGCCGGGATTGATGTCCCATTTCACGCCCGCTTCCAGATTGGTGAAAGTATCGGGATCGAGCGCGTTATTATCGCCATTGATATTGGCAAATTGCTCACCGCTGCGAGGCAGAAAGCTCTCGGAATAGCTGGTATAGATCGAGATGTTTTCTTGCGGTTTGATGATAAGGCCAAGGCGCGGGGAGATTTCCTCGTCCTTACGGGTCCGGATTTCGCTATCAACAACATTGTTCACTTCGATATCGAAGCTGTCGAACCGTGCGCCGAGCACAAGGTTGAGCCAGTCGGTCACCTCGATTTCGTCCTGGATATAGGCCGAAAACACATCGATGTTCACGCGTGTGTCATCATTGATATCGGCAGTAAAATCATTGGTCGTTGCTTGACCCGATGCATTAACGCCAACGCCGCCGCGCAGATTGAGCGGGCGAGCTATGGTGAAGAATTCGTTGTCGTCCATCGTGGTCGACCAGAACGAATTGAAGCGGTCTTGGTCGGACGACGTGCTGATATATTCGCCGCCGATGATTAGCGTGTGCTCGACGCTACCGGTTGCAAAATCGGTGATGAAGTTACCGGCCAGGGTCAGGTTTTGCCGCCGGGTCGTATCGACATAGCCGTCTAGCGTGACTTGGTCGGGGGTATTCGTTTGATCGTAGCCTGACGCGTAAAAGTTCGCGTACAGCTTGTCATAATCGCCATAGGCGGCTGTGACATTGATCTTCGCATGGTCGGAGAAATTATGCTGCAGATTGGCGCGGAAAAGATGCGCTTCCAGTTCACTGGTGTTCAGTTCGGGATCGCCGAAGACGATCTCCGCAAACGCTTCCGCCGGGCGGCCGTCTGATCCGGTTGGAATACCGCGATCGATAAAGCGCTGGTGGTCGAGATATTCGTAAGACAGGTCGATTGTGGTATCGGGTGTCAGCATGAACCGCGCGGTCGGGTTGATGCCGATGCGCTCCCCATCGTAAAAATCGCGGTGATTGTTCAGGCTCTCATACATCGCGTTCACGCGGAACGCGGCAGTGTCGCTGGTCGAGAGGTTGAGATCAACCTGGCCGGCGAATTCCCCGAATGTATCGACGCTTGCCTGATAGCCGGTGAAGTTCTCGCCCAGAACGCCTTTTTTGGTCACGCGGTTCAATACGCCGCCGGTGCCGCCGCGCCCGAACAGGAGAGCGTTGGGGCCGCGCAGGATTTCGACCTGCTCCAGATTGTAGAGCGGGCGGTAATATTGAACGTCGTCGCGAACGCCGTCGATGAAGAAGTCGGCGGTAGAACGGACGCCGCGGAAGACGACCGAGTCGCGGTGTCCTTCGCCTTGCGATGTATTCACGCCTGGGGTGTAATCAACGATCTGGCCAATGCTGTCGAAGCCACGCTTGCGGATATCCTCGCTGGTGGTGATCGACAGGCTCTGCGGGACGTCGATGATCGGAGTAGGGGTTTTCACCGCATTCACTTGGTTGGTATAAAGCACCTTGCCCGTGACGATGATGTCCTCATCACCTGCTTCTTCGCTCTGGTCCGTAGTCTGTGATTCGTTAGCTATTGCCGGACTTGCAGCAAGTGCGACTGTCACAGCGGTAGCGCTGAGCAGGCGTGTCGTAAGTATTCTCATGTGATTCGATCATCCCGTCCAAAAGTGATGCTCGGCTCGCTATTGCAACTCACTCGCAATTGCAATTCATAATCGCAGCTTGGCGAAGAAACTTGGATTTTGTAGGAGGCCTGCAACAGTTTTACGGAGATTTATGATGGCTGCGACTATGAAAGCGACACTCTGGCACAATCCAAAATGCGGTACTTCGCGCAAGACTTTGGCGATTCTGGAGAACTTGTCGAAAGTCGATCTGACTGTGGTCGAATATCTGAAAGAGCCGCCGAGCAAAGAAAAGCTGGCACAGCTATATAAGGATGCGGGCGTGTCTCCGGCCAAGGCTTTGCGCTTACGTGGAACCGATGCTGAACAGCGCGGCCTGCCCGATGCGGATGATGCCACGGTGCTTGCGGCTATGGCCGCTGATCCGATCCTGATGGAGCGCCCCGTTGTTGAAACCGAGAAGGGTGTACGCATTTGCCGCCCGCAGGACACGGTGCTGGAAATACTCTGACCGGACTCAGGGTATCTGGGCCTAGGCTGGGCGGTCTTTGGTTGTGACTTCATCGGCCGACAGGGAATGCCGGCCAATCACGAACACGGCGAGACACAGCGCAACCACTGTCGCGAAGCTGACCCATTCGGACCAATTGTAGAGCAGCACTCCCAGCGCCGGCGCGAATACAAAGGCAGCACCAGTGGCAGAGGCGACAACGCCGGATGCCTCGCCCTGTTCGGCGCGGGTGACAGCTAGCGATGCACCCGCATTGAAGCCTGGGCGGAACAGGCCAAAGCCGAGCGAGGCTATCGAATAGCCAAGAGCAATGCCGTGCAAATTCTGCGCGATGCCGAGCAGGATCACGCCCACACTCGCCAGTGCTACGCCCCACAAGATTGCTGCGCGTGGACCAAGGTTCATGCGCGGGATCACGCCCCATTGTGCCAGCAGCGTGGCCACCGCACCGCACATCAGCACGACACCCACCGGGCCAGCGCCTTCGAGCGGCGTTTCGCGTAGTCCCAAACGGTCCAGCACCAAGAAGCCTGATATCCCCAATATCATCGCATGGGCGTGACCGCCAAGCAGGCCAGCGATGACCCACGGCCTTACGCGCGTTTCGAACCAGCCGATACGCTTTGGCTCGGGAGTTTCTGCTGGGCGCGGAGCGGCATCTGCGTCGTCCCCATCATCATCGTCTTCCGATGAGCGGTCCGTGGAACTCGTCCCATATGGCGCACTAAAGGCAGAACCACGCGCGGCGAACTGTGGCTCGTCGTTTGGCAGGAGAACGCGGAGCGCGATGAGCGTCACTACGCCAAAGATTGTAAATGCCGCAAACGGGCCGGTCAGTCCAAGTCCGGGAAAGATCAACAGCGGTGCAAGGGCCGGACCGATTACCGTGCCGAGACCGAAGCTTGAGGCGATCAACGACAGTGCCTGTGTCCTTTCCGAACGTGCCGTTCGTGCGGCCACATAGGCTTGCACCGCTGGCGGCGCTGCCGATCCAAAACCGCCATACAGACTGCGCGCGGCGGCAAAGAAGATAAGTGTCCACAACGCTGAAAGCGCCCCTATCAGTCCGAACCACAGGATCATGCCGCATAGCCCCATCGAAGTGATGAAGCCGACCATGCCCAGCGCCATCATCGACTTGCGACCACGCCTGTCCGACCGGCGGGCCCAAATTGGCGCGCAAATCACCCAGAGCAGCGCCGACCATGAATAAGCGAGGTTGATCCACACGTCATTGACGCCCAGCTCGGTGCCGATGGACGGCATAACCGATTGCATCGCGGTGTTGCCTGCTGCGGTGGTCAGCATCACTGCAAACAACAACGCCATACGCTCGCGCGAGATTGGTTTGCGCGGCGCGTCGGCAGTCTCGGATAAGTCTGTATTGGACATTGCCTTAGCCGCTACGCGCGGATAGCAGCGCTTGCAATGCGCAGGTGAATTTGGCAGGCGCACACACTCGCTGCCTTCCGTTACGGAAAGGCGCTGTATTACAGGGCGCAATTTTGACAGATTCACAACAGGTTACCCCCAAGATTGTGGGAGCGAAACGCATCGGCGTCGGCACGCGGTTGCGCAAATTGCTCGGCCAATGGGGCGTCTTCTTCCGGGGCTTCCTCGAACATCCCAAAATGGTCGGTTCGATCATCCCGTCATCGCGTTTTACTATCCGCAAAATGCTGGGACCGGTGAAATGGGACGAGTGCAAATTGTTCGTCGAATATGGTCCGGGCGTTGGCACTTTTTGCGAGCCGGTGCTGGAGAAGCTGCGCGCCGATGGTGCGCTGATCGTAATCGACACCAACCCGCTATTCATCGACTATCTCAACCGGACAATTACCGACAGCCGTTTCACAGCCGTTCATGGCTCCGCTGCTGATGTCGAGGAGATTGTCCGCGATCACGGGCATCAGCATGCCGATTACGTGTTGTCTGGCCTGCCATTCTCGACCTTACCCGATGGTGTCGGCCCGGCCATTGCTGCCGCAACCCACCGGATCATCCGGCCCGGCGGCGCGTTTCTGGTCTATCAATTCAGCGCCAAGGCGCGCGACTTTATGGCCAAGCACTTCACCCGTATCGATAGCGGGTTCGAGTTCTGGAATATCCTGCCCTGCCAGCTGTTCTGGGGCTGGAAAGAGTAAGCCGGTCCGCCGGTTGGTGGCGGCTACTACTTATTCAAACGTATCGCTGAGGGTCTGCGGCGGATCGCCAGCCAATTGCCTGTGGATTGCGATATAGATCGTCAGGATAATTGTGCTGATTGCGGCCCCTAACAGGCCCGACAGGATACCTTCCACCCACAGCGCGGCTTGTCCGCTACCGAGCAGTGCCGCAAACAATCCGATGATTGCGGCTGTAACAATATAGATTACGATCACAGCCGCGCCAACCAGAAGCATGAAAATCGTGACTTTGCGCGTGTTGCCTTTCACCAGTTTCCAGGACCGGAGCAGTGCGGAGATCGGGTTATAATTCTGCTCTATCGCCATGATCGGCCCTACGAGCAGGAATCGCATTGATATGAATATGATCACCGCGATTGAAATGATTGTCATAACAATTGCGATTGCCGTTACGCCGGAAAGTGCTCCGATGACGTTGATGGCTGCCGATACAATGGTGATCGCAAACACGAACAATAACATCGCCGCGATATAGGGGATACAGGCGGTCAAACCGATTTTGAGCGCTTCCCCTACCGTTGGTCGGTGCGCTTTGCCTAGCAAAGCGTAGAGCGTTAGCGATCCGATCACCGTGGCCACAAAATATGCCGCCATCACTGGCCAATATTGGCCCAGCAACGCGCCCATGGCGGCTTGAAATCGCTCCGGGTCTTGCGCTGCGGCTTCAATTTCCGCTGTGGGGATCAATAGTGTCAAAGCCAACGAAGGCAGGAAATAGAACACTCCTGCCACCACGCTCAGCACATCGAGGTTGGATCTCAGCATGGTCACTGCTTCATTCCACGCTTTGTCGAGATCAAATTTCATATGCCAAACCCTGCTTTAATGAACTATTACCCTTGATAACCGCTCCTGTGCACGCCACGCAATGAGTATGTCTGGAAAACTCGCATCGGATATCGCGGTGAGGCGCGCTGTGGAGCAAGTGCCTTATCGCACAGCGCTTGATGAAATGGACGTGCGCAACCGCGCGATTGCTGCGGGTGACGCGCGCGAACTGCTATGGCTGCTGGAGCACCCGCCGGTCTACACCGCTGGAACCAGTGCTGACAAAAATGAAATGCTCGATCCTCGCTTCGAAGTTGTCGAGGCTGGACGGGGCGGTCGCTATACCTATCATGGACCAGGTCAGCGGATTGGCTATGCATTGCTCGATCTGACCGAACGAGGCCGCGATGTGCGCCGCTTTGTGCACAGTTTAGAAGGCTGGGTGATCGATACGCTTGGCGATATCGGAGTCGAGGCATGGCGCGCGGAGGGCCGGATCGGCATCTGGACTCGCGATATTGATGGCAGCGAGGCCAAGATCGGTGCCATTGGAGTACGCGTTCGGCGCTGGGTCACGATGCATGGTTTCTCGGTCAATCTTGCGCCGGATTTGTCGCACTTCACGGGTATCGTGCCCTGTGGGATCGCCGAATTTGGGGTGACCAGTCTGGCGAGGCTGGGAATCGACATCACTCCTGAACAATGGGATGACGCATTGCTTGCGCGGGGCGATGCATTCCTAGATATGCTGTCCGAAGATTCAGGAGTGACTTCATGATCCGCTATGCAATTTGCCTGTGCGCTTTGCCGCTGCTGTCGGCCTGCGGGGACGACCCTGCGCCTGTTGCAGCAGATGACGATGCGCGCAGCGCGGAAGGAAATGTGCTCGAGGGATCGATCAGCGACGCGATGATTCCGCTGGATGAGCTGCAATCAACATCACCAGCGGTGCGTGAAACCAGCGCGGCGGATGATTCAAGGCGTTCTGCTCCGGCAGCGCAAGAAACGCCCGAACCGGAAGCGGAACCCGCCGAACCCGCGCCAGAGGCGGACGCTGAATAGGCTTGGCTTGCTAGGTTTACGCAAGCTCCAACATTTGTTGAGCCTGTTCCAGGCCGGTCCGGTCGATCATCGTTCCTTTATGATTGACGACTGCGGCGGTCGGGCTGCTTGCAAATAGGTCGACTATGGCCTGCGCATCAGCACATTCTCTCGGCGTCGGCTTGAACGCTTCATTGATAAGGCCGACTTGGCGCGGATGAATCGCGGCCATACCGGTAAAACCGTCTTGGCGTGCTCTGCGCGCCGCCACCGCGCCGGTCTGGACGTCGCGTGGGTCGGGCACTGCCGTTTCGATAGCGAGCAAACCGAGCGTTTTGGCAAGCAGGATTGTGGTTCCGCGCACCAATCGCATTGTATCGCACCAACCGCCATCTTCGATATGAGTCCGGTGTGCATCGATATTGCGCGCAAGACCCTGGGCATTCCATGCAAATCCGGCGAGGCGGGGATGCGGATCATCGGTGTAGTCGCGCAGCGTCAAAGCCGAACCGGGCGTTTCCCCGATCTGCGGGATAATCTTGGTGGCATTTTGGGCGAGACCATGCCGCTGCTCGATCTCGTAGAGTTCGGAAGCGAGCATCCGAATTTGCTCGGGCCCGGTACATTTGGGGACAATCAAGCCGTCGGGTGCACCGGCCATAATCGCCATAAGATCGTCACCCCAATGCGGTTCGTCGATCGGCTTGATCTTGAGCCATCTTTTGAAGCGTTTGGGCGTCGATAGTTGTTCGCGGAAAGAGCCGAACCATTCGGCCACATCCGCCCGAACCTGTGCGGCGTTTTCGTCATTCGGGACAGCGCGCATGTCCACCACCAGCGCATCCGCACCAATCTGCGGCGCTTTGGCCAGTTGGGCGGCGCTATTGCCTTTGATGGTGAGCCATGATCGCATAGTCTGCGGCCATAGCCTCAAATTCTTAAAGAGTATTTGCGCCGGTCAGGCGGTTTGTTGCTCGGCCAGAGTCGGATAGTCGATATAGCCCGCAGGTCCCGGCAGGTACCAGCTCTTCGGCACATCGACATTCGGAGCGAAGTCGGCACCCTGCTTAATCCGGTCCGGCAAATCTGGGTTGGAGATAAATGGCCGACCATAGCTGACCGCATCGCAGCGTCCTGACGCGATATCGGCAGCGCCCTCTTCGCCGGAATAGTCGCTGTTGAGCACCAGCGGACCGGTATAGATTTTGCGGATCACCCCATCCTGCTGCGGCACATCGGTACGGCCAAATGTACCTTCAGGCCCAGGCTGGCGTAGCTCAAGGAAGCCGAGGTTCAGCTCTTCAACCACTTTGGCTGCTTCGGCGAACAGGGCTTCGGGATTGCTGTCGTCCGCGCCTTGCGTGTCGCCATTGGGCGATAGGCGGATACTAACGCGGTCTGCGCCCCAAATATCGATCAGAGCTTCGAGCACTTCGCGCATAAAGCGCACGCGATTTTCAGGCGGGCCGCCATATTCGTCGGTCCGCAAATTGGTAGTTTCGCGCAGGAACTGGTCGACCAGATAGCCATTCGCGCCGTGCAGTTGAACGCCGTCAAAACCCGCTTTCTTCGCATTCTCGGCAGCATGTTTGTAATCGCCTACGACGCGTGGAATTTCGCTCAGTTCAAGTGCGCGGGCTTCCTGATGCGGTTGGCGGCCGGTCGGCGTGTGCGCGTGATCGGGTGCGGTGGTGGCCGAAGCGGAAACGCCTTTTTCGCCGCCAAGAAAATCGGGGTGGACGATCCGGCCCATATGCCAAAGCTGCAACACGATCTTGCCGCCTTCTTCGTGAACTGCATCGGTGACCAGCTTCCAGCCTTCCACTTGTTCGTCGCTCCAGATGCCGGGAGCGGCAGGCCAGCCTAGACCTTCAACGCTGATGCCGGTTGCCTCGCTGATAATCAGACCGGCGCTGGCGCGTTGACGGTAATAGGTCGCCATCATTTCATTGGGCACAAATCCGGGAGGCGTCGCACGGCCGCGCGTCAGCGGCGCCATCAGAATGCGGTTCTTTGCCTCAATCGCGCCGAGAGTAATCGGCTGGAAAAGTGCGTCGGTCATAAAGGATGGCTCCCGTCAAAAGTATCTATTTGCAATCTATCGTGTCAGCTAAGGGGGGAAGGTGAGTAATGCAACCGCAACAAACGCCTCTAGGCGCGATAGCAGCACATGGCCGCGCTGGGTGCTTCTGACCGCATTGCTCGCGGGCAATGTTGCTTTGGCGCTGGGGCCATGGTTCGTACGGTTAGCGGATACCGGCCCGGTTTCGGCGGCATTCTGGCGGTTGTTCCTCGCGCTGCCGTTCCTGATCTTGCTGGCGAAAGGGACCGGGCAGGCGCTGACCGGTATCCCGCGCAAGACCTTGATCCTGGTCGCTCTCGGATCGGCCGCCTTCGCGCTGGATTTGTCGAGCTGGCATATCGGGATCGAGAAAACCCGCCTCGGCAATGCGACACTCTTCGGCAATGCGGGCAGCATCGTGCTGCTTTTCTGGACATTCATCATTACCCGTACTGTGCCGCGCGGGATGGAGTGGCTGGCGATTATCTTCGCGCTTGGCGGTGCAAGCATATTGCTGGGCCGCAGCCTTGAAATCAGCACGGCGACGCTGATCGGTGACCTGTTTTGCCTCGCCGCAGGGTTGTTCTACGCCGTTTATCTGCTGACGCTGCAAGATGCCCGCAAAGGCATCGGCGCGTGGAGCCTGCTGGTGTGGGTCAGCATTTTTGCGTGCCCGGTGATCCTGGCGCTTGCGCTGGTGAATGGGGAACCTGTCTGGCCGACCGACTGGACGCCGATTGTGATCTTGTTCGTATCCAGCCAATTGATCGGGCAGGGGCTGCTGGTCTTCAGCCTGCGTCACTTTCCGCCGCTGATTATCGGCTTAGCGCTGCTGACCCAGCCTGCTGTTGCGGCGATGATCGGGTATAGCGCGTTTGGCGAAGTGCTGTTGCCGCTGGATATATTTGGGATGCTGCTGCTGGGTGGTGCGTTGCTTGTCGCAAAGCGCAATCGGGTCGAGAGGAAAACGCCGCCCAAGCTTGCGCCTTGATCTGGGCCTAATTCGCGTCGGTTTCTGCCCAGAAGCAGCGGTCAAATTCTGCGGCATGCTTCTCAAATCGATCAAGATCGGGACCGGTCAGATGCCCGCGCACTTGCTCGGCCAGTAGCTTGCCCTCGTCACGCAGCATCGCCTGACGGTTCTCGTCCTTGATCGGCGTCGCCGCGTTGGAAATGGTGTCCAGCATCACTTCGGCTGCAGTTGGCGAGCTTGCCACCGCGCTACGGATCGAGCCGAAGCCGCGTTTGAGGTAATGATCGAAATCGTCAGGCAGCGGAATGACGGGGCAATCATCAGCGTCAGCCCCGCAAATATCTTTGCGCAGATCGCGCCGGCCAATTTCTGACGTTGCTGCACCCAGCCAGTGGAGCGCGGTTATCGCGGTGAAGGGGTCGTTGATACCGGGTGACAGCGCGCGCAATCCGATCTCGACCAATTCATCGATCAGGAATTGCGGGTCTTGTTCAGGCGTACGCGACGCTCCCAAGGTAAAATCTTCGCGCAGAGTGTCGGCTAGCTCTTCGGGGTCGCCATCGCTGATCTCGAGTAGCGGCAAGTCACGATGAACGAAATCGCCGGTGCGAACCTTCAGTGACAAGGTACAATTATGTTTGCGGGCGGTTTTTTCCAGATCCTCGAAATCGATCATCTGAACATAGCCATTGCTTTTGGCCAAAACGGGCTTCCCGGCAACTTGCTCGAGACTATCCGAAAATTCGTCTTCGACGGGATAAGTCTTTCGGATCGCCGCGATGAGCTTGGTACCGATCTTCTCCAGCACCGTGTTGATGCGTATGCTGGAGGGTATATGGTGGAGGAAGAACACCAGCACAGCGACGCACACCGCCATCAGCAGATAGGCGACGAGTAATGACAATTGCGGCACAAAGCCGGGCAGGGCATCCGCCGCGCCAGAACCGCCCGCAGGGGTTTCATCTTCGGCGCGCACACTGCGCAGCACAATCAGCGCATACACAAAGCTGCCGATAAACGTCGCGAGGCTGAGCTGATTGCCTCGGTCTTCCATAAAATTTGTCAGCAAACGCGGGCCGTAATTGCCGCTTGCATAGGTGACCGCCACGAGTGTTATCGAGAACACTGTCGAGGCGACACCGATCATCGAACCTGCCATCACCGTCAGCATATCGGCCGCCCCCTTGGGGCGGGCCGCGACAAGCCAGCTGGCGTTGTTCAGCGTTTCAGCAAAACCGCTGCGATCCAACGCGATCATGCCCGACGCCAGCACCGCCGCCAAAATTGCGAAGGTCGCCGGGAAGAACCAGTAATTGGCGTGCAGGCGCGCCCAGAAGAAGCGGATTTCAGCGGTCATCGGAACAGTAACGTTCCGAAAGACAAAGGGTTGCGAGCCAAGTTAGTTCGCCGGTCCCAAATCGCCTTTGCCAACGGTCCCGCTGGCCATTTCGAGCATCTTGTCGAGGCTCTTCTTCGCTTGCAGGCGCAGGTCTTCCTCGATCTCGATGCGCGGTTCAAGATCGCGCAGGCAGGTGTAAAGCTTCTCCATCGTGTTGAGCGCCATATAGGGGCAAATATTGCAGTTGCAGTTGCCGTCTGCACCGGGCGCGCCGATGAAGTTTTTCTCGGGCAGCGCCTTTTCCATCTGGTGGATGATATGCGGCTCGGTCGCCACGATCAGCGTGTCACCTTCAAATTCCTGCGCGAATTTTAGAATACCGCTGGTTGATCCGACATAGTCAGCATGGTCGACGATGGTGGGCGGACATTCGGGATGGGCAGCGATAGGTGCACCCGGATGCTCTTCTTTCAGCTTCAGCAATTCGGTTTCGCTAAAGGCTTCGTGGACGATACACACGCCGGGCCATAACAGCATTTCGCGGTCAAACTTGCGGCTGAGATAGCCGCCAAGGTGACGGTCGGGGCCGAAGATGATCTTCTGGTCCTTGGGGATTTGCTGGAGAATTGTCTCGGCGCTGGAGCTGGTCACGATTACATCGGACAAAGCTTTCACTTCGGTCGAGCAATTGATGTAGGTCAGCGCGATATGGTCGGGATGCGCTTCGCGGAAGGCTTTGAACTTGTCCGGCGGGCAGCTGTCTTCGAGCGAACAGCCCGCATCCATATCGGGCAGGACCACGATTTTCTCGGGCGAGAGAATTTTCGCGGTATCTGCCATAAATTTTACACCGCAAAAGGCGATGACATCGGCGTCTGTCTCTGCCGCTTTTTGGCTCAGTTGGAGCGAATCACCGACATAATCCGCAAGGTCCTGAATTTCCGGCTTCTGGTAATAATGCGCGAGGATTATCGCATTCTTTTCCTTCCGCAGCCGGTCAATTTCGGCCAGCAGATCATCGCCGGTAGGAAGTTTGGATTCTACACTCATTCTTGAACCTTCTCGCCGTCGAAACGAACATTTACTGTAATATCGTCATAGCCTGCGACCTGCAGCGGGATCGTCAGGTTCTGCCTGATCGCATCCTTAGCGGCCTGCCGCGCCAATGCCAAAACTTCCGGATTTTTGGCGAAGGCTGCCGCTTTCTCCTCAGCTTGCAGTGAATTCTCGCGGCTGAGATTTTCCGATGCACCGCGGCTTACCCAGACGCCTTCGGTATAAACCTTCTTGCGCGCCTCATCGAGGTTGGGTGTGGATATTTTGAGTGTCGGCAGAGTGATGTCCATTGTCTCGGTATCCGCGTCCCATGCGATCCGGTCTCGCCCGACCGAAGCCAGATTAACGCGGTATTCGATGGTCACCGGGATAATGGCGGCCTGGCGCGACTCGGCCAGATTGATCGGGCCGAGCGAGGTTGTGTTGGTGCTTTCCGCTGTAACTTCGAAGCGCGAGCTGAACACGGTGAGCGAATTCTGCTTCTCGAACGCCAGCATCGCGCTGCCCACCGGATCGCCTTCTTCCTGAAAAATGAACGCGCGCCAGAACAGCCACACGGTCGCCGCGATCAGCAGGATCACGATGAGCCACGGCACCGCTTGAATGCGAGCCAGCGATTTCTGTTTTTCAGGTTTAGGCGCGGCCACTTCCGTCTCTGCGGTGTCGCTCGCTGGTTCTACGCTGTCTGCCATATGTCTTCCAAATGCCCCTTTTCTTCTAAACGGCTGACAATGCCTCTGCGTTCCAAATCAATCAGATGCGCTTTGACGGACATTCCCGCGGCGCCGGTAAGGCGCGGGTCGAGATTCTTGTACATCAGCGGAACGAGCTGTTCGATGCTGGTGGATTCTTCACCCAGCAGCCTGAGGATCTGATTCTCACGCTGACGACGGTGACCGATCATGCCGCGTACCAATTGCCGGGGTTTGGTGATGGGGGCGCCATGGGCGGCGTAATAAACGCTGTCTACGCCATTTTCTGATCTGGCGTAGAGCTTGTTGAGGCTCTTCATATAATCGCCCATATCGCCGTCTGGCGGGATCACCACGCTGGTTGACCAACCCATCACATGATCGCCGGTAAACAGCGCGCCGCTTTCCTCCAGCGCGAAGCACAGATGGTTTGACGTGTGGCCTGGCGTGTGAACGGCGGTGAGCGTCCAACCGGGTCCGGTCATTTGCTCGCCATCTTCAAGCACACGGTCGGGTTCGTAAGTGGTGTCGAAGGCCTCGTCTGAGCGCGGACCATCCACTTCAAGCACCAGCGGCGCGCAGCCGACTACCGGAGCGCCTGTGCGCTCCGAAAGCGGCTTGGCTGCCGGCGAGTGGTCACGGTGCGTATGCGTACACATGATCGCCGTGACTTTGGCATCACCAATCGCGGCGATCAACGCATTCAGGTGCTCAGGTTCAGCTGGACCGGGATCGATTACGGCTATCTCGTGCTCCGCACCGACCAGATAGGTTTGCGTTCCGGTAAATGTGTAGGGCGAGGGGTTGGGAGCGAGCACGCGGCGGACCAGCGGCTCGGGCTGCTCGACCAATCCGGTCGGCCATGGTTTGGGTGGCATTGCCATAAGCGCGATATGACGATCATTTGCGCTGTTGTCGATAATCTCCCCACCGGCTTGCGGGAGAGGGCGGGGGTGGGCATGATCTGCCGTGTGAGAAACCCACCCCTAACTCCTCCCGCAAACGGGAAGGGGAGAGATACAACATGACCAAGAAAATTCTCGTTCTGGACGAAGGCACAACTTCTACCCGCGCGATGCTCTTTGCGCAGGATGGCAAGGCGCTGGGCAGCGCCCAGCAAGAGCTGACACAGCACTATCCCGCGCCGGGCCGCGTGGAGCATGATGCCACCGAAATCTGGCACCGGACACTCGCCTGCGCGCGCGAAATGGTTGAGGCAGCGGGCGGTGCAGAGCGGATCGCCTGCATCGGCATCACCAACCAGCGCGAGACGGTTGTCGCGTGGGACAAGAATAGCGGCGAACCGCTGGCCAAGGCGCTTGTTTGGCAAGATCGGCGCACCGCCGATTTCTGCGAAGAGCTGAAGGAGGCGGGCCACGAAGCGCAGGTGCAGAAGCAGACCGGATTGCTGCTCGATCCCTATTTTTCCGGCACCAAGATGCGTTGGCTGGTCCGGAACAAACCTGCGGTTGCGGCGGCGGCAAAGGCCGGCACACTGGCGCTCGGAACAATTGAAAGCTGGCTGGTCTATAAGCTGACCGGGGGCGCACGTATCAGCGACGCCAGCAATGCGAGCCGGACCCTGCTGCTCCCATTGGGCAGTGCACAGTTCGACGATGACCTGTGCGAATTGTTTGAAGTGCCCAAAGCCGCGCTGGGCGAAGTAACCGACAATGCCGGTAATTTTGGTGTGACCCTACCCGAATTGTTCGGCGCGCCGATCCCGATAACCGGCTTGGTCGGTGACCAGCAATCGGCGACTATCGGTCAGGGTTGTCTCTCGCCCGGTGAGACCAAAGCGACTTACGGAACCGGCGCATTCATTCTGGCCAACAAGGGGCATGACATTCCGACATCGGACAACCGTTTGCTCGGTACTGTGCTCTACCAAGAGAATGGAAAACGGACCTACGCGTTGGAAGGATCGGTGTTTGTTGCAGGCAGTCTGGTGCAGTGGTTAAGAGATTCGCTGGGCTTGCTCGGCACCGCCTCAGAAACCGAAACGCTGGCGCGCTCTATCGACGATAGCGGCGGTGTCGTGATTGTTCCAGCCATGTCGGGCCTCGGTGCTCCGCACTGGCAGCCGGAAGCACGCGGCGTGATTGCTGGCCTTAGTTTTGCGACTGGCAGGGCGCAGATTGCGCGCGCTGCGTTGGAGGCGATGGCGCATCAGACATACGATCTGGCCAAGGCCTTTGCCGCCGATGGCGCAGAGTGGACGTCGCTCAAGATCGATGGCGGGATGAGCGCGAATGACTGGATGGCACAGGACATCGCTAACTTGCTCGATTTGCCTGTCGAGCGACCTGATTTCGTGGAAACGACAGCGCTCGGTGCGGCCATGCTTGCGGCCAAAGGCGCGGGGCTGGTGGCTTCATTGGATGAGGCGAGCAGCACTATGCGCGGCGCCATCGGCAATTTCACGCCGTCGATGGAATCCGGTGTCAGGCAAGCGAGGGTTGCGGCGTGGCAGAAAGCTCTTGCCGCCGCCTAAATACACAAATTACGCGCGGTGGACGGCATGGCCCAAGCGTTCCTGCAAGCGCAGGATGGCGGCGGGGCGCATTTCAAACCGGTCACGCCATGCGGCATCAAGCCGGGTGATCCGTGCGTGCAAATTTTCACTCTCGAGGATCAATTCGCGCGTGCTATATTCCAGCAATACCAGATTTTCACGCTCTGCCGGGCGGTCCGGCGGCAGCTTTGAATGGCGGCGCAATTGAAACTCGGTCAGCTCGCCGGAGAAATAAGCCCGGTGGTTGAGCAGCCATGCGAGCACATGCATCACGCGGGTCGTAGTACGAAGCCCTTCGACCGATAGCGCCAGCCGCAAAGTATCCGCATTTTGCCCCGTCTCCCGGATCGGATGGAGGTCAAACACCTGGCGCACTTCATCGGCGAGAAGCAAAGCCTCGCTATATAGAGCCTCTACAATAGGCTGATTGATATCGGTCGGTTTCCCCATCCTGATACTGCGCTAGAACCGGATTCGCGCAGGTTCCAGCTTGGAAACCAAGATATCCCGAACCAATTCGGGACTGTGTCAAAACGGGACGTTTTGAGCGCTTGTTTGGCCTCAAGCGCCGGCGCTCACATCCGTTCGCTTAGGCTACCGCGCTAACCGCGCGTCGGGCAGTCGCCCTCTGGCTGCCGCGACCAAGAATTGGCGCGATACTGATGGCTTGGAATGGATCGGACCTGTAAGGGTCCGCAAGGCCGACTGGCCGCCCGAGCTTGTGCGAGGTAGCCAAGGAATGCGGATGCATTCCGCCCGGCGACTGAGGGGCTAAATAAAAAAATCTCACGCAATAATATCTGGCAACAACGCGTCTTCGATCATCGCGATCTGGTCTTTCAAACCGAGCTTGCGCTTCTTCAGCCGCGCGATTTGCAATTGATCGGTCGAGCCGGTTTCGCGAAGCGCATCAATCGCCGCATCGAGATCCCGGTGGTCGGTCTTGAGCACAGCCAAACGCTTGCGCATCTCCTGTTCAGTCATCGACATACCGTTCTCCGCATTCTCGGCCCCTGCTTACGGCTTGTCGTGAACAAGGTCTTGTTTACCGCTTACGGGTTACACAGGACTTCGCAAGAGGCACATTTTGTGTTTCTATGCTCATCAGCGTTTCGTCCGCAGGGACGAGTCGCTCCCCTTCTGAGAAGAGGGGGCTGTCGTAACTGTAAGGAGAGACCAATGGAATCGTCCCACGTTAGCGCGCTGCAAACCAAACATGCCGGACTCGACGCAAAAATTCGCGAAGAAGAAAGCCGACCAGCACCTGACACTGCGACAATCCAGGCTCTCAAGAAAAAGAAACTGCGACTGAAAGAGGAAATGGCCGCCGGTTAGCGGTATTTCGGCGCGGATCAAAACTGCTGCCCATTAACAATTACCACGCATTGGTGTAGCTTCACCGAATGACAGCTGCTGCTTCCGCTCGCCAAATTCTGACGCAACTGCACGAGATTATGGCCTCGCGCACGCACGCGCAGGGTAAGCTGGACCGCGTGGTCGATATTATCGCAGACAGCCTCAATAGCGAGGTCTGCTCGATCTATCTGCTGCGTGAACAGATGCTGGAATTGTTTGCCACGCATGGTCTCAACAAATCTGCTGTACACGTGACCCGTCTGGCGATGGGCGAGGGGCTGACCGGCACCATTGCCGACAATATCGAAACGCTCAACCTGGCGGAGGCAAAGGCGCATCCTGACTTTCAATACCGGCCCGAAACAGGCGAGGAAAAGTTCCACTCTTTCGCAGGCGTGCCGATTGTATATCGCGAGCGTGCGGTAGGTGTCCTGTGCGTTCAACATGTTGAACCGCGCCGCTATGAAGATGTCGAGATCGAAGCGTTACAGACCACTGCGATGGTTCTGTCCGAACTGATCTCGAACAATGATTTGGTCGATGAGGAGGAGGCGCGCGGTCTTGCGCCCGAACAAACCGGTCCGGTGACGATTACCGGCCTGCCATTGGTCAAAGGCTTGGGCAGCGGCGTCGCGGTCTATCACCAGCCCCGCGTGACTATCGATCAGGTCATGGCCGACGATATCGAGGTCGAACGCCAGCGGGTCTACCGCGCGTTCCACAAAATGCGCGAACAGATCGACAGCATAACCAACAATGCTGAATTCGGTGCGGGCGGCGAGCATGAAGAAGTACTCAAGACTTACAAAATGTTCGCCTATGATGAGGGGTGGGGCCGGAGGATCAATGAAGCCATTGATTCAGGTCTGACCGCCGAAGCGGCAATCGAACGAGTGCAGCAGCACACCAGAATGCGGATGCGCGAGATCGACGATCCGCTGCTCGCTGACCGGATGCACGATTTGGAAGATTTGGCGAACCGCCTGCTGCGGATCGTCTCGGGCCAGTTAGGTACCGCGGCAACACAGGGGCTGCGCAAGGATGCTATCCTGATCGCCAAAAATCTCGGGCCTGCAGAGCTGCTCGAATATGACCGGCGGCGGCTCAAAGGCGTGATCCTAGAAGAAGGCTCGCTGACTGCGCATGTCGTGATTGTCGCGCGCGCCATGGGGGTACCGGTGCTGGGCCGCGCAAACGGGCTGCGCGGGATCGTTCGTGAGGACGATGAGATCCTGCTGGATGCAGACGGCGGCACTGCATCCATTCGCCCCACGCAATCGGTTGCCGAAGCTTTCGATACCCGTTTCGCGAAAAGCAAGGAACGCCAGGCGGCATATGCCAAATTGCGAGATGTCGAACCTTTCACGCGCTGTGGGACACGCATCCAGGTCATGATGAATGCCGGTCTGCGCGAAGATATTTCCAATCTCAATCTGGTCGGTGCTGACGGGATTGGTTTGTTCCGGACCGAATTCCAGTTTCTTGTGTCGGCGACCTTGCCCCAGCGCGAGAAACAATTGCGGCTCTATCGCGACGTGATGGATGCCGCTGGCGACAGGCCGGTGATTTTCCGCACCGTCGATATTGGCGGCGACAAGGCGGTTCCGTATCTCAATTCCGAGAATACCGAGGATGAGGAAAATCCGGCGATGGGTTGGCGCGCCTTGCGGCTGGCCTTGGAGCGCGGCGGACTGTTAAAAGCGCAGGCCCGGGCACTGCTCGAAGCGGCATCGGGCCGGACCCTGTATGTGATGTTCCCGATGATTTCCGAGCCGTGGGAATTCGATGCGGCCAAGGCGGTGTTTGAAGAACAGCTCGCTTATCTGAAAAAGCAGCGCAAAACGCTGCCGGAGGCGATCCATTACGGCGCCATGCTGGAAGTGCCCGCGCTCGCTGAAGTGCTAGATCTGTTGATTCCGAAACTGTCGTTCCTTTCGGTCGGTACAAATGATCTCACTCAGTTCCTGTTCGCGGCTGACCGTGCGAACCCAAAGCTGGCGGAGCGTTACGACTGGCTTTCTCCCGCGATCCTGCGCTTCATGCGGCGTATTGCGCAAGCGACAGTCGGTCAGCAAGTCGATCTGGGCGTCTGCGGCGAAATGGGCGGACGACAGCTGGAAGCGCTCGCCTTGATGGGGCTGGGATTCCGGCGATTGTCAATCACGCCTGTTTCTGTTGGCCCGATAAAGGAACTGGTCCGCCAGATCGATCTGGCGGAAATCACCGAAGCGATGAATGGCTGGCTTACCAATCCGCCGGAAAATATGCGTGATACTTTGCAGCAATGGGCGCTGGATCGCGGTATCAATATCGATTGACTTCACCGCGTAACGTGACCGGTTCATCGGAACCGAAAGTGTGACCTCACGTTCAATGCTTGACAGCATCAGGATAGGCTACTCTTCTACGTCAAAATATAAAACCGGGCGCAAGGGATTTTCTATGAATGAAGAGGGCAATCAGCTGGAAGGTGAACTTCCGTTAGAGGGCGCTGGCCAGCGTCTGGCGCGCGCACGCGCTGATGCTGATAAAACTGTCGAGCAAATCGCATCCGAGACCCGAATTCCTATCCGCCATCTCGAGACTTTGGAGAGCGGCGACTTCGCTGCACTTCCGGCTAAAACATACGCGATCGGATTTGCTCGAACCTATGCCCGCGTGGTCGGCCTGGACGAGCACGAGATCGCGCAACAAGTACGCGACGAACTGGACAATGGCGAAGGTGGCGAAGCGCATCGCGGCGCTACCTTTGAACCGGGCGATCCGGCACGGCTTCCCTCGCGCGGGCTGGCGTGGTTTAGCGCGTTTGCTGTCCTCATATTGATCGCCGGATCACTCGCCTATTTCCGTGACTATTTCATGCCCGGATCGGGACCGGGACCGCTGGTATCCGAAGAAGAGGTTGCCGCTGCACAGACCAGTGGCGAAGATACAGTAAATACTGACGGAGCAGCGGGCACCGATGCAGCACCATCTGGCCCTGTCGTCTTCACATCTTTGGAGAACGACGTTTGGGTCCGTTTCTACGACAGCTCCGGACAGCGTCTGATGGAAAAAATCATGACGCAGGGCGAAAGTTACACCGTGCCCGCAGATGCAGTCGGCCCGCAAATACGTACCGGTCGACCGGAAGCGCTGGTGATCCGGATTGGCGGGAAGTCGATCGGCACGCTGTCCAATCGCAGTGAAACCGTTGGCGATCTTCCGGTTACGGCAGAGGCGTTGGTCGCGCGTGTCAACGATCTGGAAGCGCAGGCAACGGCGAACTCGCCCGACGAACAAACAACAGGTTAGTCACTCCACAGCACACGCCTGTGGCATATACGCCAACATCTCCACCGATTTGACCCGAATGCCCCTCGACAAGGAGTCAGTGGTTCGGCAAGATTCGCACGGGTGTTCAGCTTGGGTTTGGCACTGCATCGTCATACCCGATTTGAAAATTGACAGGAGCGTTGAGGAACATGTTTAGTCGAACGAGCCGCGTATTGGTCGCTGGTCTTGCATTGGTCGCCGTGACCGGAACCTCCATGCCGGCGTTGGCGCAAAGCGACAACGAGCCTAGAATTCGCAAGCTGGAATCGGAAGTCCGCGCGCTGCAGCGCAAAGTGTTCCCCGGCGGTGACGGTCGCTATTTCGAGCCGGAGATTACCGGCACGCCGAGCGGCAATACAATCACCACACCTTCGACCACGGCCGTCACCGATATTCTGATCCGGCTTGACGCGCTTGAAGCGCAGATTGCTGCGCTGACGGCGCAGACCGAAGAAAACACCAATGCGATCATGCAATTGACTACCCGCATTGTCGCGCTCGAAACAACTCCGACGAGTGCCGTAGCTGCGGAAACCACTGGTCCGGTTTCGGTTCTGCCGGATACAGCTGAAGCCGCACCAGCGCGTGCTACAGTACCGGCAGCTCGCGGACCATCGGACGGACGCCTGGCCGCGGTCCAGCAAATTGCCAAGCCGCAAACCGATGATGCTGCGGATGATGAATATTCCTACGGATACCGTCTGTGGAATGCCGGCTTCTACCCGGAAGCGCAGCAGCAGCTGACACTGTTCGTCGAACAATATCCGGACCACTGGCGCACGACCTATGGCCGCAATTTGCTTGGCCGTGCCTATCTGGATGATGGCAAGCCTGATGATGCAGCACCTTGGTTCCTCAAAAATTACCAAGCTGGCAAAAGCGATGCGCGAGCGCCCGATAGTTTGCTGTTCCTTGCCGAAACGATGATCGCAATGGACGATACCAATCGTGCCTGTATCGCTTTGGCTGAATTCAGCGATAGCTATCCTGCACTCGCTTCGGGCCGTTTGAGCAGTCAATATCAGCGCAATCTGGGCAAGGTTGAGTGCAATTGATATCCCTGCAGAAACTGGCGCGATTGACCCGCAGTTAGTCGAGCGGTTTCGCGCTGATTTAATTGCTGCTTGGGGCAGTGAGTCGGTCCATTCCGATCTGTGCAAAATTGGTATTGCGGTATCGGGCGGGCCAGACAGCGTTGCATTATTGCTGCTCGCTCATAATTTGATCCCGGGACGTGTCGAAGCGGCGACGATTGATCACCAGCTGCGCGAAGAAAGCGCTGCAGAAGCCAAATATGTCGCGCAACTTTGCGCGAGACTGTCGATTCCACACGAAACTATTGCAGTGGAAGTAGGGGCAGGAAACGTTCAGGCTAAGGCTCGCGAAGCGCGTTATGCCGCGCTTTCAAACTGGACAGTCCGCCAAGGGTTGGCAGCGCTTGCGACGGCGCATCACGCGGATGATCAGGCGGAAACACTTTTGATGCGGCTGAACCGGGGAAGCGGACTTGCCGGTCTGGCGGGGGTCAGGGTGTCATCATGGGCATACTCCGAAGATCCGCCTGGCGAATTCGATATAGTGCGTCCGCTGCTTGGCTGGCGCAAATCCGAGTTGAATCATTTACTAGATGATGTCGGAATTATCCCGGTCTGCGACCCGTCAAATAACGATGAGAATTTCGACAGGGTGCGCGTCCGAAAAGCACTCGCCGCGCAGGAATGGCTTGATTCAATCGCAATCGCCAAGAGTGCTCGCTTGCTTGGTGAAATGCTCAACGATGTGGAGCATGTGCTGGAAATGCGGCGGCAGAAGTGGATGCACGAGGTGGATGACGGCATTGTCTATATCTTCGGCGGCGGTGAAGCGTTCGAGATCGAAAATGTTCATTGGATTATCGAGCGTCTGGGTGACGGCGCGCCAAGAACGCAGATTGCGACGATGATCGACCGCCTGCGCAGCAAGCAAAACGCCTCTTTAGCTGGCGTATTGGCGCGCCCGATAATGTTCGAAACCGAACCGGACATGAGCTGGGCTGCTTGGAAGTTCGAACCCGAACCACCGCGCAAAACGGGCCAGTCAGCCAATCAGCTCAAATAATCGAGTCGCCCATGCCGATACGTTTGCCGTCGGTAATGATCACTTTGTCGCCTTTCTTGGCGATGGCGAAAATCTTCGCCGCGAATTCATCGGGCATGCCCACGCAGCCATGGCTGGCGAAACCGTTTTCGACTTCGCTACCGTGCAGCGCGATGCCGTCTGCCGTCAGGAACATCGAATAGGGCATGGGTGCGTTATTGTATTTCTCTGACACATTGTGCCGCATCTTGTAACGGATCGGGAATGTGCCAAGCGGCGTCGGGTGTTTATCGGTGCCAAGCAGAACCGCCGCCGCTCCAATTTCATAACCGCCCTGGAAAACCGAAATAACGCGGGCCTGTAGATCGACCGTCATAACCAGAGGACCGTCCTCGATTCCTTCGTCATCCCAGTGCCACTCGCCATATTTGATTGGCCCGTCGATCGGCAGGATCCGTTTGATGACGAACGCTTCGTCTTTCGGATCAGGTTTTTTCTCGGGAATTTCCTGAATGACAGGCTCGGAGACAAATTCCGGAGTGGTGCCGTCGCCAGTGCCGGCTTGGGCATTAGCCTGCGCAACAGCGTCCTCATCGACCGGAATCGCGTCTTCCAGCGTCGGTGCCGCAGCATCCATCGCCGTGTCTTGAGACATAAATCCGCTGGCCAGCGTTGCTCCGCCAAAGGCCAATACCAATGCAGCCGTTGCGCCGCCTATCCATTTCATCATCGGGCTCATACAAGGTGATATGATCGAAAAATCTTAAATTTTCCAGTATCGCGTCGCAGGCGTCCCACTTGGAAACAGCTTTTCCGTCGCTGTAAATTGATGCAAATTCAGCGCGAACTATCCATGCGCGCCGAACTGGTTGGCAATCGCGGTGCCAATCCGCAGGCTCAGCTTGTAAGCACGTTCGAGCGGATCGATATAATCACGCTGGATCGCGGTGTAGCCTTCACCAGCACCATCCGGGTAATCGCTAGGCTCATCGACGGAGAAATTGTCGAGACCCGGGAAGCTTGTAGGATAGGCCCGGCGTAGCTGCGCCAGCGCATCGTCGATCCGCAGAGTGAACACCATCTCCAGCACGTCGTTACGGCTAATATCGTTCGCACGGCTAAACGCCGGGATTGAGACTGCTTTCAGGAACATATGCTGGAGGAGGGTGAGCCGCAGCGCTTGCAATGCGCCGATCGACCGGCGGATATTCTCGCGGTCATCGAGTGGTGACTCATCCGGAATCATGTCCAGCAGTCGGTGCAGTTTCAGCGCATCGACCCTAAGGCGTGAGGCAAGGCGCCTGAATACCCCGGTCCGGTCATCCTTGGTCAGATATTCGGCGAGTGTTTCGCAAGCATCCGACAGATGGCTCTCGGTCCCGCGATAGGGGCGGCTCGCCCAATAGGCGGAATTGAACAGCTCGCCGAATGCAGCGACCGTTTTGATGCTGGCCAGCGCATTGGAGGCACGAACCAGACGGATCAGTTGCCGCCCGCGTTCGCTCTCGGTGAGCAGCGCGGCGAGGTCTTCATAATTCCCGTCCGCTGCGCTGCCGATGCCCGAAATGATGTTAACCGGATAGCCGAGCTGCTGCAGAATCGCATTATGCGGGATGGCGCGGATCTGGCGCAGGTTCATATCGCGGTCAGCGCTCAGATCGGATTGCCGGCGGGAGACGCGGCTGCCGGTACTGTTGAGGAGGCCCAATCCGAACGCTGTCAGCGCGCGGCTATATGTCTGGCTTTCCAGATGGTCGCGCTGGTGCTTGCGCACGGCGCGATAGAAATCGAGACTGAGATCGGTCCGGCGATAGAACTGGTCGGTCGGCGCATCGGGATCGGTATGTGCCGGATCAAGCGTTGCGATCCGAGTGAGCGTTGCGAGCGCCAGTTCGGGTGTGGCGAAATGGAGATAGCCGTCACCGCCTTGGAAGCTGACTTCAGGTTCCAAGCGGATACCCGCGCGCACGAACCGTCGCCGGGTCCATGCGCTCAGCGGCCAAGCAAGCCGGTCGGCAAACCCGCCGGGATGCGCACCGCGCCCCATGCTTTCGCCATGCGTGTTGAAAATCAGCGCCGCGACATCGGTCAAGCCGTTGTCCTTCATCGCCTCGGCCAGGCGGCCTTGCAGCCGTTCGATAGCCAAACTTGCCGGAATCTGTCCGACGAACCGCCCCGCGTCGGAGAAGCCGGTCTGGATCGCGACGCGGCCTCGCTTGCGCGAATATTGCTGATAGATCGGTTCGGCCAGCAGCGCATCGAGGAAGCGCCCGCCATGCTCCAGCGCGGTTTCGGTCTCGAACAGAGGCGACACGTCGACCTTGTCTTCGATCCCGAATAATTTCGAGAAATACAGCGCGGCCAAAATGGTCGAAGGCTGTTCGCACTCGGCAATCAGCATCCGGATCGGCGCATCGCCATCGATGTGCTGGATAATCTGCGCCATCGCGAGGAATTGCCGGATTGCAGTGCTGCTTTCGATAGCCAGCGCGGCAAAGTTTGAGCGCAGCGGCTGCACTTTCCCCAGCAATTCGCGCAATGTTGCCATCGCGCCTTTGCTGCCCAGATCGAGCGTATTGTCAGGATCAATCCGGCGGCGGATGGCATTGTGTAATTGGCTGGAGTTCACCCGGAAATGAATCCAGCCCATGCCCAAACCATCGGCGCGCATTGCCGCAGCGAGCGTTTTGAGGCCAATCGCGCGCCCGGTGTCCGCGCCTAACGCCTCGGCCTCTAGCAATTCAATAACCGGCGCGAGGGAGAGCAGTTTGTGCGGGTGATCCGCCGTCAGCGTATTGGCTGCCTTCGATAGCGCAGCCGGCTCGGTTAAATCCTCACGGAAATCCGATGCGCGATCCTGCGAATAGGCCAGCGCATTGCGCAAAGTCTCAAGCAGTGGATGTGTATCGTCGACAGCTTCGAGCGAAGCGACATAGCGTTCCAGCCGCTGCGCTTTTTCAGACAGGCGGAAGCCAATGGAATCGAACCATTTGATGTCGGTCCGGCCATCCATATCGTAACCGACCCAGCTGGCGAAGCGGAACGGAAGAGGCTTGGCTTCGTACCATTTGCTCGGGAAAGCTTCGGCTGCTTGACCCAGCGCGTTGGACACGATCCGATCTCGTGCGTCCTGCGCATGCCCGATTGCATGCATCGCGCGATCATGTTCGTAGCGGAGAGAGATCGTCGGGCGTTCAAATGTCGCAACGCAGGTATCGTCACTAATGTCGGCATCGCTGCTGGCAGACCGGGCCACGGCCTCGGTCTGCTCTGGCGTCAGCAGGAATGTAGGGTGCGCGGTAAACACTGCATGTAACCCGGGATTCTCCCAGCGAGCGCGGAAGGTGTCGAAATCATCGCCGCCAAGCTCTGCCAATGCCGCGTCATTCGCTTCCGGTGATACCGGAGCGAGGTTGTTCCTCAGCCGCCCTGCACGGCTCTTCAGCGATCCGCATTCCAGCTCCGCAATCATCCGCTCGATATCATCGAGGCTGATTTTGCGCGCTTCCAACTCGCGCGAGAGGTCGAGCGAGAGTTGGAACGCCGGATTGAATAAAGGTGTTTCCTGCGTTTGCTGGTGCAGTTCACGCAAACGCGCGGTCAGATCGGCGACGGTTTTCATGTGTTTAGCGCTGCCGCTTCGTGTGCCATGGCTTCAATCGCCGCCACATTCGGTTCACCTTTGGGTGCGACCCAGCTTCCACCGACGCACAGAACTTTGTCGAAGGCCAGCCATTCGGGCGCGTTCTCCAGATTGACGCCGCCGGTCGGGCAGAAACGGCACTGACCGAACGGTGCTGCCAGCGCTTTGAGTGCAGGCAATCCGCCTGCCGCCATCGCGGGGAAGAATTTGAAGTGTGTTAGCCCCAGATCGAGCCCGCGCATAATGTCCCCCGAATTGGCGATGCCGGGCAGAAACGGAACATTGTGGCGGATCGCAGCGCGGCCCAGCGTGTCGGTCAGGCCGGGCGAGACGATAAATTCGCTGCCCGCCTCCAATGCGTCTTCCAGTTCTTCCTGATTTGTCACTGTGCCTGCACCAACGACCGCGCCGGGGACTTGCTTCATCGCCTTGATCGCGTCCAAAGCCTGCGGCGTGCGCAGAGTGACTTCGAGGCAGCGCAGACCGCCAGCGACCAGCGCTTCTGCCATCGGCACGGCATGGGCGACATCGTCGATGACAATCACCGGGACAACGGGCGCAGTGCGCATGATGGTTTCGATATCGCTCATTGGGTGGCTCCGGAATGCTGGGTTGAAAATGCGGCTGCTGCGCCGAACAGGCCGGGCTGTGGATGAATGATAAGTTTGACCGGAATTGTCGCCATCAGGCTGGCAAAGCGGCCTTTGGCGGCAAAGCGCTCGGCAAATCCTGACGTCTGCAGGCTTTCGCGAATGCGGTACCCAAGCCCGCCAGCAATCACGACGCCGCCAAAGCCGCCTTGCGCAAGCGCGATGTCGCCCGCCACGCTGCCGAGTGACAGGCAAAAACGGTCGACTGCGGCTGCCGCGAGGCTGTCTTCGCCCGCCATGCCCTTGGTCCAGACCTCTATATCGTCGCAATCGGGCACAGCCTTGCGCTCCATCGCGGCAAGCGTTTGATAAATATCGACAATCGCTGGGCCTGCGACAACACGCTCTACTGAAACACGGTTATGCCGCTTGCGCAATCGGGCCAGAATTGCGTCCTCGATCTGGTCAAGCGGGGCAAAATCGATATGCCCGCCCTCGGTTGCTGACACGCGGTATTCGCCACTTGGTTCGCGGTAGAGATGCGCAACGCCAAGCCCGGTTCCGGGGCCGATCACACTGAGTCTCCCGGTTGGTGCCAGCGGTTGTTCGGGGCCGGTCAGATGGATGAATTGGTCTTCATCAGCACGCGCAACGGCATGCGCGACTGCTTCAAAATCGTTGACGATTGCGAAGCGCTCGACACCGAGCTTCTCTTTCACCAGAGCGGGCCGGATGATCCACGGATTGTTGGTAAAGCGGATGACGTCGCCGCCCGTAGGCCCGGCAATCGCCATCGCCACGGCGTTGGGTAGTGTGCCGCCCTGACGTTCGCGGTAATCTTCCCACGCGGTCTGGAAACTCGCATGATCTTCCGTGTGCAACGTTTCCGGCTCGCTCATCGTGATCGCGCCGTCATCCGCGATGGTGGCGATTGCAAAGCGCGCGTGCGTGCCGCCAATATCGACTGTCACCAAATCCATTATAGACCCGCCTGTGCCAGCATGGATGATCCGCCCTGTTCTGCGCCGTCAGCATGACTGCGGAACATCGCAAACAACTCGCGCCCGAATCCGTCATCCGCAACCGGATCGGGTGCAGCCGGGCGGCTGTCCAGATCCGCGGGCGTTGAGAGCGCGCCAGTGTTCGCACAAAGCCGGATGACGTCGCCGGTTTGCAGTTTCGCCAGCGGTCCGCCGCCCAACGCTTCGGGTGTGCAATGGATGGCCGCCGGAACCTTGCCGGAAGCACCCGACATGCGGCCATCGGTGACCAGCGCGACTTTATATCCGCGATCCTGCAGCACCGCGAGGGGCGGCGTCAGCGAGTGAAGTTCCGGCATGCCATTGGCGCGGGGCCCTTGAAACCGGACAACCACCACCACATCGCGGTCGAGCTCGCCTGCCTGGAATGCGGCGGTAACATCTTCCTGTCGGTCAAACACACGGCAGGGTGCCTCGACGGTGTAGCGGTCCTCGGACACGGCGCTCGTTTTGAACGTTGCACGGCCCAGATTGCCTTCCACCAAACGCATCCCGCCATCCTTTTGGAACGGGTCGCTGGCAGGTCGGAGCATGGTGTCGTCGCCGCTTTTGCCGACTTCGCGCCATGTCAGTGCATCGCCGTCAAGTCCGGGTTCTTCGCCGTAGCGCGACAAGTCACTGTCGCCCACGGTCAGCACGTCTTGGTGCGCGAGGCCTGCGCCGAGAAGCTCTTTGATTACATAGCCCATACCGCCAGCATCGTGGAAATGGTTCACATCGCCAGAGCCATTGGGATAGACCCGAGCGAGTAACGGCACGACCGAAGACAGTTCGGACAGATCGGTCCAATCGAGTTGCACACCGGCAGCCCGCGCCATCGCCGGGATATGGATCGCATGATTGGTCGATCCCCCGGTGGCGAGCAGGCCGACAGCCGCGTTGATGATCGCTTTCTCGTCGACACAGCGGCCGATCGGGCGATAGTCATTGCCGTCCAAACCGATGGCCGCGACGCGGTGCACAGCCTCGCGGTCCAAGGCCTGGCGCAGCTTGGTACCAGGCTGGATAAATGCCGCGCCCGGAATATGCAGGCCCATCATTTCCATCATCATCTGATTGGAATTGGCGGTGCCGTAGAAGGTACACGTGCCGGGTGAGTGATAGCTGCCGATCTCGCTGGCCAGAAGTTCTGCGCGGGTCGCCCTGCCCTCTGCATAAAGCTGCCGCGTGGCTTGTTTCTGCTTGTTGGAGATACCGCTGGGCATTGGGCCGCTGGGCACAAAAATCGCTGGCAAATGGCCGAAGCGCAATGCACCAATCAGCAGGCCGGGTACGATCTTGTCGCAGATACCCAGCATCAGCGCGCCGTCATACATCGCATGGCTGAGCGCGACGCCGGTGCTGAGCGCGATCACATCGCGGCTGAACAGCGAGAGCTCCATGCCGTTCTCGCCCTGCGTCACGCCGTCGCACATTGCGGGCGTAGCGCCCGCGACTTGCGCGGTTGCGCCAACTTCGCGGGCGTAGATTTTCAAGCGTTCGGGATAGCGGCCATAGGGCTGATGCGCGGACAGCATATCATTATAAGCGCTGACGATCCCGATATTGGGGCCCTTATGCGCCATCAACGCTTTCTGGTCTTCCTCCGCCCCTGCATAGGCATGAGCCAGGTTGGAGCAGGATACCGCATTGCGATCCGGCTGATTGTCAGCCTCGCGCTTGATCAGTTCCAGATAACGGCTCCGGCTGCCGCGCGATTTTTGGATGACCCGCTGCGTTACCGCGTGGAGTGTGTCGTGCAGATTACTCATACCAGCTCACCCCGTCTTTTTCGGCAAGCGCAATGGCGGCGCTCGGGCCCCAGCTTCCGGCGGTGTATGATTGCGGGGTCAAGCCTTGCGCGGCCCAACCGGCGCGGATCGCGTCGATCCATTCCCACTGTGCTTCGACCTCGTCACGGCGAACGAACAGCGTTTGGTCGCCCTCGATCAGATCGAGCAGCAGCCGTTCATAGGCAATCCGCCGGTGCTGACCGACAAACGCATCGGGCATGGCAATATCGAGCGGGACGGAGCGCAGGCGAATACCATCGCGGCCGAGCCCGGGAACTTTGGCCATCATCGATAGCTGCACATTCTCTTCCGGCTGGATGCCGATCACCAGCCGGTTTGGCACCATCTTCGCGCCTTTGCCCTCGAAGATAGAATGCGGGACCTGGCTGAACTGAACCACGATCTCGGTCACACGCTCGGGCAGGCGTTTGCCGGTGCGCATGTAGAAAGGCACGCCTTTCCAGCGCCAATTATCGACATGCGCCTTGATCGCGACGAAGGTTTCGGTCTCCGAATCTTTGCCCAATTCTTCGTCATATCCGGGAACCGCTTCGCCGCCGATTGCGCCTGCGCGGTATTGGCCGGTGACGGTTTCGCCCTGACGCACTTCGCGCAGCGATCGCAGCACTTTCACTTTCTCGTCGCGGATGGCGGTCGCGTCGAAATCGGAAGGCGGTTCCATCGCGACCAGCGCCAGCAATTGCAGCATGTGGTTTTGCACCATGTCACGGATCGCGCCCGCATCATCATAGAACGCGACGCGGCCTTCCAGACCTACAGTCTCACCCACGGTGATCTGCACATGATCGATATGCGCCGCGTTCCACAGCGGTTCAAACATGATGTTGGCAAAGCGCAGCGCGAGCAGGTTCTGCACCGTTTCCTTGCCGAGATAGTGGTCGATCCGGAAAATCCGGTCTTCGGGGAAGGCGGCGGCAACCGCATCATTGATCTCGCGGCTGCTTTCCAGATCGGTGCCGAGCGGTTTCTCAAGGCACATCCGCACGTTTTCGCCATCGAGACCGGCATGTTGCAGGCCCTTGATCGTTGGTTCGAACAGGCTGGGGGCGGTGGAGAGGAAAATTGCGAGGCCGCGCTGCGGCTCGCCGACTTTGTCCGCGAGGCCTTGAAATCCGTCCAGCGTGGTCGCATCGAGCGGGTGATAGCTTAGGCGACCCAGGAATTCGGCCATCCCGCTACGCCGGTCGGCGGGCATGTATTTTTCCAAAGCTTCGCGCGCAAAATTGCGGAACTCGATGTCGGTCATCTCGGATCGCGCGGTGCCGATGATCTTCACATCATCCGCAATCAGCGCATCCGCATGCAGCGCCGCGAGCGAGGGCAGCAGCATACGCTGCGCCAGATCGCCAGTCGCCCCGAACAGCAGCAGCCTGTCGGCGGTAAAGTTCATGCGCGCATATCTCCCAATAAATGCAAGCCGGTGAGCCTTCGGTGTAGCACTCACCCGCGCGCCATGCACCCCGCATGATGCGCGTTTCATACTCGCGCATATGTATTCATGCAGTCGCGCGCTGGCGCGATCAGCTTGCGGAGACTGACACTTCGCTCGACAGGAAATTGCTTTGCCCGAAGCTGGTCATAAAGCTGACATCGGCAGCATCACGTCCCACGCCGATTTTTACGATGTTTTCGGCATTGGCCATATTGGTGGCATCGATCAGATACCACGCACCGCCTCCGGGAGTAGTCGGATCGCTCAGAAACACTTCTGCCACTGCATGGAAATCCTGGGGCGTGACATGCGGAGCATAGCAGCTGACAAAACGCGCCGGGATCGCACTGGCCCGCGCCAGAGTCACCATCACATGCGCATAGTCGCGGCACACACCGCGCCGTTCGACAAAGCTGTCGACGGCTGTGGTAGAGGCATCCGACGCGCCGGGCGTGTAAGTGAAGTTGCGCGCGATCCACTCATGCATCGCCATAATCCGCGCGCCGCCTGCCAGATCGCCAAACTCGTCCTGCACGAAGCTCTGCATCCGGTCCGCCTGGCAATAGCGCGAGTCGAACAGATATTTCACGGCTTCTGCAGGCAAATTATGCGGCTCGACCCGGTCCAGCGAGCTGATCGGGCTGAGGAGCCTATCCAGCTCGACCTCCGCCCGATAATCGACCGAATATTTCCCATCGACCCGCAGCCAGATCCGCTCGCCAATATCATCCCCCGCCGCAATGCGAGCGAGGTGTTTTGCCTGGGGAAGAGACGTGTCCGCCGACAGCAGGCGCTGCTCTGGAATCTCCGCTGCCTCGAACTGAAGGAGAATATCGGTCGGCTCGGACGTCTCGAACACGAATTTGGCGGAAATGGTTATGGCCATGATGGGACAATGCTTTGAATGAGGGCGGGTTTCGGGTGCAAAAAATCAACATTAAACTGCCCGTTTGTACCAGATGGGACATTCGAACGAATCCTTGATCGCGATAGCTGCCCGCTATCAATATCAAAAGGGATCGTATCATGAAAAAATCAATTCTCGCAGTTGCCGGTTTGGCGATCGCCACTACAGGCTTTTCGGCAGCAGCAGACGCCGGGCCGTTCAGCAAGCTTCGCGACAAGGTCAAGAAAGTCGAAAAGAAAGTCGAAGAAGTCGAAGAAGCCGTCGAAGATGTCGAAGAGGTAGTTGATGCCGTCGACTCGGTAAGCCGCGGAAACGGCCCGCGTGCAGTGCGCGCCCCCGGCGGACGCAATGCTGCCATCAGGCAGGGCATGCGCCAGCGCAGCAACTACCCGAAGACAGCGCGCCCGAAAAGTCACGCGGGCATCGCGGGCCCTATGCCGGCCAAGTTCAAATCGGCAACCCAATGCGCCAATGTCGGGCTGAGCAACGCGTTTATCGCGCAGGCAGGCGATTACACATTCAGTCAGGGCATCAGCACGGAAGAGCGTTCAGGGCTGCTGAACCGGGTCAATGTCACGCCAACCAATGGCTGTGTGTTTCCGGCCATGGGTGTGTTCGACGTGCTGTACGTCGAAGTCGACAAGGTGGCGTACAACAAAGGCCGCTACGCTCTGCAATGCGTATCGTATGACGGTAAGCTGCAGCTCGACAATGTGAATGCTCCGCCGCAAGACAATTACAGCGGCAAAGACGTCATGCTGCATACCGGCAATTCGACCGGCTACACGCCAACGGCAACCGGCAGCAATTCCTCCCGGTCAAACCAGTATAAGAAAGTGCTCGATGCACGCGGCAAGAAAATGATCACGTTCAACATGCCGGGTCTGCATACTGATCGTGGCACAGACTTCTATTGCCAGCACTACGACAAAAACACTGGCAAAAGCACCTTGGCGTTTACATTCCGCCGCGGTCCTACCGGTTCATGAGCTCGGCGCGCCGGTACCTCCCCACAACGCGTCCGGCGCGTCATTTCCATCACGCATTCAATTAGGGAATTCGCCATGGGTGATGTCTTCGTAGTTATCGTGTGCGGCATTCTCCTTCTGGGATTTTTACTGTTCACCGTTTTAGGAGTTTAGCATGAAGGTTATTGTATCAACTATTGGCGCAATTGCGCTCACTATCGGCACAGCCCCTATGGCTTTCGCACAGTCCAGTAGCGCGCAGGTCAGCAAGGACGGCTCGTGTCCCAAGGGCTTCAGCGCGTCCGGCTCTAGCTGTAAATCGAGCAGCAAAGTCGCGATCGTCAAAATCGGCTCATGCCCCACGGGCTTCCGTGCCTCGGCCAATTACTGCGTCGGTGACAAAGACGATTATGCCGAAGTGCGCAGTGGTAGCTGCCCCAGCGGCCTCAAAGCTTCCGGCAAATATTGCGTGAAATAAACACACCGATGCGATCCAGTTTCGTGGTGTAACCTTGGCCGCACCTCCCCACGGGGTGCGGCCTTTTTTGTTTTACAGCTTCATTACTATTGGCAAGGTCCAGACTATGAGCGACGAATCGACCGATAAGCTGATCCGGGACGCCTATGGCGTCGTTGCCAAGCCCGACCGGCTATTGCAGTTGCTGTCATTGTTGCAGGCCGAGCCTGTCGATCAGCCCGAAAGAATGGAGCAAATGCAAGGTCATTTTGACCGGATAGTCGATTTGCTCGACGAGATCGATCCCAATATCGGCGACGATTTCAAAGGGCTGGCATCAGCCGGGACGGACGACCGCCAAAAGACGGGCGGGGCTGCAAAACCGCAGATTATTCTCGGTATCGACTTACGGATCGTATCGATCGACGAAACTTTTGCGGCCGAATGGGCGGCTGGCATTTCGGACCGGATCCCTGTCTGGGTATGGGAGCTTGATCCGGCAAGCGCCAAGAAACTCTCGTGGGCGCTTCGCAACGGCGAAACCCACCAGCCTTTGCTGCTTCGTTTGCGCGCCGACAGAGATGATGACAACGGAATCCTGTTCGTGGCCACGCTGCGTGAAGCGCCTGAACCGTTGGCTGAACTGCGCGCGATCAGGTTACGCTGGGATGAGCGAAGCGGAGCGGCTTTTACCAATGTTCTGCGGCTCACCGAAACGGAGTCACAACTTGCCCGTTACATCGTTGACGGTCTGTCGATCCGGCAATTTGCCCAATCGCGAGATCGATCAATCGGGACAGCGCGCAATCAACTTAAAACGCTTCTGAGAAAGCTCGGGATCGGCTCGCAACTTGATCTTGTATCGTTATACGGTGGGTTCCACGCGTCCTTTATGGCTGCCCAGTTCAGTACCGACACAGCAGATGGTACTGATAACAGCCACGTTTTCCGGGCGTCCGATGGTGGCATGTTACCGTACGAAATTCACGGTAAGCGTGACGGCATTCCGCTGTTATATCTACATGCGACTGCCGATGGTGCTTTATTGACCCCGCGCCAGTCTTTCGCAGCGCGGGCTAACGGGTTTCGCGTGATCGCGCCGTGGTTGCCATTCTATGCAGGCAGCCAGGTACCAAATATGGGCCTCGCAACATTGGAAGACTACGCTGCGCGGGTATTTGAACTGCTGGACAGTCTGGGCGTCGATCGTTGCCCGGTCATTACAGTTCGCGTTTCGGCGCCTTACGGTTTCGCATTCGTCAAAAAAGCTCCCGAGCGTTTCGACGGGCTGGTCACCGCAGGAGCAATATTGCCCGCCATTAGTGCTGATGATTTCGCACATCTGGCGTTCGGCTATCGCGCACCGATGCGGTTGGCACGGATCGCGCCCGGTTTCGTAAAGCTTTATTTTGCCGCAGCCGCAGCGATGATCCGCAAGGGCGATGGTGCCGGGTTCTTCAAAAGTCTCTATGGTCATAGCCCTGCCGACCTTGCCACGTTCGATGATCCCGAAGTGATTGAAACAATGCGCCGGTCGATGCAGCGTACATTTCAGGATGGCTATAATGCGCCATTCCAGCAGACGTTGCTATCGGCCAGCGACTGGTCGTCATATTGCAAAAATCTAGCGCGGCCCGTGGTCATGGTGTGTGGAGAAGAAGACGGGCTCGCGCCGGCAGAGCAGCAGCGCGCTTTTTGCGAGAAGTACGGTTTTGAATTAATCGGTCCGCTGGAAAATGTCGGCAGTCTGGCGATGCATCAGGTGCCCAGACTGATATTCGATACGGCGTTGAAATTGCATATTAATCGTTCGTAGGCCGGGCAGCATTTTCCTACATCGCGAACGCCTGCTAGCTTCGCTTCGCCTTTCCTCACACGAATGGCGCGTTCTTTCGCATCGTCGATCGTCACGTCCCATGGACAGTTCGTTCAAGAACCGTCTTTCCGGATGTACTTTATTAGCTAACTCTGGCCCTGTTCAGTCAGAGTGTGGTTCGAATTAACGAATCACCCCGTACAAATCATGCGGGTCGGCTTCTTCGACTTCGACGCTGATGATATCGCCGGCTGCCAGCGTTTCGGGCACATTGCGCAAGAATACATTGCCGTCGATCTCAGGCGCGTCGGCCTGGCTGCGGCCGGTGGCGCCGATGTCGCCATCTTCGTCGGGCTCGCCAACTTGGTCGATGATGACAGGCAGGACCTTGCCGACTTTGCCGGCGAGTTTGGCGGCGCTAATCCGCTCGGTGACTTCCATCAGCCGGGCGTAGCGTTCTTCCTTGATGTCCTCTGGCACGGGATCGGGCAGAGCGTTGGCCTGTGCGCCTTCGACCGGTTCGAAACGGAATGCACCGACGCGGTCGAGCTGCGCTTCTTCGAGCCAGTCGATCAGATATTTGAAATCATCCTCGGTCTCTCCGGGGAAGCCGACGACGAAGCTGCTGCGCACCGCAATGTCAGGGCAGATGGTACGCCAGTTCTTGAGGCGCTCCAGGACTTTGGCCTCATTCGCGGGGCGCTTCATGCGCTTGAGGACCGAAGGGCTGGCATGCTGGAACGGAATGTCGAGATAGGGCGTCAGCAGACCCTCCGCCATTAGCGGGATCACCGCATCGACATGCGGGTAGGGGTAAACATAGTGCAGCCGCACCCATGGCGGGGTCCCGTCTCTTATATCGAGCTGACCCAGCTCGCGCGCCATATCAGTCATATGCGCGCGGACGGGATGGCCTTTCCAATCGCGTTCTTCATGGCGGGTATCGACGCCATAGGCCGAGGTGTCCTGGCTGATGACGAGGAGCTCTCTGGTCCCCGCGGCGACCAGCTTCTCGGCTTCGCGCAGAACCGCATCGATCCGGCGGCTGGCAAGCTTCCCGCGCAAATCGGGAATGATGCAGAAAGAGCACGAGTGATTGCAGCCCTCTGAAATCTTCAAATAGCTGTAATGGCGCGGGGTCAGCTTGATGTCTGGTTGCGGTATCAGATCGACAAACGGCCCTTGGCTCGGCGGAGCATGCTCGTGCACCGCCTCGACCACCTGCTCATATTGATGCGCGCCAGTGACCGCCAGAACTTGGGGGTGCGCAGCGCGAATCGCGTCGGCTTCTTCGCCCATGCAGCCGGTCACGATCACCCGACCGTTTTCGGCGATGGCTTCGCCGATGGCCTGAAGGCTTTCTTCCTTCGCGCTGTCGAGGAAGCCGCAGGTGTTGACAAGCACAACGTCAGCGCCGGCATAATCGGGCGACATCGCATAACCGTCTGCCCGCAGGCGCGTAAGAATGCGTTCGGAATCGACCAAGGCTTTGGGGCAGCCGAGGGAAACCATGCCAACTTTTTTGGCGTCAGGAAGAGTCGTCGTGTTCATTATGGCCGCGCCTCTACACCTGAAAGCGGCTTTGCGCTATACCGTCCGGGTTGGGTCGCGCCATCAGGGAGGGTTTGATGGACTTATTCGATGTGAACTGGCTGGCGGTGGTGCTGGCGGCTGCTTGCGGATTTATCGTTGGCGGTATCTGGTACGGTCCGGTCATGGGCAAGAAATGGATGGGCGCTGTCGGCCTGACCGAAGAGCAGATCCAAGACGGCAATATGGGCCTGGTCTATGGCGGCGCATTCGCGTTTTCGCTGCTCGGCAGCTGGACGCTGGCGCATACTTTTGCGAGCTATGCCACTGATCTGTCGGTCGCGGTAAAAGTGATGACCGCATTCGGGGTGGCAATCGGTTTTATCATTCCTGCGCTGGGAACGAATTACCTGTTCTCGCAAAAGGGCAAGACGCTATTCTTCATTGATGCGGGCTACTGGATATTGTTCTACCTCGCTATGGGAACAGTCCACGCCTATCTGCCATAATCAGTGGCGGTATTTAGGAGAGCGTTAGTGGCGGCCATTGTGGCCGTCGCCGCGCTCTTCACCATTTTCGGTCGGGACAATTTCAACCACGATATCGCCGGGCTGCAGATTCTGGCACTCATCTTCCCAGAAGCCGAGGACTCTGCCCTTGCGATAAACCCGTAAGCCGCGCCCGCCTGTTCTCAGTTCGGTAATCGCGCAGCCGCATTCTTCTTCGGTAATTTCGCGCTCGACGAGCTGCACTCGGCCCGTGACCGAGGCGAGGTCGGCGAGATAGTCGGCAATATGCGCACCCTTGGCAGAGCCTGCGAGCAGCAGCCCGGTAAAGCGTACGGGATTGATGACATTGTTAGCCCCGGCTTGGCGGGCGAGAGACTCGTTGTCGTCGGCGCGGACCACAACGCTGATCGGCACATTTGGGGCCAGCGCGCGTACTGTCAGCACTATCAGGATCGACGTGTCATCGCGGCCCGCGGACACCAGCACATTTTGCGCCTCTGTGATCCGCACCGCGTTGAGCGTCCGGTCGCGGGTGGCATCGGCAGCCATGATATTGCAGCCCAGCTTTTCCGCTTCGATAAGCCGTTCCTCGCTGGGGTCGATGACGACGATATTGCTGGCGTCCATCCCGCGCTCGATCAGTTCATTGACCGATTCGGAGCCGGATACGCCGTAGCCCAGGACGACGATGTGGTCGGATAGCTTCTCTTGAATGCGCTTCATGCGAAACTTCTCCCAGCTGCGCTTCATAATGAAATTGTAGGCGGTGCCCACAAAGATAAAAAATACCGCGAACCGGATCGGCGTCACAATGACAGCCTCCACCATGCGGGCCCGGTCGGTCACCGGTACAATGTCGCCAAAACCGGTTGTGGTAACCGAAATCAGAGTGAAGTAGATGACATCGGTGAAGCTGACATCGCCGTCGAGATTGTCGACCAGTCCGCCGCGGTCCCACCAATGGATCAGCACCACGATTGCAAGCAGGAAGATCGCCAGACCAAGCCGGATACCCAGATCGCCCCACACGGGAACGCGCGTTGCGCGCCGCAGCGGCTGGAACTTGGGTCCGCGCACGCGCCTGCCGCTGCCCGGTTTTACGATACGGTCGATTTGATCGCTCATGCAGGTTTACCGTTGCGGCAGCTTGCTCGCAGGGTCAATGCGCTTGTTATCTTTCATGATTTCAAAATGCAGCTCGGTTTCGGTGGCGACCCCTGCATCACCGGCGAGGCCAATGCGCTCGCCCGTTTTGACCACATCGCCCAGTTTGACCGTCAGTTTGGCAAGGTGGCCATAGCGTGTGCGCCAGCCATTGCCGTGATCGATCACGACCAGACGCCCGAAGCGCTTGGGTTCTTCATCGGCGAACACTACAGTCCCTGAGGATGATGCGCGGACCATATCGAGCGGGTTGGCCTTCATATCCAGACCGTCATGGCCCTTGCCATCTTCGCGCAGGCTGAAGCCCAGCATCACTTCGCCATCATGCGGCCAGCGGAAATAGGGTTCGGTGGGGGCCTGACGCTGAGCGGGGACGGACTGGATCACCGCTGGAATAATCAGCCGCTGTCCTGTGGAGATGGTGTATGGTTCCTCCAACCCGTTGGCGATTGCGATATTGGCGAAAGGAATGCCATACCGCTGGGCAATGCCAAAACCGGTGTCGCCATCCTTCACCACGTGCACTTTTTGACGCGGGATTTGCAGTTTCTGGCCGACGCGAACGTTGTAGGGTTCCTGCAATCCATTAGCCGCCGCGATGACAGAGGCCGGCACTTGCGCGCGATTGGCAATGCCGCCCAGCGTTTCGCCCTCGGTCACAACATGTTCGGTTTCGGTGGTCGGATCGCCCGCAGCAATCAGCAGCGGTGCGAGCAGCAACAGAGCAAGTTCCTTCATGTCGAGTATCTCCCGGCCAAGGCTTCGAGAGAGGTATGGTGGGTGAGATCCAGCTGAAGCGGCGTCACCGATACAAACCCCTCGTCAATTGCCTCTAGATCAGTCCCGTGATCGAGCGTATGTTCGATCGCATGCAGCCCGAACCAATAATAGGGCAGACCGCGTGGATCCGTCCCTTCGACTACCGAGCCGCGTGAGTAGTCATGGAATCCTTGCCTGACCGCGCGAATCCCCGCAACTTTTTCGCCCGCAAGCGGGGGAAAGTTTACATTTACCAGCGTGCGTTCGGGCAGCGGCGTATCGAGCAGGGGCGCGATGGCCTTGGCTGCCCACTGGCGTGTCGCGTCGAATTGTTCGTGCTCTGCGGAGCGGTCGAGGACTTGGCTCAGTGCAATTGAACGGATGCCCGCCAGCGCGCCTTCGATGGCGGCGGATACGGTACCCGAATAGGTGATATCGTCGCCGAGATTCGCCCCCCGATTGACCCCGGACAGGATCAAATCGGGCGGGCTATCCATTACTTTGCGCAGGCCCAGCGTGACCGAATCTGTGGGCGTACCGGTGACCGAGAACCGGCGAGGGCCATGGGTATGCAGGCGGACGGGCGCATTGAGCGTGAGCGAGTGTCCGGCGCCTGATTGCTCTTCATGCGGTGCGCATACCCAGATATCGTCGCTGAACTCGGCTGCGATCTCTTCGAGCACTGTGAGGCCCGGCGCGAAAATTCCGTCATCATTGGTTACGAGAATTCTCACGGTAAGTTCCCCTCCGTTGAGGGAGGGGTTAGGGGTGGGCGTTCGACGCAAACTGCAAGTGCCGTACACCCCCACCTGGCCTCCCCCTCAAGGGGGAGGGGTTTAAATAGCTTGGTCATGGTTGAGGTTCCAACTTCTCGATACCGCCCATATAAGGCCGCAAAACCTCGGGAATTGTGACACTCCCGTCAGCATTCTGATAGTTTTCGAGCACCGCTACCAAGGTCCGCCCGACCGCAAGGCCCGAGCCATTGAGCGTATGCGGGAATTCTGTCTTTTTCTCGCCTTCCGGCCGATAGCGTGTGTTCATTCGCCGCGCCTGGAAATCGCCTGTGTTGGAACATGAGCTTATCTCGCGGTAAGCACCTTGTCCGGGAAGCCAGACTTCCAGGTCGTAGGTTTTGCGCGCGCCGAAGCCCATATCGCCGGTGCACAACAATACCTTACGATACGGGAGCTCGAGCGCTTTTAAGATACCTTCGGCGCACTCAGTCATTCGCTCATGTTCGGCTTCGCTCTCTTCGGGGCGCACGATGCTGACCAGCTCGCATTTTTCGAACTGGTGCTGGCGGATAAAACCGCGCGTATCCTTACCCGCAGACCCCGCTTCGCTGCGGAAGCATTGGGTCAGGGCGGTCATGCGCATGGGTAGCGCATCGTTGTCGAGGATCTCGCCTTGGACCGATGCTGTCAGGCTGACTTCGGCGGTGGGGATGAGCCAGCGCCGGGTAAAGCCTTGATCGAAGAGTGCCTTTCGAAACCTTTCCAAGAGACCCGGAATACCAAAACTGGCACTGCCTCCCTGTTCTGCGACAAGATCACTTACGAACTGACCAAACAGACGGTCCTGTTCGTCCTTTGGCAATCCGGACTCTAAACTATAGGAGTCCTCGGCAAACTTCGGCAGTTTGTCAGTGCCATACATCGCTGCGTCGTTGACTAGCAACGGAGGGTTGCATTCGATGTAACCGTTCTTCTCGCCGGTTTGTTGATCGAGCATCCATTGACCAAGCGCCCGGTGAAGTTTGGCCATATTCCCGCGTAGGAATGTAAAGCGCGAACCTGACAGTTTCGCCCCAGTTTCAAAGTCCAATCCCAAGTCTGGTCCCAGATCGGCATGTTCCTTGGGCTTGAAATCGAAGTTGCGGGGGTTTCCCCAAGTGTCCAATTCGACGTTGGCGTTTTCGTCTGCACCATCAGGCACATCCGGCGCTGGCAGGTTGGGTATTAAATCAAGATCATCTCTCAACTTCTTCCGAAGTTTGGCTACTTCCTTCTCGCCACTTGGCAAGTTTACCTTAAGGCTCTCCAACTCAGCTATTAAATTCGTCGGAGGATTACTCCCCTTACGTTTCCAATCTCCAAATTCCTTCGATAGTACTTTCCGGCGGTTTTGGCCTTCTTCTAGTGTTTGGATAGCTGCGCGAAGCTGGCTATCGGTCACGAGAAGCGAGGCAGAAGCAGGCTCGGCCCCGCGCCGTTTCAGACCGGCATCAAACGTCTCGGGATTCTCACGGATAAATCGAATATCATGCATGGGCGCGGCTATGGACTCGTTTTGATTTGGTCTCAAGCACCGCGGTGGCTAACGCGTGAATATGCGCAAAGCTCTCGTCCATTTTGTCGGTTTTCGGGATGACAGGTACTGGAACGCAGTGCGCATCTGGGGAGAGCCCGATATGATCCATGAAGCATGGGATATGTATGCCGAGAACGATACTGCGCCCGGTGATATCATTATCTTTGCTGAAGGCGAGTGGAACCAAAAACCGCGCAGCTTCACAGTGGAAGCCGCGCGGTCTCGGGAAGCCAGACGCATCGGGAGAGGAGCGTCCGGCTGAGCTATGTGCCGCTAGAAGCGGAACTCGCCAGTAACAAAGACCCGGCGGGGATCGCCGTAGAAGCCTGTAAGTGTGCCCTCAAGCCCAAGCGTAGGCGCGAACGGCACGCCATTGGTGCCGCCTGCAACGAAGTTATATCCGGCCACGATATAGCGCTTGTCGGTCAGGTTTTTACCGTGGACACCAATCGACCAGCGATCGCTGTCGGCGGTGTAAACAATGCTCGCATCGAGCAGTACGAACCCGTCCTGATCGAGGAATGCGTTGGGCGTTTCAAACTGGCTGGCATCGGATCGCATGCTAACCCCGCCAATCAGATCGACGATCCCGTTGGCAACCGGCAGGCCAAGATCAAACCCGGCACTGACGGTGAATTCAGGTGTGTTCTGGAACACCCGCTGATCCGCTACGTCCACGCCGAATGCGTCGATGAACTGTTTGTATGTCGCATCGACATAGCCAAGCGACCAATTGACGTTGAAACGGCTTCCCGCACCGGCGAAGTCTTTGCCGACCAGCGCGTTGCCTTCGAATTCGAAGCCATTCACATCCGCTTCGCCAGCATTGCTGGTAATGCCGATGAAGCTGTCATTCACGCCGTTACCGGTAGTGTCGAAGCCAACCGATCCGGGAATCTGGATGTCGGTGTAATCACCTTTGAAAGCGGCAACCGCGATATTCAGACGATTGTCGAGCAGCGAGGCCTTCCAGCCCAGTTCATAGCTGTCGACCGTTTCGGGATCGAAGCTGAGGAATCGGAACTGGTCGTCGAAATCGATGTCGCCATCGCCGTCCAGATCGGGCGCGGCGCTGGTTTGGCCGCGCGGATCGAAACCGCCGCCTTTGAAGCCGCGTGAGTAGGTGAAATAGATATTGTGGTTCTCGGTCGGCTTATAGCTGATCGAGGCGCGGGGGGTGAATTCCTCGAACGTCTGGCTGCCGTTAAAGTCGGACGTGACGGCGAACGGTACGCCCGAGCCTCCGAACAGGTTCGAGAAGCCGCCAACAAAGCTTGTTCTGAGGACCCGGCTGGTGCGTTTGTCGCTGGTATAGCGACCGCCGAGAGAAATGCTCAATTGTTCTGAGATATCATAGGTGAAATCACCAAAGATCGACCATGTCTTGGTGTTTACGTCGCCCAGCGTCTGTGCATTAAGGCCGCGCAGATCGGTTGTTGGATCCAGCAGGAACAACAGATCGCCGGTCGTGAACAGGGCCACATCGAACGCGGTGAAGGCATTGGCGTCAAGGTAATATGCGCCAATCACGCCGTTGAAATTATCGCTCTCATATAGAAGCTGAAATTCCTGACTGAACTGGTCGTTCTCGTAAATCGCTGGCACGTCCAGATCGGCAGCTGGCAGGCTGTCGAAATCAATCGGCGTAGTTGATTTGTCTTCGCGGTAACCAGTGATGCTCTTCAGTGTGATCGTGTCACTCACCTCGACTGCGATGTTGAGCGCGCCGCCAAAGGCTTCGACCTCCTGATCGACGACATTCAGGCCTGCGCGCGTATCATAAACGTCATCCAGCACGGGCGCGCCGGTCAACAGTCCCGGGATCAGGCGGAAACCCTGACGGGCCTCGCTATTGTCTTTCACATAGTCGCCGGAAAGGCGCGCGAAGACAGGGCCATTGTCGAATTCCAGAGTGGCGCGGCCGGCCCACACGTCTTTGTTGTAATTTTCGACGCCCGCGAGATTGAGATTGTCACCGAAACCGCCGCGACTGAGGCGGGCAGCGCTCGCGCCGAACTTCAGGCTGTCGGTGAGCGGAGCAGAGCCGCTGACAACGAGGTCCGCCTGATCGTAGGAGCCGTATGTGCCGCGCACTTTCAGCTCGACATCATCGGGTAAGCGGCGGGTCACATATTTGATCGCGCCGCCGATGGTGTTGCGGCCATAGAGGGTACCTTGGGGGCCGCGCAAAACTTCGATCCGCTCGACATCATAAATATCCAGCACCGCGGCCTGCGGGCGATTGATATAGACATCATCGACATACAGCCCGACGCCGGCCTCGAAGCCTGCAACAGGGTCTTGCTGCCCCACACCGCGAATAAATGCCGTCAACGTGGTGTTGGTACCGCGTGAGACCTCCAGAGTGAGGTTGGGAACCTTCTGGCCGATTTCCGTCAGCTCCAGCGTGCCGGTCTTCGCCAGCTCATCGCCGCTGATCGCAGTGATCGAGAGCGGCACATCGACAATACGCTCTTCACGGCGGCGCGCGGTTACAGTGATGATCGGATCGCCGCTGCCAGCCTCTGCGGCCTCAGTCCCGTCAGTGTCCTGCGCCACGGCTGGCGCGGCGGTGAAAGCAAGTGCCGCAGTACCGGCCAGCAAGCTGCAAATTAATCTGCGATTGGTGAAGCGCATCGATTCTCTCCCATGGTTCTGACTCCTAATATTGAAACATGAACCAACTTTCAAGTTTAGTCTTGCGAGGAATCGATTTGCCGCTTACTCACGCCTTCAGTGGGGTCGGGAAGGGCAACAGCAATCGTGCAAACATTACAGCCGCCTGCGAAGCAGCCGCGCACCGAGCGCGGGCGCAAAACGCTGCGTAAATTGCTCGATGCTGCGACTGCCGAATTTGGTGAGAAGGGCTTCCACGAAGCCTCGATCAGCGGGATCACCCGCCGCGCCGGTGTCGCGCTCGGCAGCTTTTACACCTATTTCGATTCGAAGGATGCGATCTTCCGCGCGCTGGTCGCCGATATGAGCGATTCGGTAAAACGCGCGGCCCGTGAAGCGATTGATGAGCGCATGACGGCGCTCGAAATCGAGCGCGCTGCGCTCAAAGGATTTCTGGACTTCGCAGGCGAGCACAAGGAAATCTACCGCATTATCGACGAAGCCGAATTTGTTGATCCGGCCAGCTACCAAAACCACTATGAAACAATCGCCGAGCGTATTCTCGACCGGCTCAAGGCTGGCGCGGCACAGGGTCATTTCCGCGCCGACCCGCAAGAGGCCCATGCATGGGCGTTGATGGGAATGAATGTGTTTCTGGGCCTGCGCTATGCGATCTGGGGCAGGGAGAATGACATGTCTGCGGACGAAGTGGCCGCCGCTGCCAACGCTATGCTGGCCCACGGTATTGCTGGCCAAGAATAGCGCTCTGGCGTTTGCTGCGAAGGAACCAATTGCCGCAGGCTCCGTTCTCTGGATTCCAAAAACATATTTAGCAGATGATCGGCGGCGAGAATGAACAAGGGATATTTAGCTGCGGGCCTCGCGGCTTTGGCCGCAGGTTCTGCAGGAGCGGCTACTGCGGACGATCGGACAGAGCAACCGCAATACACCGTTCTAAGCAGCGCTGAAAATATCGAAATTCGCGAATATGCGCCGATGATTGTCGCGCAGGCTGAAGTGGCTGGCGATCGCCGCCGCGCAATGGGACGCGGCTTCCGTGTGATTGCGGACTATATCTTCGGTAACAATCTCTCGCAAAAAGACATCGCGATGACGTCGCCGGTTACGCAGCAAGCCAACGCGCGCGCGCAAGGCGAGAAAATCGCGATGACGTCTCCCGTGACCCAGCAAAATGATGGCGAGACATGGCAAGTGCGCTTTATCATGCCCTCACAATACACGATGGACACGCTACCGAGGCCGAACAATCCGGACGTGAGACTGATCGAAGTTCCGGCGAAGAAAGTCGCCGTGATCCGCTTTTCCGGTTGGGCCTCGCAAGATCGGGTCGATCAGCACGAGGGTACTCTGAAAGCCTACATGGCAATAAAGGATCTCAGCGCAGCGGCTTCACCGACATACGCGTTTTACGACGCGCCCGGCACACCGCCGGAACGTCGCCGCAATGAAGTGATGATTGAGCTGGCCGCTGAATAAGCTGGAACCAAGACCGCGGTAACGCATTGATTATCCGAAAGGAGATTATCATGATTGGCAAGATTATCGGCGCAGTAGCAGGCTCAAAATTGGCGAAAAGCGCGAGAGGTATGGGCGGTCCGACCGGCGCGCTGCTCGGCGTGGGCGCGGCAACGATTGCAAAGCGCGCCAGCCTACCCGTGCTTGTGGCACTCACAGCTGGTGGGTATTTCGCGAAGAAATATCTGGCAAAGAATAACGAGGTGACCACCGACCCCGCTACACCGCCAAAGGTGCAAGCACCCGCACTCTGATCGGGTTCAAAACAGCATTAAAAAGAGCGCGCAGGTTTCTATGACCTGCGCGCCCTTTTTATGTTTGCTGCCGAATGGGATCAATCGGCAAAAATCGCCATTGCTTTGGCAAGCCATCCACTCGGCGGTGCCGTCGATCTAGAAGCAGCCGGTGATACCGGACACTCCAGACAATAGGCCTGCATTCCGCGGACCGACAGCAGACGGTCAAGATCGCTGTGCGCTTGGCCAATCAAGGCTTGCTGACGGCCTGTTACCATTGCGAACAAGTCGCCACCGGTTCGCGCGCTTTCTGCATCATCATCCATCAACAGACTGCGCAGTAGAGTGCTGTATTGGTCAGGGCCATCGCCCAGATATTGCGCGTGCCATGCGCCCTCTTCTAGACCGGCTTTTCCCGCCGCATAGGCAAGAGCATCTTCAATGCCGCCATATTGATCGACCAAGCCGATCTGGCGTGCAGTTCCGCCATCCCACACACGGCCTTGGCCGATTGCGTCAATCTCTTCCATCGACTTGCCACGCGCTTCTGCAACGCGGGTGAGGAAATCATTGTAACCGTCTTCAATTGTGGCTTGCAGCAGAGCGTCGACTTCCGGCGTGAATCCGGAAATCAGATCAGGCTGGCCGGATAGCGGCGTGGTTCGCACGCCATCGCCATTGACGCCCCATTCGGCTGCGGCATCTTCGAATGTCGGGATCACTGCGAAAATACCGATCGAGCCGGTGATCGATTCCGGTTCGGCAAAGATACGGTCGGCTGGTGTGGACACCCAGTATCCGCCACTTGCGGCTACATTGGCCATTGATACGACTATCGGAATATCTTTCGCTTTGTGACGCAGGATCGCGCGGCGGATTTCTTCCGAAGCGAGCACCGATCCGCCCGGTGAATCCACCCGTACCACCAGCGCTTTGAAGTCTTCGTTCAGCGCATCATCGAGCAGGCCGGCAATCCGGTCACCGCCTGCTGTGCCGGGTCCGGCATCACCATCGACGATTTCACCCGCGATTGTCACGACGCCAATCGCATCGCCTTCCGTGTCGACCGGATTGTCCGCGAGCCATGCGCCCAGTTCTGTATAAGCGAAAGTCCCGGGCGCTTCGTCCCATTCGTCCTCGCCCGCCAATTCTGCGACGCGCTCGCCGAACTCAACCTTGTTGCCCAGCTTATCGACCATGCCCGCAGCGAGCGCTGCTTGAGCCAAATCGCCCTGGTTTGCCTGTACCCATTCTGCGGGTGTCTTGGTGACGAGATCGAGGTCGATATCGGGCCGCGCCTTTTTGACGTTGGCTTGCCATTCTTCCCATAGAGAGCCGAATAGCTGCTGGTAATTCTCGCGCGCCTCGGGCGACATATCGCTGCGTGAATAGGGTTCGACCGCAGATTTGTACGTGCCGACTTTATAGACCCGCGCATTGATGTTCAGATTTTCGAGCAACTCACCATAATAGAGCCGCGAACCGCCGGGGCCTGCGATCACAGCGCCGCCGAGGGGATCGACCCACACCTCGCTTGAATGCGCGGCCAACATCATCGCATCGTCGCCATAACCGATGGCGTAAGTAAGCACGGGCTTGTTCGCTGCCTTAACCCGGTCGAGCGCTTCGCCGATGGTTTGCATATGCACATGACCGCCGCCAACGAAGCTGGTTAGGTCAAGCACAACGGCTTTGATCCGTTCATCAGTGGCCGCGCTGTTGAGCGCGTGGACGACGTCACGGACCTGAAATTCTGCCATGGGCGCCTGTCCGCTCAAAAATGCCTGAAGCGGATCAACTTCGGTTCTTTCTTCGACAATCACGCCGTCAAGCTCAAGCAGCAAAGCGCCTTCCTGAACCAGTGCAGCGCTGGGCCGCGCGGTCAGAATGGCGAACAGCATCCAAAAGAACAGCAACAGGAAGATCAGCGCCAAGAAATCCTTGATGCCCCGTAACAGCCGCCAAACTTTACCCGCAAATGCCATTTTCGAATTGCCTCTAAATCTAATATTGCAGCCTAGTTAGGGACACATCGGTAATATCGCCAGTCGAAACCGCTTGAGCCGCAGACCTGCCTCGACTAATGGCCTCACTTTAATGACATCGACGCACTCCTCATCCGGTACCAAGCGGGAATATCCTGCAGGGTCACTGGCCTTTCCGCACCGCGATCTGCTCGGCATTGGCCAGCTGGAACGTCACGAAGTTCTGTTTCTGTTGGATGAAGCCGAGCAATGGGTCGATCTGAACCGGCAGACCGCGAAACACAGCGATACTCTTGCGGGGCTGACGATTATCAATGCGTTTTTTGAAAACTCCACCCGGACACTGTTGAGTTTTGAAATCGCGGGCAAACGTTTGGGCGCAGATGTGGTCAATATGCACGCCGCGCAGTCGAGCGTGAAGAAGGGCGAGACGCTGATCGATACCGCGATCACGCTCAACGCGATGCGGGCAGATGCGATCGTGATCCGCCATGGCTCCAGCGGCGCGGTGGAACTGATTGCGAGCAAAGTCGATTGCCCGGTCTTAAACGCCGGAGACGGGCAGCATGAGCACCCGACACAGGCTTTGCTCGACGCGCTTGCGCTGCGTCATGCTCTGCGCGAACGCGGACACAATGCCGATGACTTTACTGGCCTGACCGTCACGATCTGCGGCGATATTCTGCATAGCCGCGTGGCGCGGTCCAACATTCTGTGCCTGACAGCGCTGGGCGCTTCGGTCCGCTTATGCGCCCCGCCAGCGCTCATGCCTGCCGAGGTTGAAGCGATGGGCGCGACGCCGTTTAGCGATTTCGATGCCGCGCTGGATGGCAGCGATGTGGTGATGATGCTGCGGCTCCAGACCGAACGGATGGAAGGGCAGTTTATCCCTTCGGCGCGCGAATATCATCATCTGTTCGGCCTTACGCAAGAACGCCTGCAACGCGCGGCTCCCGATGCCCTGGTGATGCATCCCGGCCCGATGAATCGCGGGGTCGAGATCGATAGCGAAGTCGCCGATATGATCGGACGCTCGATTATTACGCGGCAGGTCGAGATGGGCGTTGCGATCCGGATGGCAGCGCTCGATGTGCTAACGCGCAAAACACGCGGAATTGACGGCTGGGCCAACGCGCTGTCAGCTAATGGGGAGCGCTGGGCATGAAGCAGCAAGCGCCTCTTACCATCACAAACGGCCAGATTGTCGGGCCAGCCGGATTGACCTCTGGCGCGGTTCGCTGTGTTGATGGCGTAATCGATAGTGTCGGCGACGTGACACCGCAGGACGGCGATACCCTCGTCGATGCCAAGGGCAAACTCATTACGCCGGGGCTGGTCGATTTCGGCGTATTTGCCGTCGATAAGCCAGCATTTCACTTTGGCGGGATTACGCGCGCAGCGGTGATGCCCGATCAAAGCCCTCCGCTCGATTATCCCTCACGCGTGCGGTTGGTCGCCTATAGCGGTAAGCCCGACCTGTGGGTGCATCCGCTAGCGGCTGCGACCAAGGGACTTGAGGGCCGTGAACTGGCCGAAATCGGCCTGATGAAGGATGCCGGTGCACGCGGAGTAGCAACGGGGCGCGGATGGATTGGAGATTCGGGCGCGATGCTCCGGCTGTTGCAATATGCAGCGATGCTCGATCTGGTGGTTGTGTCGCATGCTGAGGATGCTGGTCTTTCGGGTACAGCGTCTGCAACTGCAGGCAATATGGCCACGCGTTTGGGTCTGCCTAGTGCGCCTGCCGAGGCGGAGGCTTTGGCCGTCGCACGCGATATCGCGCTCGCCGGAATGGCTGGTGCGAAGCTACATATTCGGCAGGTAACGACCCAAGCATCGCTCGATCTGGTGCGTTCAGCGAAGGCTCGCGGCGTTCAGGTTACAGCTGGTGTCACGCCCGCACATTTCATGCTGTCCGATCTCGCGACGGCGGAGTTCCGGACTTTCGCACGGCTGTCTCCGCCTCTCAGGAATGAAAGCGACCGGCAAGCCGTGATTGAGGCGATTGGCGATGGTACTATCGACGTCATAGCGTCAGGCCACGATCCCCGCGGTCCGGAGGATAAGCGCCTTCCGTTCGCGGATGCGGAACCGGGTATGGCCGGGGCGGAAACGCTGCTCGCGATGACGCTGACATTGGTGCGGGATAAAGTGATCGACATGCCACGTGCGTGCGCATTGCTCGCCGCCAATCCGGCGAAACTGCTCGGCGTTCCATGCGGTCAGATTGCCGCTGGCCTGGAAGCCGATCTATGTATCGTCGATCCGGACAAGCCGTGGGTCGTCGACTCAAGCCAGATGGCGGCAAAAGGCGGCAACACGCCGTTCGACCATCAGCCGACGCAGGGCAGGGCGCTCTCCGTTTTCAAAGGCGGAGTGCAGCTTTAGTTTCGACTTACCGCTTGAGCGGGAACAGCTTTCCGTAAGTCAGACAGCGCCACAGCCATTCAAGCGGACCGAAACGGAAGTGCGATAGCCACGGCTTCGACCACAGCAGCATGATCGCCCATGCGACGAGCACGACGATATACAGCTGCGGCCGGTTGAGTTCACCCCACAACCCGCCAGCCCAAGGGTGGAAGATCAGCATCATCAGTACCGATGTGCCGAGATAATTGGTGAATGCCATGCGTCCAGCGGCCGTGAACCGCTGCCCCAGCCATCCGGTCGCTTTCGGTCCCCATAGCGCAAGCAGCGCGGCCAGACCGATAATAACGGGCAGGCGCGGCAGTCCCGAAAATCCGACAAATGCCGAAAGTGTGCCCCAATAGGTGAAGCCTATGCTTTGCGCCCATAGCGCAATCGGCACAGTCATCAGCGTTCCTGCGATAATGCCGATCCAGCCCCACATACGCTGCTTGGCAGGGTCTAACTCCCCGCTGAAAAACCCGTATCGGAACAGCCCCATGCCGATTAGCATCAGCGGCAGGGTTTCAAAAATAAACAGGAACAGCATGAAGCCAATGTCTCCCGCATGGGCGGTGACATTGTGGCTCACGAAATCGGCATAACTGCCTTGCGTCAGTATCGGGATTTCTGCCGCGCGCTCGGCCATATCTTCGGCCTTGCCTTGCGCCAGCCCTTCTCGCATTTCGGCCATGGCGGCCTGCTCGCCCCATTCGGTTTCGGCGACGAAATAGGCCGGCCCCATAAACATTGCATAGAACAGCATACCCGCAATGTAGCCAAGGATACCTGCTCTCAGCTGCGCTTTCGCTGACCAGCGCAGACATGCCATCGCGGCGAAGCCAGCGATCGAGTAGAGAATGAGGATATCGCCGCGCCAGATGAAGAAGAAGTGGATCAAGCCAAATATCAGCAGAAATGCCAGCCGGCGGGCTTGTAACCAGCGTGTTTGCCCTTTGGCCCACGCCTTTTCCATAAACAGCACCAGGCCCGCACCGAACAACAGCGTGAACAGACCGCGCATCTTTCCGTCGATCAGGACGAATTGCGCAACCCACATCCACCCTGCATCATCTGCATGCGGCGCGACGAAACCGTCAGGCCACATATAGGCGGAGAACGGTTGACCGAACGCGATGATATTCGCGGCCAGAATACCCAGCACTGCGATACCGCGGGTGAAATCCAGACCGAGCAATCGCGGTGTCTGTGTCGCGGATGCGGGCAGAACCTGCTCGCTAGTACTGTCACTCATTCGAAATTCCCCTCACCGCAATCGCTAGCAGCATGCGGTAAACGGGGGAATATTTATCTATGAGTTGCTAGTCAGCGTCGACGAAACCGCGACGCTTAGCGAGTAACCAGGCAATCTTGCCCGCTGCGTTTCAGTGTATTGCACGCGTTTTGGGCGCTGGAACGGCTTGGATACCCGCCTGCTTGCAGCTTCACGACGCGGCCCGCAGGCACCACGAACTTTTGTTTGCCTGACAAAACCGCATTGTCCGACAGACGCGACCACAGTCGGTCGGCATTGCTGCGCACACCAAATGCACCGAGCTGTACGCGCCATGGCCCATTTGCGCTTGCCGAATTCGCAGCAACGCGGCGCGGAGCAGGTGGATTGGGATCAGCGGCAACTTGAGCTGTCCGCACCGGAGCCGTCCGGGCGGGGGCGGGCGTAGCTTGCGTCGGCACCACAAAATCAGCGCCTGCGCGGGCCGGGCTTTCGGTGCCGGTCACACGCGCGGCCTCGGCCACAGCGGTTTGCGCTGCGGCAACTGAGGGCGGGACTCTCATAGATTGGATTGGCTCTGGAATACGCGTCACAGAGCTGGGCAGTGGCGAGCGGGCAGATGCGCTTGCTTGCCGTGGCGGCGAAGCGGATGCCGCCGGTTTGACCGTCACGCCCAATTCGTCCGAGGCGATTTGCTGCGCCAGCGTTGTATTGGCATCGCGCTTCAGCTTCTGCGCCAGCACTTGCGCCTCTTGGCGCTGCGCCAACGGAATAAAATCATCCATTTGTGTGATCGCCGGTTTGGCCTGGGCAAATCCGGCGGAGTTCGACAGAGTCATCAGGGCATAAGCGCGAACCCAGTCCTTACCCACCAGATCGCCATTGAAGTGCCCGATACCCAGTAAATACTGCGCGCGCGGATTGCCGCGTTCGGCAGCTTTGATGATGTAAGGCATCGCCTCTTCACGGCGGCCGCTTTGGAAAAGCAAAAGGCCGTAAGTATCGGTCGCCTTGATGTGCCCCTGCGCCGCAGCTTTCGCGATCAGGATTTCTGCCTGTTTGGAATTCTGCTCTACGCCGCGCCCCAACCGGTATGCCTGCGCCATGTTAAACTGTGCATCAGCATTGCCCTCTGCAGCCAAGTCGCGCCATTCGCGCACGGCGGCTTTATAGTCGCCGCGATTCCATGCTTCGTACCCAGCATTGAGCTCTGCCATAACAGGTGCAGCGACAGCCAGTGTCGCGGCGGCTGCGAGAAGAGAAAGTGCACGTGATCGTATCATACTGTCGAGAGACCCTTATTAAAATCGGTCCGGTTCAAATCATGTTCGTGGCGGCTTCATAGTGAATGAGGCGTTAGCATTTCGTTTCTATGCTGACTTCTCCGTTAACCAAGGCAGCAATCTTAGGATTCCAGCGACTCCAACCTGATATCTCCTTCATGCCATGTAAGTCTCGTTAACTCAAAATTAGGGGTATCCTGCGATCTCAGCATCCGAACCGCAATCGTGCGGCTTTGTAAGTTAACGGATTCTAGGGGGACCAGGCCTTGCGAGTACTGGCATTAGCATCGCAAAAGGGTGGATCGGGTAAAACCACGCTTTCGGGACATCTGGCAGTTCAGGCGCAGCGCGCCGGGGCCGGACCGGTCGTTCTTATCGACATTGATCCGCAAGGGTCGCTGGCCGATTGGTGGAATGAGCGTGAAGCAGAATATCCTGCTTTTGCGCAAACCACCGTCGCTCGTCTTGCGAATGATCTTCAGGTTCTGCGTCAGCAGGGCTTCAAACTGGCAGTGATCGACACGCCGCCAGCGATTACTCTGGCCATCCAATCGGTTATCGGCGTTGCCGAGTTGATCGTTGTGCCAACCCGCCCGAGCCCGCATGATCTGCGCGCTGTAGGTGCTACGGTTGATCTGTGCGAACGCGCAGGCAAGCCGCTGGTGTTTGTGGTCAATGCCGCAACGCCGAAAGCCAAAATTACATCGGAAGCTGCCGTCGCGCTGTCACAGCACGGCACCGTTGCCCCGATCACGCTTCACCACCGCACGGATTTCGCCGCCTCTATGATCGATGGCCGCACCGTGATGGAAGTCGATCCAGAAAGCCGCAGCGCAGCCGAGGTTACCGCACTTTGGAACTATATGGCTGACCGGCTTGAGAAGAATTTCCGCCGCACAGTGTTCGCGGCACCAGGTTCGGTCTCGCAAGTTGCACCGGCTCACCGTCCAGGCGGAGGCTTCGGCCGCCGCGTCGCCCAGTAAGCGGGGGATCAGGACACACGTCATGGACGACTCGAACTTTGCCTCTCTCAGCCCGACTTTGCTAGCCCGTAAGGGCGGTGCGAAGCCGGCTATGCGCCCGCAAATGGCGCCGCTCACAGCGGGTAGCGCTGCGCAAAGCCTGGAAGACCTGGGCTGGAACGATATGGGCGCCGAAGACGATGCGCCCAAGCATGATGCCGAAGTCGCGCATCTGACACCGGCACCGGCCAATCCCGAAGCGGATGCGGAAGCGCAGGAACTGGCCGAACAGGCTGAAGCAGCCTTGACCGACCTCCTGGCCGAAAAGCCCGTAGTGCGCCGCCAGCAAGAAGGTCTTTATGCGACGTTGAGCCCAGCTGAGGCCGGTTCCAGCGAAGGCCAAGAATTCGAAGAAGAGGACGAGCCGGAACAGCGAGAGGAACAGCCCGTCCAGGCGGACGCTTTGCCCGTCGAAGAAGTGCCTCAAGAGCCTGCACCGGTTCAACTGCATGCGAAACCATCGCGCAACCGCCGCTCCGCGCTGGATCGCGGCAAGCGCGCTGCCTTTACTCTGCGTCTTGATGCGGATCGCCATCTGAAACTTCGCCTCGCCTGCACGCTGCGCAATCGCAGTGCCCAGCAATTGGTGACCGAAGCTCTCGACCAACTGCTCGGCGACATGCCCGATGTGGATTCACTCGCCGCGCAAGTGCGCACCTGATTTGACACGAAGACCAAGAGCAAAAGGGAAACAGACAATGCCCAAGATAGCCAAACAAAACCGGGCCATCATGCTGGCCGTTACGACTGCCCTTGCAACCACCACTCTGGCTGGTTGCGCATCGTCGCAGGCTGCGCCGCGTGCTGATTTCTCCGCGCAAAAAGCGCAAAATGCACTGGTCAAAGGCAAGACAAGTCAAGCAATCGCCCATGCGGAAGAATCCGTATTGGCTGAGCCGCGTAACGCCGGTTACCGCGCGATGCTCGGCGCCGTGTACATGGAATCAGGCCGTTTTCAGTCGGCAGCCACAAGTTTCAAAGACGCCATGACGCTGGGCGACAACAGTTCGCGTACGGCATTGAGCTATGCGCTCGCCGAAATCGCTGCGGGCAACAACTCTGCTGCGCTGGCAACTCTCAGCGAGTACCGCGATTCGATTGATCCTGCCGACCTGGGCCTGGCATTTTCACTTGCGGGCAATCCTGAGCGCGGCATTCACATATTGGGCAACGCTCTGCGTGCGGGTCAGGCAACACCAAAAGTTCGCCAGAACCTGGCCTATTCTTACGCTCTCAAGGGTGAGTGGCGGGCTGCTCGTCTGATGGCGGCAGAAGACGTGCCGGCCGATCAGGTCAGCGACCGTATCGGTGAATGGGCGCAGACTGTCCGACCCGAATATTTCCAATCACGGGTTGCCAACCTTCTGGGTGTTCCGCTGGTCGGCGATACCGGTCAGCCTGCGCAATTGGCGCTTTCAGATGCTGTAACAGCAGAGCAGCTGGCTGCCGCCCAAACATCCGGTCTGGATCCAGTCCAAGTCGCTGATGCACCGATGGCATCACCTGACTACGCACTGCCACCAATGGGCGGCGAGTTGCCAGCTGTTGGAGCACAGGTCGCTGTTGCGCCCGCACCGGCACCTATTGTTGGCGCGGCGCCTTCTCCTGCAGAAGAGTCCACGGGTTTCGTTGCTGCATTCGCCGAACCAACGCCAACCGGAGCGACGCTTGCGGACATCACCAGCAGCGCCGTTCGTTTCGTATCGAACCCGGTTGTCCAGAAAACGCCAGCCAGCACCGCGGCAAAAGCTGCTGCCGAGTCACGCCCAGTGGCCCATGGTGAGCATCTCATTCAACTCGGCTCGTTCTCGACCGAAGCCAGCGCTAAACGGGCTTGGGGTATCTATGCCAAGCGTTATCCGCAACTGAAAGACTATGACATGGTCATCACCGAAGCACGTGTGCGCGGCAAGAAATATTTCCGCGTTTCGGCAGGCGGCTTCAAGAACGCCAGCGCACGCAGCATGTGCTCGACCGTGAAAGCGAAAGGCCAAGGCTGCATTACTTGGGCGGCAAATGCGCCGCTTCCAGGTGCAATTGACCGCGGCGTGCGGATGGCCAGCCGCTAATTCTCGTACCGGTTTTGCCGGTCAGCAAAAATTTTGCATAACAGCGAGAGCGCCCTTCCGGTTTCGGGAGGGCGCTTTTCGCTCTCAAGTCTCTGCAAATGATTCTCAAAAGCGCTTGCTATTGCGAGTAAGTCGCATTACCTCTCTTCCATCGAAGGAGATTGCCCGCGTGTATATTTGCATTTGCAACGCCATCAGAGAAAGCGATCTGCGCCGTGCTGCGTGTGCGAATAATGGTGACGTGGAAGCTGTATATGCCTGCATGGGAAAGCGCCCGAATTGCGGTCAGTGCCTCGAAGATGCCCAAGCGATTGTCGATGAAGAGCGCGAAATGGCGCTGATGCCGGCCTACGCCGAGTAACTTCCGGACCGTTTTCCTACTAACGCAAATCACTCGCAAATGGCGGAATTCTGCCGTTTTTTCGACGTTTCCGCTTGCTAAACTGCCGCCCTGCGGCGCATAGGCTGTGGCATATCCCCTAATCAGGAGACGTGCCATGAAGGGCGACAAGAAAGTCATCGAATTTTTGAACAAGGCTCTCACTAACGAGCTGACCGCGATCAACCAATATTGGCTGCATTACCGCGTGCTTGATGATTGGGGCGTGACCAAGCTCGCTGAATATGAGCGGCACGAATCGATCGATGAAATGAAGCATGCCGACCAACTGGCCGAACGCATCCTGTTCTTGGGCGGATTGCCAAACTTTCAGGCGATCCACAATTTGCGGGTTGGCGAGACGGTCGAGGAGATTCTCAAAGCCGATCTCGCAGTCGAACATGACGCAATCCCGCTACTGATCGATGCAATCGAATATTGCGAAACCGCGCGCGATTATGTGACCCGCGATCTCTTCGCCGGCATCCTCGCGAGCGAGGAGGAACATGTCGATTTCCTCGAAACCCAGTTCGATATGATCGAACGAATGGGACTGGAAAATTACGTGCAGTTGCAAAGCCAGGCCGCAGGCGATGGCGGCGCGGGATAATTACCTGTCGTTTTTGTCCGGGGCGGCAACCAATTTTCGCCCGTGCAACTGCTCAAACACTCCGGCGGCAATATCTTGCGAGAACGCCCAGTCTGGGTGGTGGTCGTCGATATAGAGTGCCTCGCCGTTACGTTCGTTAAGACAGCGCCCTGATTGCTCGCTACACACCATAGGTGCAGTGCGCACGACCGAGATTGCTTCGTTCTGTTCCAGACGATCAAACATCGTGATAATGTCGCGATTGGCGTCCAGATAGGCGTCGTAGCTGGTGGTGAGCGGATCATCGGGGCCGATGCCCATTTGACGGCGGCGGGCCATGGCATGTTTTACCAGCCAGCCAGCCTCGGGTATCATATCGACAATAACCAGAGGCACATCTTTCGACCAATCGCGCAAGGCAGTCTCGACCCGCTCGACCGGGTTATTGACCAATTCACCATCTGCAACCATCGGCATTGACCGGCCAAATTCCTGGCCGCCTTCGCGATTGTTGAACGGATTACCTTGAATAAAGCCCCGCCAGCGGCTCGACAGTATTACCGGCGCCGGGAAATCGTGTGTCAGTTGACGCGTTTGTGCTTTCAGATCCGTGCAGGTCTCCGATTGACGGGTGCGCCCGACAGTCTGGACGGGCATACAGCCGCTTTCCCACAGCACGATCAACTTCATATTATTGCTATCGGCAAGCTTGCCCACAGCCTGCGAGATTGATCGCGCGTGGGAATCGCCGATCAAATAGATGGTGTTTCCCCGTTCGTAACAGGCCGCGATCTTCGCACGCAAAATGTCGGGCTCTCGCTCGGAAATGACGCATTTACCCGTTAAGCCGCGCGAATAGGCTTTCTTCGCAATGAGTTCTCTCACTTCGGGCGAGAAGCGCCCTTCTAAGCCATCGGAAAAATACAGGCCGACGCCGATGATGAATGTCACAGCCAGCGCGCCGAGGGAGCCTGCAAAAATCTGCTTCTGGCTGAAACGCGACCGATCACGGAACGGGGCTTCGATAAAACGCCAGCTGAGATAGGCCAGTGCCGCGCTGATCACGATGGCGATAGGCATCATGATGCCCAATGGGTCGGCGATGTAGAGGTGCCTTGCATATGCGAAAACTGGTTGGTGCCAGAGATAGGCGCTGTAAGACGCGAGCCCGATTGCGACCATCGGTTTCCACGCCAGTGCGCTGCGAACGATCCCGCCATCGCGCGCGAACAGCACTATCATCACCGTCCCAAGAACCGGAGGAACGGCGTAGAGGCTTGGGAACGGCGTGGTAGAATCGAGCCAGAAAATCGAACCGAAAACCAGCGCGAATCCGGCCATGCTCCCGATCTCGCGGGTGGACGCCGACCAATTGGCGGGTGCGCGGTGCAAGAAAATCGCCGCCAGAACACCGCTGAGCAATTCCCAAGCGCGTGTGTGCGGATAGAAGAATGCGACATCGGGGGAGGCGCGCACCGTCAGCTCGGCCGCTGCCAGACTGGCAATCAAAAGACCTGCGAACACTGCCGATGCTTTGCGCGCGCCCAGCTTCCACAGCAGGAATATCAGGACCGGGAAGACCAGATAGAACTGCTCTTCGACTGACAGGCTCCACGTGTGGATCAGCGGTTTGAACTCGCTGACCGCGTCGAAATATCCGGTCTGGCGGGAGAATACGATATTGGACAGGAAAGTCGCGACCCCGGCCATACTGCTGCCCAGTCGCTGTATGTCCCCGGGAAACAGCAAGACCAGGCCAATCAGCACCGTGCCGAGCACCATCGCGAACAAAGCCGGGAAAATCCGCCTCGCCCGCCGTTCCCAAAACTCAAGGAATGAGAATGTGCCTCGATCGAGGTCTTTGAGGATCAGCGAACAAATCAGATAGCCGCTAATGACAAAGAATACATCGACGCCAACGAACCCGCCGGAAAACAGCGAATACCCCGCGTGATACAGAATGACTGCGACCACTGCGACAGCGCGTAAGCCGTCAATTTCCGGTCGGTAGGAGAATGCGGCTGGGGCTACCATATCGCTGTGTTGTAACCCGGAATGCCCTTAGCGCTCCGTGCGCTCCTGCTTGGAGGCCTGCTGGCGGACGTGGTACGGATTTTTAGCGCTTTTCAGACCGACGCGGACCGGCACGGCGTCAAAACCCAGATGCTTGCGAATGCCGTTGACCAGATAGCGTTCATAGCTTGTTGGCAACGAGTCCAGCCGGGTCCCGAACACCACAAAGCGTGGCGGGCGGGTGCCGACCTGGGTGATATAGCGCAGCTTGATGCGCTTGCCGCCGGGAGCAGGGGGCGGATTGTTGTTGAGCGCATCATCGAACCAGCGATTGAGCGCTGCCGTTGGCACGCGCTTCGACCAATTGCTGCGGTGTTCGAATGCGGCGGCCAACATGGTGTCGATGCCTTTGCCGGTTTTGGCAGAGACAGCGAAAAGCGGAACCCCGCGAACTTGCGCGAGACCTTCATTCAATGCCTCACGAATGCCGTTGAACAGGCTGGAGGCGTCTTGCGCAATGTCCCATTTGTTGATCGCGATCATCAATGCGCGGCCTTCTTCAAGGACTTGCGAGGCGATTTTGAGATCTTGATGCTCGAGCCCTTGTGTCGCATCAAGCAACAGCACCACCACTTCGGCAAAATCGATTGCCAGTTTGGCGTCCTGAACTGCGAGCTTTTCCAGCTTTTCGGTTACGCGGGCGCGCTTGCGCATCCCGGCGGTGTCGATCAAACGGATATCGCGCGCTTCGCCAGTGCTTGGGTCGGTCCATTGCCAGTCTACCGCAATCGAATCGCGGGTGATGCCAGCCTCAGGGCCGGTCAGCAGGCGATCCTCGCCCAACATCCGGTTGATGAGTGTTGATTTGCCCGCATTGGGCCGACCGACAATTGCCAGCTTCAACGGGCCTGTATCGGGCTCGTCTTCTTCGAAAAATTCCTCGCCGGCTGCCTCTGCTGCAGCGCGGGCCTCATCGACGGCGAGTTTTCTGTTGTGAGCGATTTCTGCCTTTTCAGCGGCAATCCGCGCTTCGCTATCGCCGATGATAGGCCATAACGCGCCAAACAAATCGGCAATGCCTTCACCGTGTTCAGCGGAAACGGGGATCGGGTCGCCAAAGCCGAGCGCATAGCTTTCATAGATGCCTGCCTCGGCGGCTTTGCCTTCTGCCTTGTTGCAGACCATCACGACGGGCACTTTCTGGCTCCGCAGCCACAGCGCGATTTCCTCGTCCAGCGTCGTGACACCGGCGCGGGCATCAATCACCATCATCGCAGCATCGGCCCCGACAAGGCTGACTTCGGTCTGTTTGCGCATTCTGCCGGGCAGTGTGTCGGGATCGTCATCTTCCCACCCTGCGGTGTCGACGACTTCGAATTTCAATCCGGCGATCTCCGCATCACCGCTGCGGCGGTCGCGCGTCACGCCTGGCTGATCGTCGACAAGCGCGAGCTTCTTCCCAACCAAGCGGTTGAACAGCGTGCTCTTGCCGACATTGGGCCGGCCAATAATGATGACTTGCGGAAGCATAATGCGCCGCAGGTGGCGGTTAATACCGCGAATGGCAAGGTTTGAGTGACAGGGCCCAAGCGTATTTGCGCGTGCCACGAATATTCATGGTTATTTCTGGTTAACCGTGTCCGGCAGGGTGGTTGCAACCCTAACACAGCATTAGGGACGGCATGCTACACCGCTTTACACCCCTTATTGCCGCTGCTGCGCTTGTCGGAACCATAACTATCACGGCGAGCAGAGCCGAAGCTCGCGAAAGTATCAACCAATCGCGCGAATTGCCGCCCTATCTACAATGTGTACCCTATGCCCGCGAAGTTTCGGGCATCAACATATACGGCGATGCATACACTTGGTGGAAGCAGGCCGAAGGTAGGTTCAAGCGCGGCAATCGCCCTAAAGTAGGCGCGGTGATGGCGTTTGAACCGCACGGCAATATGCAGCTGGGCCACGTGGCTGCGGTCAGCAAGATCGTGAACAGCCGCACCATTTTGCTGCGGCACTCCAATTGGTCGCCAATCAATGGACGCCGCGGCCAGATCGAGAACGATGTGCGCGCGGTGGACGTATCGCCGGGTAATGACTGGAGCGAAGTCCGCGTATGGTATCACCCGATACAGGCACTGGGCAAAACTGCATGGCCGATCCATGGCTTTATTTACTCGGACACGGCGCCAAATTTCGAGAGGCCGTCTTTCAGTGCGCCAAAGCCTCGGACGCAGATCGCCCGTGCGCCTGCCGCGAACCCGGTATCGCGCAAGCCTTCGCGTGCCTTTGCAAGCGCATTTGCCAGCCTGTCAGCCAAGCCGGCCCAGCGTGTGGCATCGCACAGAGCGCCGCGTCCTACGGTACAGATGACGCGCGTGCAGCACGGTAATGTGAATGATCGCGTAAAAGCAGCTGTTTCGCTCTACGATTGAGAGAGTCTGTTTGTTTTGGACCCTCAGTCGCCGGGCGCTGGCCATCCGGCCAGCTTGGCTGTCCTCGCTAACGCTCGGGCGGGCCGGTCGGCCCTTTGGCTGCCGCGACCAAGGTTCTTGGTGCCAGCTGTCTATCGAAGCGCGTGTTCCTGGTCGCGGCAGCCAGAGCGCGACCGCGCGCCGCCGTTAGGCGCAGCCAAGTGGACGGATGTCCACGCTGGCGCTTGAAGCTAAACAAATAAACCAGCGAAAGCCGGTTAGGCTTTCGCCACGGGCGGCTCGTCGCCCAGATCTTCGTACCACGCCTCGACTTCGCCTTTCAGCTTGATCGTCAGAGGCTGGCCTTTACGGTCCAGCGTCTTGCCCGCTTGCACGCGGACCCAGCCTTCGGAGATGCTGTATTCTTCGATATCGGTGCGCTCCCGGCCTTTGAACCGGATGCCGATGCCGCGCTGTAGCTTATCGCCGTCAAAGAACTTGCTGCGCGGGTTCACACAGATGTGATCGGGCGGCACGTCTGGTCCGGCTGCAGCGGGTGTCTCTGGGCTTTCTGGGGTGTTTTCATCACTCATGTGCGCCCGATAGTCGGACATTGTGTGCCTCGCAAGACCCTGCACGCCACAGACCGTGCTTGCCCTTTTCATCGGGGCCTTTTAAGGGCGCACCCTTGCTCGCGAGTCTCGCGCCAAAAGGTGTGGGCGTGCGGCTTCGTTCGTGTGCGGGCGTGGCGGAATTGGTAGACGCGCTGGTTTTAGGTACCAGTATCTTACGATGTGGGGGTTCGAGTCCCTTCGCCCGCACCATATTTGCGCACGGGAATGAAGTCGGAAAGCTCGAAATTATACGATTTTATAAAGGTTTAAATAGCGGATCATGCAAATTAAAGAGACCACGAACAAAGGCCTCCAGCGCGCCTATACGGTGACCATTCCCGCAGCAGATATCGCCAGCCGGGTCGACGCAGAGGTCAAGAAGATTGCCCCGCAGGTCAAAATGCCCGGCTTCCGCCCCGGCAAAGTGCCTGCGAATCTGGTCAAGAAAATGCACGGCGAGCAGCTACACGCGCAAACCGTCAATGATGTGATCCGCGAATCAGTCGATGAACTGATGAAAGAAAAGAAGCTGCGCCCTGCGATGCAGCCGGTGATCGACCTCGAAGAAGGGTATGAAGAAGGCAAAGACGCCAAGCTGACCGTGGAGCTGGAAGTTCTGCCGGTTATCGACACGCCTGATATCGACAGTCTGAAGCTTGAGCGTCTTACCGTTCCGGTGAGCGACGAGGCGGTTGATGAAGCGGTCAAGAATATCGCTGACCAGCAGAAGAGCTACAACGACGCGCCGAAATCGAAGAAGGCCGGTGACGGCGATCAGTTGATCATTGATTTTGTTGGCAGCATTGACGGCGAAGAATTTGAAGGCGGCAAAGCAGAAGACGCGCCGCTGGTGATCGGTTCAGGCCAATTCATCCCCGGCTTTGAAGAGCAACTGGCTGGCGTGAAAACCGGTGATGAGAAAACCATCACCGTGACTTTCCCTGAAGATTATCAGGCAGAGCACCTCGCCGGTAAAGACGCGCAATTCGCGATCACGGTGAAGCAAGTCAAAGTCGAAGGCGAAAGCAAAATCGACGATGACTTTGCCACCTCGCTCGGCCTCGACAGCCTCGACAAGCTGAAAGAGCTTCTCAAAGGTCAGCTGGAACAAGAGACCAACGGTCTGACCCGCACGCAGATGAAGCGCCAGCTTCTCGATCAGCTCGCCGCTGGACATGATTTCGATGTGCCCAACAAGATGGTCGATGCCGAATTCGACCAGATCTGGGCCCAGCTTCAGCAAGAAGCCGCGAAGGACGAAGATCCTGAGGGCGCGCTGAAGGAAATCGAAGCCGAGAAAGACGATTACCGCAACATCGCCGAGCGCCGCGTGCGTCTTGGTCTGCTGCTGAGTGAAATCGGCCAGAATAACGGCGTTGAAGTCAGCCAGCAGGAAATGAGCATGCTCGTCCAGCAGGCGGCCCAGCAATATCGCGACGAAGATCGCGAGCGTTTCATCCAGTACATCCAGCAGGAGCCAATGGCTGCGGCCCAGCTTCGCGCGCCTCTCTATGAGGACAAGGTCGTCGACTTCCTGTTCGAGAAGGCCGACGTTACCGAGCGCGAAGTGACCAAGGAAGAGCTTGAGGCTGCTATCGAAGCAGACGAAGAGGCCGAGGAAACAGCCGCGAAGAAGGGTGCCAAGAAGAAGCCTGCGGCCAAGAAAAAAGCTCCTGCGAAGAAAGCGCCGGCCAAGAAAGCCGCTCCTAAAAAGGAAGCTGCCAAAAAGGCCCCGGCTGAGAAAGCACCGGCCAAGAAAGCAGCCGCAAAAAAGGCTCCAGCCAAAAAAGCACCGGCCAAGCCAGCTGCGAAGAAGGCTCCAGCGAAGAAGCCAGCCGCGAAAAAGGCACCGGCTAAAAAGGCTGCTGCAAAGAAGAAATAATCCAGCTTTCTGGACAATCGGCGGGCGGTATGCGGGAGCATATCGCCCGTTTCTTTTAGCGGGCCTGATCGCTTGCGGATTCTATTTCCAAAGTTTTCTCACCATCGGGTGATAGCGAATGCATCGCCTCATTTTCGCCTAAATGAATATGTCCGCCGCGCGCTTCGACCCATTCGATTCCCCGGCCCGATGCGATGCCGTGCACAACGATTGATACAAGGATCGTGAAGGAAATGGTCGCCCACAGGATATCGACATCTGTAAAGTCGCCGTGGTTCTGGCCATAAGCCATGTAATAAATCGATCCCATTCCGCGGATGCCCAGAAATGCGACGGCAAATTTGCCTGCCCAAGGAAGCGGGCTGAGCGATTCCGACAGCACCCCGCTGGCCGGACGGATCAGGAAGATAAGCGCGAGGCCGACAAGAGCGGCAGGCACAGTGAGCGCATCCAATATCCCGCCAGCGAGCATCCCGCCAAAACCCAGTAGAACCGCGACCAGGACGATCTTTTCTATCTGGTCGATGAAATGGTGGCTCATTTTGTGGTACCGGCTGGCGTTTTCGCGCTGGCGTGCGGTTACCGCGCCAACAAACACCGCGATAAATCCGTATCCTTCGACAAGTTCTGCCACACCGTAAGCCAGCAGCAATGTGCCCAATACAATCAGGCCTTCGCTGGTGGAATACACTTCGGGCCCGTCGTCCTGCTTGTCCGCCGGACCATCTGCTTCGCGTTCGAATACATACCACGCGCCCAATCGGCCGATGCCGTAGCCGACAGCCGTACCCGCCAGAATCCGCCAGACAAAATCGAGCGCAAACCATTCCAGCGTCCAGCCCCCGATTGTCGTGGCACCGATTGCAGCGATCGCAAGATAGGTAAACGGGAATGCAAGCCCGTCATTGAGGCCGGCTTCGGCCGTCAGACTGAAGCGCAGATCGTGCCGCTCGTTGTCGCCCGGCGGGCCGACCTGGACGCTGCGTGCCAGAACCGGGTCGGTTGGTGCCATCGCTGCACCGAGCAGGATTGCGCTGGCCGGAGCAAGACCCAGAGCCCACCATCCCAGCCATGCGGTGAGAGCGATCGTGAGAGGCATTGCGATCAGAAGAAGCGGCCATATCTGCCGCCAGTTTTTCCAATTTACCGGCCGGTCAATCGCAATTCCGGCAGCCGCCAACGAAGCGATCACAATAAATTCGGTAACGTATTCGAGCGTTATCGCATTGAGCGTGTCGCCCACCGGATTGAGATTGGGCAAGCCCAGCGGCATTGAAAACAACAGATAGCCAACCCCGACATACAGCACGGGCAGCGGGATAAGACTGCGCGACAGTTTTCGCTCCAGCATCACGGCCAGCATCAGAGCCAGCCCGAAGATCGCAAAGAACAGAATGCGCGCGTCCATGGGGTATTAACCGGAAAAGCGGCGCAGTGGTTCCCTGCGGCCCGGTTAACTTTACGCGAAGCCCGCGTTCCAAAGTGACACGGCGCCATCTCTTTTGTCCAAATTTTACGATTTTGGGCTAGCTGACATTGCGGGGGGCGGAACAATTGTACCGGAGTGATCCGATGAGTGCTGTTACGCAGAATAAGCATTACCATGATATCGACGGTGCGCGGTCGGTGCTGATGTTCTTGTCCGTCGCGCTGCATGCAGGGACGGTATATGCGCCTGCGCGGCTATGGATCACAACCAATACTGCGCGGCACGAATTTTTTGATTGGCTGATTTTCGGTTTTCACCTGTTTGTTACGCCGACCTTCTTCTTCGTGGGCGGCTTCTTCGCGGTTCTGCTACTGACCCGGCGAACGGTAGGCGATTTTCTGCTCAACCGGTTGCTGCGCACGGGCGTACCGCTGGTGACGATCGCGATCACGCTCAACATGATCGAGCTTTATCTGCGCTATGTCGATGCGGGCGGTAGTGAAAGCCCGTTTGGCTGGATTGGCAGTGCGAACTTCGTCGAGGTCTGGTCCAGCGGTTTGTGGGCGCTGCATCTGTGGTTCCTTGTCAGCCTGGTGCCAATGTTCTTCCTCGCGGCATTGATAGAGAAGATTGTACCGCGCGAATCCGGACTACGCGGGCGCGCCGTTGCAGTGCCGGAATGGCTGGCGGTGGCGTTTAAATCGAGCGCTGCCTTCGCATTCTTCTTGCTGCTGCTGGCCGCCGCGAACACCGCGAATTACCTTGTCGCGGGACAAGTGCCCGGCGCATATGAGCTGATCTTCCCCGGCTTCCAAAGCTGGTACAAGCTGGTCAGCGAGTTCCCATTCTTTGTGATCGGGGTAATGGCGGCTTTGTCTCCGGCCTTTCTGGCCACACTGGTCAAGTGGCGCTGGTATATGCCCTATGCGGCGGCTGCGGCGCTGATCCTGCAACCTTACGCCAATCCGGAGCAGAGCGAGCTGCTGTCGCTGTTCATGCTGTTCGCGAACCAGTTAGCGATCTGGACGATCGTGCTGTTTATCCTGCAATTCTTCCATCGCTACTTCATCAACGGCGGACCGCGCACCGCATGGCTCGCCGACTGTGCGTTGTCGATGTATCTGTTCCACCATTGCCTGGTCTATGTTTACGGGCGCTGGCTGGTGCCGGTGGAGTGGCCGATCTGGCTGGAATTCTCGCTACTGACGGCTGCCTCCGCGCTGACCGTGATCGTCGTCCACGAATATGTGGTCCGCCGTTTCGGCTGGGCGCGGCTGCTGTTCAACGGCAAGACCGATATCGACAAGATCCGGGCAAAGCGGGAACGTAAAGCTGCGGCGGGTACGCCGGGACTGGCAGCGGCCTAAAAATTGCCGCTTACGCTAAAGCGGAATATCGGTCCGATACGAGCCACTCGGTTCTCGACGAACAGCACCGGATCGACATCACGGCTGCCATCATAGACGGTGCGGTCGAAGAAGCCGTCACCGCCCAGCAGATTGCCGGCTTGCGCATTCACCGTCAGACCGAAGACGTCTTTGTGTTCGATAAAGATGTTGGCGAATGTCGGGCCTTCATATTCACGCCCGACTTCGCCGCGCCGGAAATACTGGTTGTTGCGTGAGTAAAAGATATTGGTGCCATAAGCGATATCGCTGCGCGGAATATCGTGGCGGAACTCGGCGCGGTAGCGCTGATTGCGCTGACCGGAGAACGGCCGGTCAATACCGTCCAACGGGTCGCGGACATTCGTCTCGACAATCTGGAATTCCAGATCGACCTGCGCACCGGGAATACCCAGCGGATCGAATTTGAGCGTGGTGTTCCAATCGAAATCAGTACGTGTGGCCTTGTCGATATTGCCGCGCGCCTCGCCGCCCCCGGTCAGCGGAATGACATCAATATAGTCCTCTATTCGGCGATGGACGATCGACAGAGTGGTCGAGCCCCATGCGCCCAAATTTTTGCTGATCTCGAGATCGAGGTCCCAACTTTGCTCGGGCACCAGCTCGTTATTGCCATCGTTCTGGTTGCCTTGGTCGAGGAAAACCCGCGCGAGAACATCGCCGAAGGAGAGTTGCCCGACGCTCCGGCGCAGCTCCAACGAAATGTCCAAACCATCCTGCGGCCGCCAAGCCAGCGATGCGGAGCCTTTGGGGCGCTTGAATTTGCGCGCATTGGCTGCCGCACCGGTTTGCTTGATGTTGGAAAATTCCATGCCACCGGATGTTTGGAAGCCAAGCCGGTCGGTGATCTGCTTGCTGACGCTGAGGATGCTTTCGTAGCGATCCTCTGTCACGCCGCCGGTTCCTTCGGGAAAGGCTATTTCCACAAAATCGCCATCCACCACTTCGAAAAGGCTGGCGACACGGTCGAGCCGGTTGAACGCTGCTTCGCCCGAGATTTGCCAATCGGCATCGAGCATGTTCCAGCTATATTCGGCGCGCCCGATCCGCTCGCCTTCGTCCGCGTCGGAGATGAAGCGGCTACCTGTATCGTCGGAGCCATCGGCAAATTCCGTGACCAGCGTCTGGGTAAACACACCGCCTTCGAAGCCTTCCAACCCGATCAGTTTCAGACGGCCGGGACCGAGCGGGAATTCGATATCGGCACTGATCTCATACTCGGTTTCGCGATTTTTCCGGTCGCTGCGCTCATTGCGATCAACCAGATTTGGGCCGAATTGGAACTCGGTCTGGTTCCGATCAAAAAACTCTTTCTCGTAAGACAGGTTGAGATTAGCGGTCACTTCATCGCTGAAATCATATGTCAGATTGGCGGAGACCGATGGTTGGTCAAATGCACCGGGGGAGTAGAAGTCCTGTGTCTCGATCAATGTGCCGTTCGCGTCGCTGATCAAGCCCGTGCCGACGCCGCCGAAGCGGTTATTGGTCATTTCGAATGCGAGAGTATAGCCGAGCTTGCCGAGCGCTCCGGAAATTGATGCTTCACCGCCAAAATATTCTTGCCGGTCGGTTAGAGGCCGGAAACCTCCGCGCCATTCAAACTGGCCCGATAGGCCGCCGCCCGAAGTGAATATGTTGGCAACTTGTCCGGTGAGGCCGGGTATGTCGAGCGTGGTCCCGTCAACAATTTCGATTCTGACGACTTTGTCAGCCGGGATGCGCGCCAGTTGGTCGCTTGCGCTATCGGACTTGCTCGACAGGCGTTTGCCATTGATGAGCACATTCTCGTCTGCCTGACCGAGGCCGCGGCTGCCACCGTTACCTCCCTGAATATTGAAGCCGGGAACTTCCCGCAGCATGTCAAGCGCGTTGCGCGGAGCGAACTGCGCGAAATATTCAGGCATATAGGAAGTTCCGCCGGTGCCGGTGGTGCTTACATTTGGTCCGGCCGGTGCCGCAGCGCTCTCGGTGCCACTGGTGGCTCGCTCGATATCACTTTCCTGCGCGGCAAGTGAGGCTCCCGTCCACAAGGCGGTGCCTGCCAGCAGGGATGATGTCAGGCGCAATAAAGCGGTATTGCCGTCCATGATTTTCAGTCCTCCCACGTGCCTTGTGCAATTGGTGAGTTTTGAACAACAGTTAGCTTCGACAGGTGGATCAAATTCCACGATAAACACCATTAACCCCAGGCAACAAGAGATGTGCCGTTTACCGCTGTAGACGAACGGAGTTTCAGCTGAATTACTCGGTTCCATCAACAGCCATTTTCGCGCGAAGGGTTAACGCCCTTGAACATCGCGCTGGCAGTCGCGACATAGGTGTTCAAAATTCACTGAAGTTAGGAATATCATGATCGACGTCTCAGAGCAGCTTGGCGACACCTACGGCACGCAAGGCCAGTTTTCCCGTGACCCACTAACCGGCGCGCTGGTTCCGATGGTGGTCGAACAAACAAGCCGCGGCGAACGCAGCTTCGATATCTTCAGCCGCCTGCTGCGCGAACGGATCGTGTTTGTGACCGGTCAGGTCGAAGACGGCATGGCCTCGCTGATTACCGCGCAATTGCTGTTCCTGGAAAGCGAGAACCCTTCCAAGCCGATCAGCATGTATATCAACTCGCCCGGCGGCGTGGTGACGGCTGGCATGGCGATCCATGACACGATGCAATACATCAAGCCGCGTGTGTCGACCGTATGTATGGGGCAGGCCGCATCGATGGGCAGCTTCCTGCTCGCAGCGGGTGAGCCGGGTATGCGCGTGGCGCTGCCGAACAGCCGGATCATGATCCACCAGCCTTCGGGCGGTGCGCGCGGTATGGCCTCGGATATCGAAATTCAGGCCCGCGAGATTCTGCGGATCAAGAAGAGCATGAACGATCTCTACGTCAAATATACCGGCAAGAAATTGTCCGAAATTGAAAAGGCGATGGACCGCGATACTTTCCTTGAGGCCGACGAAGCGATGAAGTTCGGCTTGGTCGATAAAGTCTTCGAAACACGCCCCGAAGGCGAAGAATCGGATGATGAGAAGGGCAGCGGCGGCGCACCCGAGTAAAGTTTATGTCGCCCTCACTAGGGCAAGTTTGTGTAAGTTTCGCCCCAGTGCGGGACGTTAACTGTAGCATTTCAGCAACCCTGTCGCTTCAGGTACCTGTAAGGGGTGTCTGCTAGCGATGGCTGGTTGATTATCAATTATCCGGCTTTACAGTCGGTCGAATCCTCTTGCCCCCGTTGGGCAGGATGGACTCGGGAAGACGGGATATGACGAAATTGAGCGGAACTGATTCCAAAAGCACACTCTATTGCAGCTTCTGCGGTAAGTCGCAGCATGAAGTGCGCAAACTGATCGCGGGACCAACCGTGTTCATTTGCGACGAATGCGTCGAGCTGTGCAACGATATCATTCGGGAAGAAACCAAAGCCGGCATCGCTGGCGGCAAGGGTGACGGCGATGTGCCGACGCCGATGGATATCTTCACCACGCTCAACGATTATGTGATCGGCCAAGACCGCGCCAAGCGCGTCCTCTCCGTCGCGGTCCACAACCACTATAAGCGGCTCAAGCACGGTGGCAAATCGGGCGAGGTGGAGCTGGCAAAATCGAATATCTTGCTCGTCGGTCCAACCGGCTGCGGTAAGACTTTGCTCGCGCAGACGTTGGCGCGCACCTTCGATGTACCTTTCACAATGGCTGACGCGACCACACTGACCGAAGCGGGCTATGTCGGCGAAGACGTCGAAAATATCATTCTCAAGCTGCTGCAATCCAGCGACTATAATGTCGACAAGGCGCAGCACGGCATCGTCTACATCGATGAAATCGACAAGATTACCCGCAAGGCAGAAAACCCATCAATCACCCGCGATGTGTCGGGTGAGGGCGTGCAGCAGGCTCTGTTGAAACTGATGGAAGGCACCACTGCTTCCGTTCCGCCGCAGGGCGGGCGCAAGCATCCGCAGCAGGAATTCCTGCAAGTCGACACCACGAACATCCTGTTCATCTGTGGCGGTGCGTTTGCCGGTCTTGAGAAAGTTATCGCTGACCGTCTGCAGAAGCGCAGCATCGGTTTCGGCGCGCATGTTGCCGATCCGGACAAACGCCGCATCGGCGAATTGCTCGAAAAATGCGAGCCCGAAGATCTGCTGAAATTCGGCCTGATCCCTGAATTTGTCGGCCGTTTGCCGGTTATCGCGACTTTGCGTGATCTGGATATTGGTGCGCTGGTGGAAATCCTCAGCGAGCCGAAGAATGCACTGGTCAAGCAATATGCCAAGATGTTCGAACTTGAAGATGTCGAACTGACCTTCAAGCAAGACGCTCTCGAAATGATTGCGAAGAAAGCCATCGAACGCAAGACCGGTGCGCGCGGACTTCGTTCAATCGTCGAAGGTATCTTGCTCGATACGATGTTCGATCTACCCGATATGGACGGCGTGACCGAAATCGTGATCGACAAGGATGTGGTCGAAGGAACGAAAGAACCCATCCGCGTAGTCGGCGGCGAGAAAGCCAAGAAGGACGAGGCTGCTTAGTTTGTTTAGCCTCAAACGCCGGCGCTCGCATCCGCTCGCTTAGGCTTCCGCGCTAACCGCGCGTCGGGCAGTCGCCCTCTGGCTGCCGCGACCAAGAACAGGAGCAAGATAGATAGCTGGCTCTGATCCGGTCGGCGACCAGCCGACCGCAAGGCCGGAGTCGAAGCCAAAGGCGCAGACGGCCGAAGGCCACCTGTACGGCCGCCCGAGCCTATGCGAGGTAGCCAAGTGAGCCGGATAGCTCGCGACCGGCGAATGGGGGACTAAAACAAAAAACGAAAACCCCGCTCGGCCGGAGGAATGGCCGAGCGGGGTTCTTTATGCGCTGCGTGTTTGGGGGAAAATCGGCAGCGCAGGAAGGGTAAGCGATCAACCGGGCAGGAAAACGCCGTCGGTTACGTGGATCACGCCGTTCGATGTCTTCACGTCGGTTTGCGTTACCGCTGTCGCGTGGCCTGCTGCGTCGGTGATGACCACGGTGTCGCCGGAGAGGCGCGCAGTCAGGGTGCCGCCGGACAGGGTGGTGACAGTGGCGCTGCCGCCATGCTTCTTGATCAGGGCGACCAGATCGGCTGCGCTCACATTACCGGCGACTGCATGATAGGTCAGGATGCTGGTCAGTTGGCCCTTATTCTCGGGCTTTACCAATGTCGCGACTGTGCCGTCTGGCAGCTTTGCGAACGCCGTATCGGTTGGCGCGAAAATCGTGAATGGGCCAGGCCCAGATAGAGTGTCGACCAGACCGGCTGCTTGCACAGCTGCGACCAGAGTTTCATGGACGCCGGTGCTCATCGCGGTTTGCACGATGTTAGGCTGGGCCTTAGCGGCAGTCTTATGATGATGTGCCGTTGCCGGCACCGCGGTGAGAGCTGCGCCACCGGCAATCGCGGCAGTTGCGGCAAGACCAAGAGCTTTAAGTGATTTCAATTTAGACATGTGTATCTCCTTTTTTCATCAAGCCCCGTCCTGCTTGTGATGGAGATACGCAGCCCGCGGGTCAGCGGATGCAAATTATATTTGGGTGAATTCCCCCTGTGCGACCACGGGTCCAGCCTCTCCGCCCTTCGGCGCGCCGCCCAATGGTTCGCGCGTCAGAACCATCTGCGAGCCGTCGGAAATGAGCGATGCCAGTGCAGGATCAACGGCGACACGGCGTTCTGCGCCCGGGACCACTACGCCAAGCGTTTTTGCGCCATCATCTGCCACCAGCCACAATTCATGATCGTGCACGCCGTCCGCCGTAAGGCCGCTCGCAGAAACCAGAATCTCTTCGCGCTCGGGCAAGTATGTAACGGCCAGCCTTAACGGTGTGTCGGCGATTGGAATATTGGCCATCAGCGGCGCGTCAGGCTGCGCCGGTTCTTCGCCGGTTCCCAGAATGGCCGGGAATGCAAAGAAGGCGAGAGCAATCGCGGCAGCGGCGGAGAACATGCTGGCAAATTGCCAGTTTCGCACGCGCTTCTGAAGCGAGACGACATTATCGTTGCCCGCAACCGGCCTGCCTGCGATTTCGGTTTCGATCCGCGCCCAAAGTTCCGGACCGGGTACCAGATCGGGTTGTGCAGCCTGCAAATGGCTGAGTTTCTCTTCCCACACAGCGACTTCAGCAGCAAACGCCGGATCGCTCGCCATCAGTCCGCGTGCCTGTAGCAACTCCTCACCTTCGAGCAGGCGCAATGCGTACTCGGCGGCAAGACGTTCCCTCTCTGTCAGTTTTGGAGCGCTCATATTTCGAGACACCTTTTCAATTTGGCGAGGCCTCGGCGGACCCAGCTTTTCATCGTTCCTAGCGGAACATCGCGGGCTTCGGCCAGTTGCGCATAGGTCGCGCCGTTGAAGAAGGCGGTGCGGATTGCATCCTGCTGTCGTTGTTCGAGTTCACCCAAGCAATGGTGGATCTTCGCATCGCGTTGCTCGGTTTCTAGCATGGCATCGGCGAGCGGAGCATTGTCCGTGATTTCCATCGCTTCATCAACCGGCACAGCGCCGCGCTGAACCTTGCCCGTCCGCAAGCGGTCTATCGCGCGGTTGCGCGCCAAGATCGCCAGCCAGCTAATCGGACTGGCGCGGTCGGGATCATAGCGGTCTGCGCTACGCCACAGATTTATATAGACATCCTGCAATGCGTCCTCGGCTTCATTTCGCTCCCCCAAGATACGGAGACAGATGCCAAATAGTTTCGCCGAAGTTGCCTGATAGATAAATTCCAATGCCGAACGGTCACCATCCGCAAGACGCTTCATCGCAGCGTTGAGTTCTTCGCGGGCGGCGTCGGCGGCGTTCACGTTGCATCAGCTCCAAAACAGGCGGAGCCGTGCTGGGCACATTCGCGCGACTGTTCGATCTGGATGGTCGCGTGATTGATCTGGTGGTGATGGTTCAACTGGCGCGCAATATCGTGAAGAAAAACATCACCGGGATGACCCGCAGGCATCACCAGATGCGCGGTCAGGGCGGTCTCAGTCGTGCTCATCGGCCAGATATGTAGCTCGTGCACTTCATTTACGCCAGCAAGGCCCGAGAGATATGTGCGGACGTCGGCCTCGGAAATACCCTCGGGCACGCCGAGCAGGCCCATCTTTACACTGTCTTTCAATAGGCCCCATGTGCCCCAAGCGATCACCGCGACGATGATTAGGCTTACCGCCGGATCGATCCACAGCGCTCCCGTCCAGATTATCGCCAGACCGGCCAGCACAACGCCCGCAGACACCAGCGCATCGGCGGCCATGTGCAGATAGGCGCCGCGAATATTCAGATCGTCTTTGCTGCCTTTCATAAACAGCAGCGCGGTGAAGGCGTTGATCGCGATGCCGATGCTGGCAACGATCACAACCGTCATTCCCTCGATCGGTTGCGGATCGGTCATCCGGTGCAATGTCTCGTAGAAAATCGCCCCAATGGCAATCAGCAGCAATGCGGCATTGGCCAGCGCGGCAAGGATCGTGGAGCTCTTATAGCCGTAAGTGAAGCGTGTGGTCGGCGCGCGCTTCGCTGCGATGCTCGCACCCCAAGCCACAAGCAGCGCCAGCACATCCGATAGATTATGCCCGGCGTCGGCAACCAGTGCCATTGAACCGGACAGGAAACCGTAGGTCGCCTCGACAATGACAAAGGCTGTGTTGAGGACGATCCCGATGGCAAAGGCGCGGCCGAAGTCGGCGGGCACGTGCGAATGGCCCGCATGTCCGTGGCCGTGCCCATGGTCGTGCCCGTGTTCGATATGATGTGTATGGTTATGTAAGTCTCGGGCGCCCATTGTCGTCAGTCATAGACGCAGGCATCGAGCGCGTCACGCCTTACCACATCAATCCGCGCAGCGATGGTGTTACCATATTTGCGCGTGAAGCCGGTCGGGTTGGTGACAGAGCGCTTTTGCGGCAAGGGCAGGGCTGCGGCCATGCGCGCTGCCTCGCTCTTGGTCAGACGCGCGGCGGAGTGACCGAAGTAACGCTGTGCGCCCGCCTCCGCACCGTAGGTTCCAATCCCTGTCTCGGCGACGTTGAGATAGACCTCCATGATGCGCCGCTTGCCCCAGATATTCTCGATCAGGAAAGTAAACCACGCTTCAAACCCTTTGCGGACATAACCGCCGCCTTGCCACAGGAAGACATTCTTGGCGGTTTGCTGGCTGATTGTGGAGCCGCCGCGGATACGCCCGCCCTGTGCATTACGCTTGATTGCTTTCTCGATAGCTTCGCGGTCGAAACCGTTATGGCTGCAAAACTTGCTGTCCTCACCAGCAATCACGGCACTGACCAGATTGCGATCGATATTGGAAAGCGATTCCCAATCCTTGGTAATCCCGTCGCCATTCATCACCATCGTCGCGGTGACTGGCGGCGGCACAAATTTAAACAGCAGCACAAAGGCAAGGCTGAGGCCTATGAACCACAGTATGATCTTTACGAGGATTTTGAAAAGGCGGGTCATTTACAACAAGCATAGCGTGCAATGCTCGGCCGATAAACAAAAACCCCGCCAACATTGCTGTTGGCGGGGGCTTGGTGATTGCGCCGGTTTTCTGGCGTTACGCTGCCGTCGGCATAAACCGCTCACCAGCAATGGTCTTCATCGCTTTCTGCAGTTTTTCGAACGCCCGCACTTCAATCTGGCGGATGCGTTCGCGGCTGACTTCGTAAACCTGCGATAGCTCCTCGAGCGTTTGCGGGTTTTCGGTCAGGCGGCGTTCGGTCAGAATGTGCTTCTCGCGGTCATTCAGACTTTCCATCGCTTCGCCGAGCATTTCGTGCCGGACTTCCGCTTCTTCAGCGTCAGCCACAGTTTCGTCCTGCAGAGGCGAGTCGTCCACCAGCCAATCTTGCCACTGGCCGCCATCTTCCTCGTCACCGCGCATTTTGGTGTTGAGCGAGCCGTCGCCGCCCATCATCATCCGGCGGTTCATGTTGATGACTTCCTGCTCCGGCACGCCGAGATCGGTTGCGATCTTGGTCACGTCATCGGGATGCAGGTCGCTATCTTCGTAGGCCTCAAGCTCTTTCTTCATCCGGCGAAGGTTGAAGAACAGCTTTTTCTGAGCCGCAGTGGTACCCATTTTCACGAGCGACCAGCTGCGCAGAATAAATTCCTGCATGCTCGCCTTGATCCACCACATTGCGTAGGTAGCAAGGCGGAAGCCGCGCTCGGGTTCGAATTTCTTGACGCCCTGCATCAACCCGACATTGCCCTCTGAAATGAGGTCAGAAACAGGGAGGCCGTAGCCGCGGTAACCCATCGCGATTTTCGCGACAAGGCGAAGGTGACTGGTCACCAATTGTGCGGCTGCTTCGGGATCTTCATGTTCCGCATAACGCTTGGCGAGCATATATTCCTGCTCGGCGGTCAATACGGGGAATTTCTTGATTTCCGACAGATAGCGATTGAGGCTTTGCTCGCCGCCTAATGCCGGGACTTTGGTCGTTACGTTACTCATTTCCCTAACCTTTCTTCGCCAGCCTCTGTTTTCCGGACCTCTAAGAGCATCCGTTATTTCGGGCCGCTTGGTTACATATAGACGCACTTTGCACGATTTGCAGTGCTATTCATCGATCAGAACGTGCGGTTTCGTCGATAAGTTCCCGCATATCGGCCGGAATTTCGGTCTGAAACTCGACAAATTCGCCCGTTATCGGGTGGTCGAAGCCCAAAGACGCCGCGTGCAGCGCCTGCCTGGCAAAGCCCAGTTCCTTCAGAATCGCTCTCAATTTCGCTGGAGTTCGTCCATATGTTGGATCCCCTAATAGCGCATGACCGATTGACCCAAGGTGAACCCGTATCTGGTGTGTCCGCCCCGTTTCCAACCTGCACTCTATCAGGCTGCAATGATTGAGCTTTTCGATGGTTTTGAAATGCGTGACTGCATGTTTTCCGCGTGATGATGTGTCGGGCAGAACTGCCATTTTTTTGCGGTTCTGACCCGACCGGCCAATGCGTGCTTTGATCGTTCCGCTGGCGGGGTTGGGATGCCCGCCGCACACCGCATGATAGCGGCGTTTGATCGAATGGTCTGCTAACTGGGCGGCCAGCCCCTCATGCGCAGCAGTAGATTTTGCTACAACCAGCAAACCAGAAGTATCCTTATCAATCCGGTGCACGATGCCGGGGCGGGCAACTCCGCCGATCCCGGATAACTGCCCTTTACAATGGTGGAGCAAAGCATTGACCAGTGTTCCGTCAGGATTTCCTGCGGCTGGGTGCACGACCATGCCCGCAGGTTTGTTGACGACGATCAGATGCTCATCCTCGAACGCGATCTCTAGCGGGATGTCCTGGGGTTGCGCTTCTGCCTCGGCAGCAGGCGGAACGGTGATGATGAACGTGCTGCCTGACTGAGCCTTGGCGGAAGGATTGATGGCGGGGCTACCGTCCACTGTAACCGCGCCTTCGGCCATCAGCGCTTTGACCCGCTCTCGCGACAGGCCGGATGCTTCGGCTAGCGCTTTGTCTAAGCGGCCGGATGTGGCGACGGTTCCGGTAATGACTTCACTCTCGCTCATGCTAAAGCGATGGTCGATGACGTTGAACATCTCAAGTGATCTTATCGAGGCGCTTCGAAATGAGGCCAACAAAACGCACCCAAACGAATGCTGCGGTATCCTCTTGGGCGCAGCCGGTGAAATCGCCCAAATTCAACCCGCCACAAACGTCCATCCCACACCCGAAACCCATTTCGAGATTGACCCCGCTACCCTCATCGCGGCCTACAAGATCGAACGCGAGGGCGGCCCGAACGTCATCGGCTACTATCATTCTCACCCCAAGGGACTGCCAGAACCTTCCAAAACCGATCAGGCCTCAGCCGCGGGCGATGATAAGGTCTGGGCGATAATAGGGTGCGACAAAATCCGCTTCTGGCGCGATGGTCCCGTGGGCTTCAAACCGCTTTCCTACGAGGTCGTAGAAGACTAATATCACCGTCATGAGCGGCATCTGCTATTCGCGAAAAATACTCGTTTCGACGCAGCGGGTGGCGCTATGGTAAATTTGCCCTAAGACAGTGTTCCATGTGTTCCATCCTGTAGGATTTGCAACCGTAAATGACTGATAATCCGTCTCCCGATCTTGCCGCATTGCTCTGCTCGCGGCTGTGCCATGACTTGCTTAGCCCTGTGGGCGCGATGAGCAATGGTTTGGAATTGCTCGCCGACGAGCATGATCCGGCGATGCGTAAGCAATGCATGGATTTGCTCGAACAAAGCGCAAAGGCCAGCACTGATAAACTCAAATTTTTCCGCTTGGCATTTGGCGCGGCTGGTGGCTTTGGCGAAATGGTGGAGGTGGCTGAACCGAAGGCCGTGATTGATGCGCTGATCGGCGATGCCAAGCGCGTTGAAGCCAATTGGGCGATGGACGCTGCGAAGCTTCCCAAGGACGCGGTGAAGGTGTTGCTGAACCTCGCGCATATCGCTCTCGACGCACTTATTCGCGGCGGCACTTTGGATATTGGTGCGGAAATGACCGGCGGGAATACAGAAATCGTTGTTCGCGCCGCTGGCGACAAGATCGCGTTTGACGAGTCCATCGGGCACGCGCTGCAAGGCGATTTACCTGCCGACGAACTGAGTAGCCGTACAGCGCCGGCCTATATGATTGCACAGCTGGCCAAGAAAGCGGGCGGCGGTTTGCAATATCAGCTGGGCGATGATGCGCTGGTTCTGGGCGCAGTGCTGCCCCAGCCAGAGGGTCTTATTGGGTAAGATAATATGGCAGACGAGCTCGTTCATCACACGCGGTTATCGCCCAATTGTAATGAGCGAAAATTGCCGATTTCGATGGTCGTGTTGCATTATACCGAGATGAAGCCGGTAGAGACCGCGTTGGAGCGGCTCTGCGATCCGGAAGCGAGCGTGAGCGCGCATTATCTGATTTCGGAAGAAGGCGAAGTGACGCTGCTCGTACCCGAGGAAAAGCGCGCTTGGCATGCCGGTGCGTCGTTCTGGCGCGGGACCAAAGATGTTAACTCGGCCAGTATCGGGATCGAACTCGATCATCCGGGACATGGCTTAGGCTATCGCCCGTTCGAAGATGCGCAGATTGAGGCTTTAGTCCCGCTGCTTCACCGGATTGTGCAGACATACGATATCGCCAAAGCCAATGTCGTAGGCCATTCCGATGTTGCCCCCGCGCGCAAGACCGATCCGGGCGAACTTTTCCCATGGGACCGGCTGGCGGATTACGGACTCGCAACCGCTGTTCCAAAGATCCAGCTGGGCAATCCGTTCGACAATGACGGGGCCTTCTTTCTCGCGCTGGAACGCTATGGCTATGACATTACTGACAGCACCAAAGCGGTCGAAGCATTCCAACGCCGCTGGCGCCCGCACAAGATGGATGGGCAAGTGGACGGAGAAATCTGTGCGATCCTGTTCCAGTTGCTGCTTGATCGCGACCGCGGAGCCGCTAGATAGCGAGCTGCCAGGGGGCCGGGCAGCCGCGTTATCTTAGGATACCGAGGAAAGTCCGGGCTCCACGAAACAAGGGTGGCGGGTAACGCCCGCCGGGCTTCAATATCGCAAGATGGCGAGGTCAAGGGACAGTGCCACAGAGAGCAAACCGCCTCTCTTAGAGGTAAGGGTGAAAGGGTGCGGTAAGAGCGCACCGCGTGACCGGCAACGGAAACGGCATGGTAAACCCCACCCGGAGCAAGGCCAAATAGGGGCGGCGCGCTGAGTAATCAGCAGATGCGTTTCGCATCGACCGCCCGGGTTGGCTGCTTGAGCTGCGAAGCAATCCGTAGCCTAGAGGAATGGCTGCCCTTGCGGATCGGGTCCTTCGGGAAACCACCCGCAAGACAGAACCCGGCTTACAGGCTCCCTGGTACTTTCCTACTCCGGCCAACTCTGTCATCGGCAATTGAGTTGTGAAGGGAAAGACAATGAGTCGAAGACTGTTGGCGGAAGCGATTGGCAGCTTCTTCCTTTTCGCCTGTGTAATCGGCTCAGGCATTATGGCCGAGACGCTTGCTGGCGGAAATGTCGCGATTGCTCTGCTTGGTAACACGTTGGCAACCGGCGCGATCTTGTCGGTGCTGATCGCCATGCTGGGGCCAATATCGGGCGCGCATTTCAATCCGGCGGTGACGCTGGCGTTCCGGATACGCGGAGAGATTGCGACCAAGGAAGCGCTCCTGTTTGTCTTAGTCCAATTGGTCGCCGGGATCATCGGCGTGTGGGCGGCTCATGTGATGTTCGACCAGCCGCTGATTCAATATTCGCTCAAGCCGCGCACCGGCACGGGGCAATGGCTGGGCGAGTTTATTGCGACATTCGGATTGGTTCTGACCATTCTGGGGACGATCAGAGTGAACGTTGCGTGGGTGCCCGCCTCTGTGGGCCTCTATATCAGTGCTGCTTATTGGTTCACTTCATCGACCAGCTTTGCCAATCCTGCGATCACGGTCGCGCGCAGCCTCAGCAACACTTTTGCCGGGATTGCTCCGGTTGATGTGGCGGGCTTTGTCGCTGCGCAGTTTGCCGGTGCGATCGCGGCGGTTTGGGTTGCAAAGCTGCTGTATGAGAAATCAGGCTGATGCGTGTCGCGATCATAGGATCTGGCGCTTCGGGGATCGCTGCGGCCTACTACTTAAAACAGGCAAGCATCACCGACTTCACGCTGTTTGAGAAGAGTGACGATCTAGGCGGGACGTGGCGTGATAATCGCTATCCCGGCGTGGCCTGTGATGTTCCCTCGCATCTCTATCGCTTCACCTTTGCGCCTAACGCCGAATGGACACGGCGCTGCTCTCCCGGTGCTGAAATCCAAGGCTATATGCGCGATGTGGCCAAGCAAATCGGCACGTTCCCGAAAATCGCATTCGGCCATGAAGTGATTGAAGCGAAATTCGCCGATGGTGGTTGGGACGTGACCACCAGCAAAGGACCGCAAGGGCGCTTCGATGCGGTCATCTCTGCAAGCGGTGCGCTGCACCATCCTAAAATGCCGGATATCGAAGGGCTCGATAGCTTTGCGGGCGGTTCCTGCCATTCAGCCCGCTGGGATGACAGCGTCGACCTGACCGGCAAGCGGGTTGGTATCATCGGCAGTGGTTCGACCGGTACACAATTGACGTGTGCACTGGCGGAGATTGCCGGAACGCTGACGCTATTCCAGCGCACAGCACAGTGGATTATGCCGCTGCCCAACCATCCGATTGCCGAGGAAAAACGGAAGGAATACCGCGATGATCCGGCCAAGATGGACGGTTATTATCACTACCTCGCCAGCCGGTTTAACGAAGTTTTTGGCGATGCGGTGTCCGGCCACAATCCCGAAGCTTATGACCATATGGTTGAAGCGTGCGAAGAGAATTTGCGCGCCAGCATTGCTGATCCGGACCTGCGCGCAAAACTGACGCCCGATTATAAAGTCGGCTGCAAGCGGCTGGTGCTGTCGGACGGGTTCTACGCGGCAATCCAGCGGCCAAACGCGACGCTGGAGACAGGAGCAATCAGCAAGATTGAACCCCAAGGCGTGCGGATGGAGGACGGCACACTGCACGAACTCGACTACCTGATCTACGCCACCGGGTTTCATGCCCACAGTCTCTGCCATCCGATGCATATTGCCGGGCGCGATGGCCGCGTGCTGGCGGACGAATGGGCCGACGGGAACTATGCCTACCGTTCGGTTGCAGTTCCGGGTTTTCCCAACTGGTTTATGATCGGCGGGCCAAACAGTCCGATAGGCAATTTCTCCTACCTGATGACAGCCGAGCTTCAGGCAAAATATGTCGTATCGCTGATCGAGCACGCGAGTTCGGGTGTCACCGTTGAGCCGAAAGCGGCTGTGACTGAGGCCTATAATGCTGAACTGCGTGAGGCGATGAATGGCACAATCTGGGTATCGGGCTGTGACAGCTGGTACTTCGACAAGCAGGGTAGGGTAGCCTCGTATCCGTGGCAGTTCAGCCGTTTTGCCGAGGAGATGCAGGCGCCGGACTTCGCTGATTTCCTTATCGGATCCTAATTTCGCGGAACCGACGCCTTTGCAGTCGGTTCCGACCCTATGCAAACATCAGCACCAACTACGCGAAGCACCCTCCAGATTCTCGCCATTGTCCTTGCCGTCATTTGGCAGATTGGAGCTACCTTCCTGCCTAATTTCGGCTTGGGCGAGCCAATCGGTCAACGTTCCGATGCAATCAGAACGCTTGTGGTTCCCTCTGGATGGGCATTTGCGATTTGGGGGCCGCTGTTCCTAGGTTGCGCTATTTACGCGGTGTGGCAAGCGCTGCCAGGCCAGCGTGACAATCCATTGGTGGCCAGCATCGGTTGGTATACTGCGGGTGCAACGGCAGCGAATGGATTGTGGGCGACCTACACCCAGTTTTACAATCTGACTTTCATTTCGGCGCTCATTATCTTGTTCTCCTTGGTCTGCCTGCTTGCAACATTGCGGGCTCTGGTGGCTTGGGAAAAGCCGTTCACGAAAGGCGAACGATGGATCACCGCGCTGACCTTTAGTGCGTTGGCGGCGTGGTTGACTGTCGCATCGACCGTGAACATCACGGCTGCGCTTAAATATCACGGTGTCGGTGCAGGTAGTTCCTACCCGATGCTCGCAGCTGCAATAGTTCTCGTGGCCGGCCTGATCGGCTCGGCGGCAGCGACAGGAGCGCGCGGCAACCCTTGGTACTCGGTGGTGATTTTGTGGGCAATGCTGGCGATCTACTTCAAAGGCGGCCAGGAGCATTTCGCTATTGCCGTTGCAACCGGCCTATCGACGCTGATGGTCGCGTTTAGCTGTCTTAGAAAGTTAAGCGGCCGCTCTGACCGCCAGCACTGGCTAGGGTTCTAAGCCCGGCCGATACTGGAATATTCAAAGCCCGCTGCGCGAACATCATCCGGCTGATAGATATTGCGCAGGTCAATCAGGACTGGTGCGTTGGCGAGTTCTTTTACACGGCCAAGGTCGAGTGCACGGAAAGCGTCCCATTCGGTCACAATGGCAATCGCATCCGCACCTTCGATAGCGGCATAGGGGCTCTCCTTCATTGCGACTTCAGGCATTAGCGGGGCCGCCACTTCCATCCCTTCCGGATCATAGGCAGCTACGCTCACGCCTGCATCATGCAGTGTCTGGGCAATGGCAATCGCGGGGCTGTCGCGCATATCGTCTGTATTCGGTTTGAATGTCAGGCCAAGCAGCGCGACACTCTTGCCGCGAGCTTCATCCGGACCGCCCAGCGCATCAACGACCTTGCGGCCCATGGCGCGTTTGCGTGTCTCATTGGTTTTGACCACAGCTTCGACGATGCGAACGGGGCTTTCGTAATCCTCTGCGGTTTTGAGAAGCGCCAGCGTATCTTTGGGGAAGCATGATCCGCCATAGCCCGGGCCAGCGTTGAGGAATTTCGGCCCAATCCGCCCATCGCTGCCGATTCCGCGGCTGACATCCTGCACGTTTGCACCCACTTTCTCGCACAGATCAGCCATTTCATTGATGAAAGTGATTTTGGTCGCGAGGAATGCATTGGCGGCGTATTTGATTAGCTCGGCGCTGCGGCGGCTAGTGAACAGGATCGGCGATTCGTTAAGGAAGAGCGGGCGATAGACTTCGCGCATAATCTCGCGGCCAAACTCGCTTTCGGCACCGATCACTATCCGGTCGGGGCGTTTAAAATCGCCAATAGCCGCGCCTTCTCGCAGGAACTCCGGATTGGAGACGACTGCGACCTGATGCGATGTGCCGCTGTCGCCGAGGATCCGCTCGACTTCGTCTCCAGTCCCTACAGGCACAGTGGATTTGGTCACAACAACCGCATCATTTGCCAGGTTTGCGCCGACTTCCTCCGCAACGGCATAGACGAAGGAGAGATCGGCATGGCCATCGCCCCGGCGGCTCGGCGTGCCGACCGCAATGAAAATCGCTGAAGCGCCATCAATCCCTTCGGCCAGATCGGTGGTGAAAGACAGTCGGCCCGCTTTGACATTTGCGCCAACGAGTTCGGCTAGACCCGGCTCGTAAATGGGCATCACGCCTTCGTGCAGGCGGTCGATCTTCGTCTGATCCTTGTCGATGCAGACCACGTCATGCCCGAAATCGGCGAAACATGCGCCCGAGACGAGGCCGACATAGCCCGATCCGACCATTGCGATTTTCATGGCTGTTTATCCTTCATGTTCGGCCTTCATCCTGCGCTTGCAAATGGACGATCTTGGCGCCGCCTTTTTTCTTCTTTGCGACCGCCTGCATATAGCGCCTTGTGTCGCCTTCTAGGACCAGCGCGGTCAATGTGCCAAATTTGTAGGCACCGGTATCGATACCGATGCGGTTCTTCCGTTCTTCAATCTCTTCAGTGATAGTGTGCCCGTGGACCACGATGTGTGAATGCCGATCCTTATGATCGAGGAATTTGTCCCGAATCCAGCGCAATTCCCGCGGCTTCTGCTCATCGAGTGAGCGGTTTGGATTGATCCCTGCATGGACGAACACATAGTCGCCAATGATGATCATATCTTCAAACCGCTTGAGGAACTTGCGATCGCTCTTGGGGACCTTCTTCTTTATTAGCTTCTGCAGCTCTTCGGTCGAAGAATTGTTGAACTCCTTTTCGCTCACGCCGTAGCTCAAGATTGTTTCGCGGCCGCCATGCTTCAGGAAATGGCGCATGACTTCCAGATCATCGAATGAATCGAGGAACATCTCTTCGTGATTACCGAAAAGGTAACGGATATCGCGATATTCTTCCCAGAGCTGCGCCAATTGAATGACGCCAGCGCTTTGCGGGCCGCGATCAACTAGATCGCCAAGCAGGATGATGGTTGTATTGGCTGCGCCAGATTGCTTGTCATCCTCCTCTATCGCACGCACCAAAGCCTCGAACAGGTCTAGGCGGCCATGAATGTCGCCAATGACATAGAGTCGTTCACCATCGGGCACGCGGGCGCGCTTCTTTTTGGCCTTGCCGTTAAAGATTTTGAGGATCGGTTTTAACATCGGGCCTTAGGGCGGTGGTGTAAGCGTCTCGAATAGTGTTGCGGGACATAGGGATAGAAAGGGCAGGCCGCAATCGGTGTAATTTCCTCTACCGGCGGCCGATCTGATGCAAAAAGTCCACACAAATACCCGCTTTGTCCGGACTCAGTTTAATTCTCTTGTGCGGCGCAGCATTTCACGGCAAGTTTGTTTCAGATTTACACGAGATCGCACATCAAAAAGAGGCGGCCGGTAAATTGCAGGTGGGACGTAGCACTGTTCACCAACCAAGGAATTTGGCTATGCTTACGTCCATTCGCGGTCTTACCGCCGCAACTCTTGCAGCGTTTGCTGCACTTTCTGCCGCTCCTGCCCTCGCGCAGGATGAGGAAGAAGAATCCGGCCCAATCGAAGTTACGGCCAATGTCGCCATGACGAGCGAATACCGTTTCCGCGGCGTCGATCTGTCTGGTGGCGAGCTCGCCATCCAAGGCGGTGTCGATGTTGCACACGAATCGGGTTTTTACATCGGTACTTGGGCTTCATCGCTTGACGAGACCACTGTTGGTTTCGGCAGCACCGAGCTCGACATCTATGGCGGCTGGAGCGGTGATGTCACCGAAGGTGTTTCGATCGATGTCGGCGCTATTCAGTACATTTACCCAGACGCTGGTCCGGGCGATTTCGACTACACCGAATTTTACGGCTCGGTCGGTTTCGGATTCGGTCCAGCTGAAGCGACTGTCGGCGTTGCCTATGCGCCGAAGCAGGACTCGCTCGGCGGAACCGACAATACCTATGTCTACGCCGATCTGGGTGTTGGCCTTCCGGGCACGCCCGTCTCGCTGACCGGCCACGTTGGTTACACGGACGGCTTCCTGACATTCACCAATGATAGCAAGGCGTTTGACTGGTCGATTGGTGCCGAAGCGGCGGTTCCTGGCACACCATTGTCGCTCGGGATTGCATATACTGGGGCTGAGGGAGACATCCCAGTAGGCGCATATGACTTTGTCGATGACGCGGTAGTCTTCACACTCAGCGCCAGCTTCTAAGGATCTGCCGAAGCCGCTACGGCTGAGTAAGTTAGAGCCCGCGCTTGCAAGGGGGGAGGCGCGGGCTCTTTCTATGTGATTCTGGCCTAGTCGAGGGAGAAATCGACCGTCGTGACCACACGAACCTTCTTATAAGGCGTGTCGCTAACGCCCCAGCCGCCCGACTCGCCATCGCGCGCATTGATTGAGAAGTAGCCTTGCGTGGCTTTGCGGATCGATCCGACATCGGCGCCGCTATCTTTCGCGAATTGTTCCGCAGCTGCGCGCGCGTCTTTGGTCGCTTCGGCCACCATTTCCGGCTTGATTTCATCCAATCCGGTGAAAGTGTAAGACATTCCGGAGCCGTCCTCCAGCACGACGCCGCGCCTGACCAATTCAACTTGGCGTTTCACTGCATCCTGCGCGCGTTCAATGTCCTTTGTGCGCAGCGTCATCCGTTGACGAACGGTATAGCGCCCGACGCCGCGATCCGAATAATAAGACACATTGACACCTGTTGGCTGCAACGCGTCCTCCGGAAAGCCGATATCCTTGAAGAATGCTTTGATCGATTGGCTGTCGGTATCGACCGCCGATTGGGCGGCCTGAAGATCGCCCGCAGTAGCAGAATATGAGATGGTCCAAGTTGCGAGGTCGGCCAGTACTTCCCGCTCGTCCAGGCCGCGCACGGTTACCGAGCGATCAGCATCTTTGGCGCGGACCAAGCCGTCACCCAGCAGAAAACCGCCAGCGATCAGTCCGATCGAGACTATCGCAGAGCTGATCAGCCAACGGCGCGTCGTCTGTTCGCCCCAGAAAGAGGTAGCTTCGTGTACTTGTTCGCTAGTATCGGTCATGACAGTCCTTCCCATTGGGCCTTTCGGCAGAGAGTTTTAGTTATGCGGCTCACCTGCCAAACTGTCGATGAACTGTGCTTGAATAGCGGCGAATGGAGTTTGTAATACGATGACCAAATATCTGCACAGCATGATCCGAGTCTCCGATCCGGATGCAACCGTCGACTTTTTCAAGCTGATTGGACTGGAGGAAGTGCGCCGCTTCGATGTCGAGACAGGGCGTTTCACGCTGATCTTTCTCGCTGCTCCCGGGCAAGAGGGCGTCGCCGAGGTCGAACTGACTTATAATTGGCCTGCGGACGAAGGCAGCGTGCCCGAGCAATATGATGGTGGTCGCAATTTTGGCCACCTCGCCTACCGCGTCGAAAATATTTATGAGACTTGCCAGCGGCTGATGGATGCAGGGGTGACGATCAACCGCCCACCGCGCGACGGACATATGGCTTTCGTCCGCTCACCCGATGGTATTTCCATCGAGCTGCTTCAGGAGGGCAATTTGCCGCCGCAAGAACCTTGGGCGAGCATGGAGAACACCGGCAACTGGTAAGCTCTGTCAGACCGGGTCGGGTTCGGCTGACCGGTCATTGGGATGAGTCGTCGTCATCCGCAGGATGACGTAGCCCATGACCGCAGATATTACCGAGCCAGCCAGAATACCGATCTTCGCTTCGTCAATCAGCATTCTGTAGTTCGGGAACGCAAGCTCGCCGATAAACAGCGACATGGTGAAGCCGATTCCGCACAGGATCGATACGCCCCATATCTCTGCCCAACTTGCGCCCTTTGGTGGTTTCGCAAAGCCAATCTTAGCGGCAACGAAGATCGTGGTGAAGATACCGACCTGCTTGCCAACAACCAAACCGGCAGCGACAGCCAGCGGGAGCGGGGCGAGAATACCCTCCATGCCAATCCCGCTGAGATTGACGCCTGCATTGGCGAAGCCGAAAATCGGAACAATCGCATAGGCGCTCCACGGAGCCAGCCCGTGCTCCAGCTTTTCGAGCAAGCTGTTGCCATCTTTGCGGTGCATCGGAATGGTCAGTGCCGCGACCACGCCAGCGATTGTCGCATGCACACCGGAATTGAGGACACAGAACCACAGCACCAGCGCGACGAGAATATAGGGCAAGATCCGGCTCACGTGCAGTCTGTTCATCAGCATCATCACGCCGAGAACGACCAGCGATGCGACGACCCACATTAGCTTGATATTGGCGGTGTAGAACACTGCGATCACCATCACCGCGCCGATATCATCGACGATCGCCACCGTGAGCAGGAACAGCCTCAGGGAAGCGGGAACGCGGTTGCCGAGCAGACCCAGAACACCCATCGCAAAGGCAATGTCAGTTGCAGCCGGGATTGCCCAACCGCGTGTCAGCTGCGGATCGCCGCCAGCTATGAAAATATAGATACCTGCAGGAACGAGCATGCCTGCAACTGCTGCAAGCATTGGCAGTCGGCGCTGTTCAGGCGTGGCGAGCTGCCCGCAGATGATTTCCCGTTTCACTTCCAGCCCGACGACGAAGAAGAAGATCGCCATCAGACCATCGTTGATCCAATAATGCAGCGTGTTGAGCTTTTCGATTGGCGTCCATGCCAATTTGCCGTTGAACAGCGCGTTATACTCGCCCGCCAAATCGGAGTTCGCAGCTAGCATCGCAGCCGCCGCGACCAGAATAAGAAGTACGCCTGCCGAGGCATCGCCAACAAACAGCGCGCGCACAGGAGCAAAGACGGAGCGAAGAGGTAATCTGTTATTGGCCATGGATAGTGCCCCATATTGCCAATGTATTGTCCGTTGCAAGCGCTGCCTGCGTCCGATACGCTGTTTTGTGATGGGGACCTCACTTTTGTAGGGGTCGGGGGATTGCTAGAATACAGCGCTTGGGAATGGCTGGTGCTGGTCCAACACGAACTGCTGCTGTTTGCAGGCGTGTTTTTCCTCATCGGTGCAATTGACGAAATGGGTATCGACTTTGCGTGGCTTTGGTTGCGGCTGACGCGTCAGATTTCCACGCCCCGTCTGTCTGAGCACGCTGACCTTACGCCCGAATTGAACGGGATCGCGGCGGTGTTTATTCCCGCTTGGCAAGAGTCGGCAGTGGTCGGAACAACAATCGCGCATGCTCTGTCGGTCTGGTCTCAATCTCGATTGCGGATCTATGTAGGCTGCTACCGCAACGATCCCCAAACGATGGAAGCTGTTACCAGCGTTGCCGGAGGCGATCCGCGGGTCAGACTGGTCATTCATGACGAAGACGGGCCGAGCACCAAGGCAGATTGCCTGAACCGGCTATACGATGCTTTATGCGATGATGAAGCGCGCAGCGGTGACAATGCGCAGATGGTTATCCTGCATGATGCTGAGGATATGGTCGATCCCGCAGCGTTGATGATCATAGATCAGGCAATGGACGAAGCGGAACTTGTGCAATTGCCGGTGCTCCCGATCGCGGTGGCGCGTTCGCGCTGGATATCCGGACATTATCAGGAAGAGTTTGCCGAGGCACATGGCAAAGCCATGGTGGTGCGCGATGCATTGCGGGCAGGTATGCCGCTTGCCGGTGTCGGGTGTGCCATTGCGCGCGGCATGCTGGAGCAATTGGCAGAGACCAAGCCCAGCGGCCAGCCTTTCGCATCTGAGTGTCTGACTGAGGACTACGAGCTGGGCATAGGCGCGGCAGAGCTAGGTGCGCGGGCGCGCTTCATCCGGATCCGTCATCATGATGGCCGCTTAGTGGCCACGCGCGCCTGTTTCCCGGCAAAACTCGATCAAGCGGTCCGTCAGAAGACACGCTGGGTCCACGGGATCGCTTTTCAAGGATGGGACACGCTGGGATGGTCAGCGCGTCCGGTAGAGCTGTGGATGCGGCTGCGTGATCGGCGGGGTCCGTTACTCGCTCTCGTTCTAGCGGCGGCCTATCTGTTGTTGGTCCTGTCAACGATTGGTTGGCTGCTAAGCGAACTCGGATATGGGACAACGCTTGCGCTATCTCCGGCACTGAAGATTATTTTGCTGTGTAATCTCGGCAGCTTCTTATGGCGCGCAATTTGGCGATTTGCCTTTACCGCCCGTGAATATGATTGGCGGGAGGGAGCAAGGGCAGTGCTGCGCATTCCGGTGGCCAATATCATAGCCATTATGGCCGGGCGCAGAGCCTTCTCTGCATATCTGGGAACATTGGCTGGCCAATTGCCGCGCTGGGACAAAACCGAGCATTCGGCGCATCCAGCGATGATGCATCAGAAAAGCAAACCTGTATGACTGGTTCTGGAAACGCTCAGAAGAACCGCCGCCGAGGGCAGCCGATTGTAGTATTTACCGCAATCATTCTGCTTTGGGCAGGTGGGCGGACGGTGATGTGGCAATCGCCATTCCCAGGGATTCTGCCAACAGTGCAACTACCGGCGGTCTTTGCTGAATCCGTGGCGACCATACCTGCTAGGGAAGCGGATGCGTCAAATCCGGCTCTGGCTGATAAGCTTGGGACCATTTCATACGCTCGAACGATTTCAAAGCGCGAAGCTTTGATCGTTTCGCTCCCGACAGCAGAGACTGCCCGCAACTACGGACAGCCAATTACGCTCGCTTCGCACCAAGCCTTATGGATGACAGCGCTTGCTCATGTGCCAGTTCCCGAACCCGTTGCAGAACTGTTAAACACACATGTCACTCCGCGCACGGCTATACCGATGGCGCCTTCCCAGACGATTGGCGAATCTACCGTCAATCATTGGTCGTTGGATGCGTGGTTGTTTTGGCGTCCGAGCGGGGCACAAGGACCGACGGCTGGACCCTTGCCCGCATCCTTTGGCGGGAGCCAGGCTGGCGCAGTTTTGCGGTATCGGTTTGCTCCAAACAGCAGGCACAGCCCCAACGCCTATGCCCGGGCAACGAATGCATTGTCTGGTGGTAAAGAAACCGATCTGGCGTTCGGTCTGTCGGCGCTTATGCTGCCAAAGCTGCCAATCTCGGTTCATGCGGAGATACGGGCCAGTCGAACCACAGACCGGACCGAAATTCGTCCAGCCGCCTTTGTGGTGACCGAAATTCCGCCACTGAAGACTCCGCTCGGCACGCAGGTCTCAACCTATGGTCAGGCAGGGTACGTCGGCGGCGAATTCGCCACGTCGTTTGTTGATGGTCATGTCAAGCTGGACCGTGAGCTTGCCGATTTCGACTTGGCTAAACTCCGCATCGGCGCGGGTACATGGGGCGGCGCATAGAAAGGCGCATCAAGACTGGACGTCGGCCCAACCGCAAGCGTCGATATCACAATCGGAGATGCCCCAGCGCGGGTTTCGATGGACTACCGCCACCGCGTGGCTGGTGATGCTGTGCCACAGTCCGGGCTTGCAATCACACTTTCGACCGGTTTCTAGCGCGTCTCGCCTTTAATCCGCTGCGCGCGTCGGGTAGAGCGAGCCTATGGACCTTTACCTTCCCATTGCGAACCTTTCGGTGAACGGGCTGGTAATTGTCGGCTTGGGACTGCTGACCGGCGTATTGTCTGGCCTGTTTGGCGTTGGTGGCGGGTTCCTCACCACGCCGCTGCTCATTTTCTACGGCGTGCCGCCTACAGTAGCCGCGGCATCGGCATCGACGCAGGTGACCGGGGCAAGCGTTTCCGGGGTTCTGGCGCATAACAAGAACAAGGGAGTCGATTACAAGCTGGGCGGCGTGACAGTCGTCGGTGGGGTGTTCGGGGCCGGGATTGGCGCTTTACTGTTTCGCTTTCTGGAATCGGTTGGCCAGATCGATGTGGTAATTAACGTTCTTTACGTTGTGATGCTGGGCACGATCGGCTCACTGATGGCAAAGGAGGCGTATCAGGCCATTCGCCCATCCGCAGTCAAAGCTGTGAGGAAGGCACCGAAGCGCAGGCACCATCCGTTTGTAACCGCTTTGCCTCTACGGTGGCGGTTCTATCGCTCGGGCCTCTATATCTCTCCGCTTGCGCCGCTGATCCTTGGTGTTTTTGTCGGTATTCTAACGATGCTCATGGGCGTTGGCGGCGGCTTCATCATGGTTCCGGCCATGCTGTACATACTCGGGATGAGCGCGGGCGTTGTGGTTGGTACTTCGCTGTTCAACATCCTGTTCGTCACTATGGCGACTACGATGATGCATGCGCTGACCACCCAGGCGGTTGATATCGTTCTGGCCGCATTTCTGCTGATCGGATCAGTCACAGGAGCACAGATGGGCACGCAGATTGCGCAAAAGGTCAAACCCGAATGGCTCCGCTTGGTATTGGCCGCCATCGTATTGGCGGTGGCGCTGAGGATGTTTCTCGGTCTGACTTACGATCCGCCAGAAATCTACTCGGTGACTGCGCTATGAGGCGGATACTGTTCATCATCATGTGCCTCTTCGCTCTTTCGGCGCAGCGCGATCCTATTCTGGTGCCCGAAGTTTCGCAACACGAAGTACAGGTACGACAGGGTTTTACGGGAACCGAGCTGTTGCTGTTTGGAGCGATCCTCGATCCCGGTGGGACGAGGGCCGGGGAAGACTATCATATCGTTGTGGTCCTGAAAGGACCGACACAGCCGATCCAACTGCGGGAGAAAGAACGGATTGCGGGTATTTGGATGAATGCGGACAGCACCGCGTTCCGTTCTGCGCCGTCTTTTTTTGCCGTTTCGTCCTCATCGCCAATCCCGGATATCGTCGATGAGCGTACGGCGGCAATTTACGAGCTTGGTCTTGATTTCATCCAGCTATCACCCAGCGGGACTATCGAGCCGGAGGAACAGGCGCGCTTCACAGCCGGATTGGTCGATCTAAGGCAGCGGCAAGGTCTCTACAAGGAAGGTAGCGGAGGCGTGACGATCAGCGAGCAGGTGCTTTATCAGGCGCGTATTTCTCTCCCGTCGAATGTGCAGATTGGAACCTACACCGCAGAAACATTTGCCATTGCCAATGGCCGAGTCATCGCATCGGCAATTTCCGAAGTTGAAGTGAAGAAAGTGGGGTTCGAACGATTGGTGGAAGAGTTTTCGCAGGATTGGTCCTTTTTGTACGGGCTTCTCGCAATTGCATTCTCCGTTTTCATGGGTTGGATGGCAGGCCGCCTGTTTGCCCTGATCTAGGCCACAGATCGCTGCGCAATCGGCAAAGTTGACGCGAAATTAACCTGTTTCGGGCTAGCGCTTTCCTAACAAAAATCAGGAAACGGGCGCTGACATGGGCGATATGGCAAATCAGAATTTTGGACGGCCACAAGACGGCCCGGCTCGGGTTGAGCAAAGCAAACCTGTCGCAGCGCCAGCATCTCGGCCCATGCCCGCTCCACAAGCGTCACAGAGCGCACCGTCTCCTGCGGGGGCAGCGCCGCAAAAGGCACCCGCCGAAGCGCCGACCGACAATGCCAGCATGCCCATCGGCGTTGTGCTCGAAATTGCTGGTTCCGGTTCGCAGATTGCGCTCGATCTCGAACGGCTCAACCAATGCATGGCCGATGACGACCCATCAATTGCGCTGGCCGGGCAAGTGGGAAGCCAAATTAAAATCCGCGTCGGCAATAGCTGGCTGTTGGCCAATGTCCGCAACCAAAAACAGGATCGCCGCGCCGGCGGCGGTGTGCTTGCCAACATCGACTTCCTCGGTGAAGGCCAGGAAGAAAGACTAACCGGCCGCATTCATGCGTTCCGCCGCGGTGTTACGCGCTATCCCGTGCCAGGTGCGATGATCTATCCTGCGACGACTGCCGACCTTAAACAGATTTATGCCAGCGATGGCCGCGCCAATATCCAGATCGGTACTGTGTATCCCACCAAAGACATCCGCGCCGGCCTGTATATCGACGCAATGCTGGGCAAGCACTTCGCGCTGCTCGGATCGACCGGTACCGGTAAATCGACCAGCGCGGCGCTGATCTTGCACCGCATTTGCGAGGCCGCGCCCGACGGCCATATTGTGATGATCGATCCGCACGGCGAGTATTCGGCAGCGTTCAAAACCAATGGTCAAATCCTCGATGTGACCAATCTCAACATGCCCTATTGGCTGCTCAATTTCGAAGAGCATTGCGAAGTCCTGCTGACATCGAATGGCAATGAACGCCAAGTCGATATGGACATTCTGGCGCGTTGCCTTCTCAGAGCCCGCTCCAAAAACCGTCTTGCTGAAAACCTCGGCAAGATTACCGTAGATTCGCCAATACCGTATCTGTTGTCGGACCTTTCCAACGAGCTCCAGAACGAAATGGGCAAGCTGGACAAGGCCACCTCCTCTGCGCCGTTTATGCGGATCAAGAACAAGCTCGAAGAATTGAAGGCTGATCCGCGATATCAGTTCATGTTCTCCGGAATGTTGGTCGGTGACACGATGGCCGAATTTATCGGCAAGGTGTTCCGGATGCCCGGTGAAGGTAAGCCGATCTCGATCATCGATGTCTCGGGCGTTCCTTCGGATATTACGTCGACCGTGGTTGCGGTTCTCAGCCGGCTTGTGTTCGACTTTGCGATTTGGGGCCGCGATGAAAAAACGCGCCCGATCCTGCTCGTGTGTGAGGAGGCGCACCGCTACGTTCCCAACGAGGCCAATGCTGATGGTTCGTCGGTCGGTTCGATCCTCAGCCGGATTGCGAAAGAGGGGCGCAAGTATGGAATTTCCCTCGGCCTGATTACCCAGCGCCCTTCCGATTTGGCAGAGGGCGTTTTGTCGCAATGCGGTACGATTATCTCTATGCGTCTCAACAACGACCGTGACCAAGCCTTTGTGAAGGCGGCAATGCCCGAAGGTGCGCGCGGCTTCCTCGATTCCATTCCAGCGCTCCGCAACCGCGAGTGCATCATTTGCGGAGAGGGTGTCGCGATTCCGATCCGGGTGAGCTTCGACAATCTCGAGGAAGTCAAACGGCCGGCATCGGAAGATCCCAGCTTTGTCGAATTGTGGACCGGCAGCGGCGGCGAGGAAGAGGCGGTGTACCGCACCGTTCAACGCTGGCGTGCACAAGGCGTCTAACTCTCCTGATCGGGCAGCAGCGGCTTGATCGCTTCAGCCAGCGCCACATATCCCGCCCGATTAAGATGGACGCCGTCTCCGCGATCATAATGCGGTGCCAAGCTGCCATCTGGAGCCGCGAGCAGCGGGACAATATCCAGAAACTGGCAGCGCAGATCCGCTTCGCATAGCGGGCGGTAGCCAGCGTTTAGCGCGGCAATATCGGCTTGTTTATCCGCGCGGGTCGTAGGTGCCTGCGCAAGCGTGATGATCGGAACATTGGCGGGCAATCGTTCAAGCAGCTTCGGGAAATCGGCGACAATTTCCTCCGGTTCCCGGTGCACCGTATCGTTGAACCCGACCCACACGATAATCACCGATGCATTGGCGAGATTGGGATAATCGAGCACGCGTTCGGCGGTGTTGCGAATGGTGTCGCCACCCGCTGCATATTTCAGCACTGGACGGCCCAGTAAAGACGGGTCCATGGCTTCAAAGTGACTGGCGCCCAGCAAAGCCACGGCGCCTGTGCCGGAGTGCTTGTCCTGCCACACAATATGCCGGTGGCGCTGCGTGACATAGGCAGTTGGCTCGCTTGGCGGCAGGTCCAGCCGCCAGCCCTGATAGGGCAGCAGATGCGGCGCAAAAAATGCCAGTACCGCGATGATGTGCAGCGCGATGATATACGCTACGCCGCCAAGCATGAGCGCCCTGCGCATCAGGTCCCCCGCGTGTCGCCGAACAGGTGGATATGCAGACGGTCTGACATCCTGAAACCGTGTTCGAGGCAGCTGCGTGTGAGCCACTTCTCGCGTGCGCGCAACGTCTCGCTGTCGGTGCCTTCGGGCATCAGGAACACGCGCTTCTTCGGCAGCGCATGCGCGCGCACCAGTTCTGCGACCTCGGCCACATCACTCTCGCTGGCCACGACGAATTTGAAAAAAGCCCGCTCGTCGAGCGAATAACTGCGCAGGCGTTCGGGTATCAGCGCAAGCTCAGCAGCATTGCCGCTATGCGCCAGTTTCGGGCTGACATTATATTGGTCGATCCGGATATCGAGCCGTGGCGGGGCAGTAGTCGTGCCGTTGGTTTCCACCTCCACGGTCATATCGGGCAGCAGTTCGAGCAGTTCCGCCAGCGGTCCGGCCTGCATCAATGGTTCGCCGCCAGTGATGATCAGGCGGTTCTGGCCCAGCGCATTGATCCGTTCCGCAACTTCAGCCACATCCAGCGTGATCTGGTTCGCTTTGCGGTCAAATGTCTCGCCATCGCGGTGTGTGCGGTCATCTCCATCGAAATGCCAAGTATAGGCTGTGTCACACCAGATGCAGGCAAGGTTGCAGCGCGATAGGCGTATAAAGGTGCAGGGCGAACCTGCGCTCGGCCCTTCCCCTTGCACCGAGGCGAAAATCTCCGGCTCACCGGGCGCTTGGGTGGCAAGAACTAACGGCATGATGAGCTCTGAAAAGCGGACAAAGGTGACACCGTGTCACCTTCGCATCGCGTCAATGAAGCTTTATATATCAGTACTTTACATGCATTCATGCACGCCGGACGGACAGGAACACAGAGCCTTTTCTGCAACTTCTCATACCAAATCATATCCAAGCCTTGCCATGTTTTGACCGGGTAGGAAAATCAATCCTCTCAGGTGTCCGTATGCTATGCACCGGGGCGTTCAAGCCCATTCCGCAGGATTGAGCGCTAGCAGCTCGGCCAGTTGGGCATAGAGAGCGGGTTCTTCACGCCGGAGCGCCTGCGGTCGTTCGAAGAAAGTGACAATCGATTCAGCGAAGAATTCTTCGTGGTTGGTCGCGCCATAGGGGTCGATCAGGGTGTGTTCCCCGCGCTCCAGCCGTTCCACATGATCGTGATAGGCATCCAGCATGGCGCTCTCCCAGCCCGCATAGGCCTGCCCTTTGCGCAATATGGGAACGCCATCGGTGTGACCCGAAAGACCATCGAGCTGGTGCGCAAATTCGTGGATCACCACATTATGCCCGTCCTCCGCGTCGAGCCCGCCGTGAAGGGCGTGGTCCCACGACAGGATGACAGGCCCGCGCGCCCAGCTTTCGCCAAGAGTCGCGTGATTGTTCTCGTGAATGAAATGCCCGTCAGGCGTACCGCGATGCGTCAGGAAGGCCGAAGGGTAAATCAGTATATTCCTGAGCGTATCGTACCAAACGGGGCTGTTGACGATCAGGAGGCAGGCCTGCGCTGCAATGGAGAGCCGCATGTCATCGCTAACCTCAAGACCATTCTGGCCCCTGAACGTGATCTGGTCGAGGAACAGGTTGATCTTCCCCTCCAGCGCGATCCGCAAGGGCTGGGGCAGTCTGCGTACCAGCGGCACTAACCTCTCGACGACTGCACGCTGCTCAGGCGAAAGCGGTTTCGCCAAAAGCGCTTTACGATTCCGCAGGCGCGCAAAGTAGCGGTACAGCAAAAACGCTGCAATGAGCATAGTGGCAACAAGAATGGGCCAAAGCGACATCTAACACAGGTAAGGTCGCGTTCATGATTTTGTAGGGTGTAAGGTGAGGTGCGGCAGAGCAACGATATCGACTGTGCCATCTCAACCAAGAAAGCGAAGTGAAAAGCAATTGTCCTGTTAACGACCCAATTGCAGATAGTCTCATGACAATAGACGTCGCGAGCTGATCCCGTCACATTTTTCGGATCGACTGATTTTTTAGGTTAGAAGTTTTGAGTTGATCGTTTTGCTGTTCTGATCGGTTCGGAAAGGCGCTCGACGTCTCTCCTTCGACTCGCAATATGATCCAGTGCCGCCTATTCTGTGATTGAGAGAGCAATGATCGACTGAAGAATCGCTACCGCGGCGAAAATGGTCACGCCAAACTTGCCCAAGTCTTCGCGTTTCAGAGAAATTAGTACTGCCTCATCTGGCATGTCATCTCTGCCATCATTCTTGTGAAATATCACCACAAAGTAGTGTCGAACGAGTGCGATCACTGGATCGATAATCTTGCTGGCGCCAAACAAGAAAATAAAGATCGACCAAGCAATAATTGTAGGTATGAAAGTGGAATGAGAAATCCAAAATACATCATTGAGAATGAATGATTCACCAAATAGAATCCCGCCAAAGAAAATATCTATACTCTCCGATACCCCTTTTTCAAAATCTGTACCAATGTAAGAGAGTATTACTGATAAGATCGCAAAAATTGATGCAGCAAATAGATCAATGAGAAAAATGGTTAATATCTTTGTTGTCGAATTGTTTTTGTAAAGATCCAAAAATTCTCTCTTGGCATCATCGGATGATAACGCTTCTATAATACGACTCAACGCGAACTTCCTGACGCGGAGCTTCGCTCCTTGCTCGGTCTCATTTTTCTTGCTCAAATCAAACTGTGACAAGTAATCAGATCTGCTAGGAAGGACATCAATCCCTTTGCTCGCGACGATAAAGTCCTCACTGAGGTCTTTGGTGCCGAAGAATCTAATCAAGTCTCTTTCTGGTATGACGGAGGCAAACCATGTTAGTGCTTCGCGGTCTTGCCTGAACAAAAGCGACCTCAACTTTGCATCTCTCCCGCGGTGATAGATGAAGTCTTGGGCGATTTGCCCAAACAAGAAGACGGTAATGGCGAGGGTGAAAAAATCGAACATTGCGTTGACAAAGAACAGCTGAGTGGGGATCTCATTTGCAACGCTGCTTATAAGTCTGCCGAGATATATTGAAATCAGAGTAACAGAGAAACTTGCCACGAATGAACTGAGGGCGAGCGCCCCTGCACCACCGAAGAATGAGAACAAGGACCGAAAATCGGAAAAAAACTCATTCACGTCGGAGAACATCGTCCTCAAGAAGACGGATAGAGGCGGAAACATTGCGATTGCAGAGATTAACAGGCAGGTTAGCGAGAAAAAGAAAGCCGATATCCAGCAATTCACGACAACGAAAAGCGTGAGAAAATCTTTCCAGCCAAGGCCGGCATTCGCTTTAAGGTTGTCACTCAAAAGTCCAAATATTAGCTCGTGATCAAATGCTATTTGATAGCCGAAAAAGATCGTGAACAATGCCGATAGCGCGATAATTCCTTGAAGAGAGGTTCTGACGATCATTCGCCCTCGGCTTTTTATCGCTAGCAGTAAGCTCTTCTCCGTGTCATTCTGCAAGAAGCTGCGCGCAAACAGCAACGCCGAAAGCACCATGCTCGATAAAAGCAAACTAGCATACGCTCTCAGTGTGAATATCGTATCAAAATAGAGATCCACTGACAGTCTATTCTCCAAGAAAACCTGAGCTCTGCCAAAAATTAGAATATCACTCGCGCAAAATAAGACGATTCCAATTAAGATTAAGCTGAAAATGTACCGCAGGTTGGAAGCTGCAATATAGCCAAGGAATGAGGTGAATATCTTTACTTCACGCGCAAACCTCGCTGTACTGTACGCATGTGAAATTGGGGACAACGCGCTTATAATTTTATCTGAGGCAAAGATTGCCGAGAGTGAAAATAGGCCGCCGGCGATCATTAGCACGTGCAGAAATTTAGTGAATGTATCGATCATAGTCCGCTCGGCGAGGGGAATTGGTAGTTAGCATCGCTGAATTGAAGTCTTATTCCGAAGGATGCAGAAATTCTAGGTAAATCTGGGTTCTGTTGAAGATGGGAGGCAGCGACCCTCCCACCCCAATTCCGGCTAGCCAGACGTTGCAGGTATTAACTTCACTCCACGCTTACTGTCGGAGAATAGCCGGAAGAAAACCTAACCCAACCGTGCCAGCGCTGCGGTCAGCCGCTCGACTTCGGCGCTGTGATGCGCGTGGTCGGCTTTGGCTTTCTCGACCGCTTCGGGTTTGGCGCGCTCAACGAAATTGGCGTTGTCGAGGCGGCCTTCGAGCGATTTCACTTCTTTGGCGGAGGCTGCCAGCGCTTTGGTCAGGCGGGCTTTCTCGGCGTCGATATCGATCAGACCTTCGAGCGGGATCACGAGAGTGTCTCGTTGAACGATCAGCTGCATAGCCGACCCTGGCGGCGGAGATGATTTGTTTATCGAAAGGCGTGCAATCCTCTCGATGGCGGTAGCGTTGTTTGCCCGGGCAAGCTCAAGAGAGGAGCTTGGTTGGCTGCAATAGGCCTCAAGTTTCGCGCCGGGAGCGATACCTAGTTCGTTCTTTGCGCCACGGATTTTGGACGCAAGTTCGATGAGCCAGTTGATTTGAGAACTGGCGTCGTGGTCTTTGTTAGCATCAAACTCGGGCCATTTTGCGGTAATCAGCGGATAGTTTGCCCGGTCTCCCTGCGCGTTCCACAGCTCTTCGGTGACGAAGGGCATGAACGGGTGGAGCATCACCAGAATCTGGTCGAGCACCCAGCCTGCAACGGCCTTGGTTTCCTCGTCAAAGTTCCCTTTGATCAGCTCGATATACCAGTCGCAGAATGTGTCCCAGGTGAAGTGGTAGATGATGTTGGCGGCGGCATCGAAGCGCAGATCGGCCATCGCTGCGTCGAGTTTGGCCAGCGTTTCGGCGACTTCACCGATAATCCATGTGTTGACCGCGCTGGTCGCGGTGGGTGCTTCCAGCGTGGTCGATGCGGTGATGCCGTTGGTTTGGCAAAAGCGCGTCGCGTTCCACAGTTTGGTTGCGAAATTGCGGTATCCTTTGACCCGCTCGTCATCCATTTTGATGTCGCGGCCCTGGCTTTCCATTGCCGCCATAAAGAAGCGGAGGGCATCCGCGCCATATTGATCAATCAGGCCGAGCGGATCGACGACATTGCCCTTCGATTTGGACATTTTAGAGCCATCCGCCGCGCGGACGAGGCCGTGGAGATACAGCCGCTTCCACGGTGCCTGATCGGTCAGATGCATCCCCTGCATCGCCATCCGCGCATCCCAGAAGAACAGGATATCAAAGCCGCTGATCAGCAGATCATTGGGGTAGTGCTTTTGATAGAGCGGCGCGCTTTCATCGGGCCAGCCGAGCGTGGCAAAAGGCCACAGGCCGGAGGAGAACCATGTGTCGAGGACGTCGGTTTCACGATAAAGGTCAAACTCCCAAGTTTCATCATCTAGCTGCCGAGAGCGGGCACCGTCGAAGCTCCAATCAGGATCATCCTGATCAACAATACGAATGCGACAGTCGAGGCCGGTCATTTCCTTATACTTGGCTTTCGCAGCTTCAATCGCATCGGCCTCGTTCCCGTAAACAAACTCAAACCAAGCATCGTCGTTGGACTTCCCGATTGCTGCCTGCACCACCGTAAAGCTCGACAACTCGCTGGTCACTTTGGGGCCGTACCAGACCGGAATCCGGTGTCCCCACCACAATTGGCGGCTGATGCACCACGGTTGGATATTCTCCATCCAGTGGAAGAAGGTTTTTTCCCAGCTTTGCGGGATGATCTCGATATCACCATCGCGGACGGCTTTCATCGGGGCCTGCGCGAGTTTCTCGGCGTCGACATACCATTGGTCGGTCAGCCACGGCTCGATCACCACACCGCCGCGATCACCGAAGGGCGTTGCGATAGTGCGCGGTTCGGAATCGAGTTCGACCTCCTCACCCTTTTTTGTCTTGGTGATATGCGGGATCAGGAAGCCCTGTTCCTTCAGGCGCTGCACAACCAATTCGCGCGCGCCGTCTATGCCGTCGCGTTTGAAACGGTGCAGGCCGAGATATTCGTCGGGCACCAGACCGTCCGCCGTCTGACAAACATTTGCTTCACCATCGAGCATGTTGAGCATATCGCCCGCAGCAAAGCCCGCGCGCTTGCCGACTTCGAAATCGTTGAAATCGTGCCCCGGCGTAATTTTCACCGCGCCGCTGCCCAGTTCCGGATCGGCGTGTTCATCGGCAACAATCGGTACGCGGCGACCGGTAATCGGCAGGACCACTTCCTTGCCGACGACCGAGGCATAGCGCTCGTCAGACGGGTGAACCGCAACCGCCATATCGGCGAGCATCGTTTCAGGCCGCGTGGTCGCAACCTCGATATAGCCGCGGCCATCATCCAGTGTTACACCATCGGCGAGCGGATATTTGAAGTGCCAGAACTGGCCTTTCAAATCCTGCGTCTCGACCTCAAGATCGGAAATCGCAGTTTTCAGCTTTGGGTCCCAATTGACCAGTCGCTTATCGCGGTAAATCAGGCCCTTATTGTACAGATCCACGAACACTTTGAGCACCGCATCGCTGAAATGCGGGTCCATAGTGAACTGCTCGCGGCTCCAATCCATCGAGCAGCCGAGGCGGCGCAGCTGAGTTGTGATGGTCCCGCCGCTTTCCTCTTTCCACTCCCAGACCTTTTTGACGAAGTCTTCGCGCGAATAGTTGGTGCGCTTGTCCTGCCGTTCCTCAAGCTGGCGCTCAACCACCATTTGCGTGGCGATGCCTGCGTGATCGGTACCGACGACCCACAGCGCATCTTTACCGCGCAGCCGTTCGTAACGGATCACGATATCCTGCAGCGTATTGTCGAGCGCATGGCCAATATGCAGGCTGCCCGTCACATTCGGCGGAGGGTTCACGATTGTGAAGGGCTGCGCATCGGGGCGTTCCGGCCGGAACAGGCCGTTCTTTTCCCAATGCTGGTACCAGCGCGCTTCGATGGACGCGGGATCGAATGTCTTTGAAAGTTCGGTTGTCATATCGCCAAGGCCTTTGCCAGCGCCTTTCGCGCTAAGCAACTGACACTTGGCGGCTTGTAGTGAGAGAGTTTTCGCCGCATAGCTGGCCATTATGGACGGCGGGGCAAAATTTTCCCTAGAGGAAAGCGAAAGCGGGGGCACACGATTGGTGCTCTCCGGCCCTTATCTCGTTTCAACCATTGGGAAAATCGAGCGCGATCTGCGCGCTCTCGATGATGATATTACGCAGGTCGATATGTCCGGCGTGGACGCAATCGACACGGTCGGCGCATGGATCGCCTGCACGCTGGCGGGCCAGCACGAAGCGGAAATTGTTGGCGCAGATGAGCGCGCAAAACGGTTGCTTGATGCGGTCGAATCATCCAGCAATGAAGCCGACATTGCTGCTGAACGACTGCCCGTCTGGACCAGAGTGCCGAGCCAGATCGGCGAAATGGTACGCAATGGCGCTTTCGGCATCCTGTCTGTCGTCGGGTTTCTTGGCCAGATATTGATGGGCTTTGCATCCATCATCCGGCACCCGAGCCGTTTTCGCGGCAAAGCCCTGATCCGGCAGCTGGAGCTGGTCGGCGTGAGCGCGCTGCCTATCGTAGGGCTGATGAGCTTCCTGATCGGGATCGTGATCGCGCAGCAGGGCGCGGTGCAATTGGCGCAATTTGGCGCGGAAACACTGACGGTCAATCTGGTCGGACGGATCACCTTGCGCGAATTGGGCGTATTGATGACCGCGATCATGGTCGCTGGCCGGTCCGGCTCTGCTTTCGCTGCACAGATCGGTACAATGAAACTGACCGAAGAAATAGACGCGATGCGGACAATTGGCATTTCCCCGATCGAAGCACTGGTGATCCCGCGTATTCTGGCGGCAACCTTTATGATGGTGCTGCTGGGCTTTTACGCAGCGATGATGGCGATCATCGGCGGCGCGGTTGTGGCCGATTTGTCGCTCGGTATCCCGTTCTGGACATTCCTGGAGCGGATCAAGGATGTTGTACCAACGTATGATCTGTGGGTCGGGCTGATCAAAGCGCCGGTGTTCGGTCTGATCGTCGGCCTTGCCGGTTGCTACCACGGAATGCAGGTTGAGGGTGATTCCGAACAGGTCGGACGGCGCACAACCATGGCCGTGGTCTCGGCGATCTTTGCAGTGATTGTGCTGGATGCCTTTTTCGCAGTGTTCTTTACCGAGATCGGGTGGGCGTGATGGCGGCTGACGATCTTCCCATCGCCGCAAGCGAACGCCATTCGGATGAATTTCCGATCATTGTCGAAGGTCTTGTAAACCGGTTTGGCGAGCAGACCGTGCATGACGATCTGTCTCTCGAAGTCAGGCAAGGGGAAATCCTCGGCGTTGTCGGCGGATCGGGCACGGGCAAATCGGTGCTGATGCGCTCTATCATCGGCCTGCAGCGACCAAGCGCCGGTAATGTCGAGGTTTTTGGTCAGTCGATTACCGATGCTGAACCCGATGAGGCTATCGGCGTTCGTTGCCGGTGGGGCGTATTGTTCCAAGGCGGTGCGTTGTTCTCGACACTGACGGTTGGCGAGAATGTGCAAGTACCGCTCAAGCAGTTTTATCCGGAAATCCGGCCAGAACTGCTAAAGGATATCGCACGCTACAAAGTGATGCTGTCCGGTCTGCCAGAAGATGCGGCAAATAAGTATCCGGCCGAGTTGTCTGGCGGCATGAAGAAACGCGCGGGCCTGGCAAGGGCCTTGGCGCTCGATCCGGAATTGCTGTTCTTGGACGAGCCAACGGCGGGTCTTGATCCGATCGGTGCGGCGCGGTTCGATCAGTTGACGAGGGAGCTGAAAGAGACGCTTGGTCTTACCGTGTTCCTGATTACGCATGATCTCGATACGCTGTATGAAATATGCGACCGGGTAGCGGTACTGGCTGACAAGCAAGTGGTTGCAGTCGGCACGATCCCGGAATTGCTTGAAACCGGGCATCCATGGATCGAGGAATATTTCAACGGGCCGCGCGGCCGCGCAGCGCAGGCCAGCCAAGCGCGTGACGAGCGCCGCAAGGCAAGCAGTTCTTCGCGATCAATGGACAAGCCCCATAAAGGCAAGGCATAAGGCCGGAAGCTAGAGGGAAAATATGGAAACGCGTGCAAATCATCTGTGGGTCGGGGCAGTCACTTTGGTGCTGCTCGGTGCGCTGGCCGCCTTTATCGTCTGGCTCGCACAATTGGGCCAGGGTGAGCAAAAGCAATATGACATCCTGTTCGGGCAGGATGTGTCGGGCCTGGCCAATGGCTCGCAAGTGTCTTTTGCCGGTGTTCCGGTGGGTCGGGTCAGCGAAATCAAGCTTTACGAGGACAATCTGGAATTTGTCCGCGTACGAATCGAGGTGGAGAAAGAAGTCCCGATTCTGATCGGGACGACCGCGACCATCCAAGGCTCATTCACCGGTGTATCGACGATTCTGCTGGAGGGTGCGCGCCAAGGCGCACCCCCGATTACTTGCGAAACAACCGCCTGCTTTAGCGAGAATGTACCGCAAATTCCCCCCAAAGCCGGCGGCTTGGGGGCGCTCCTGTCGAGCGCGCCAGTACTGCTCGAACGCCTTGCGACACTGACGGAACGGATGACCGAGCTGCTATCTGACCGCAACCAGTCGGAGATTAGTGCGATCCTCGCAAACACCAACCGGATGACCGATCAATTGGCCGATACCGGACCGCAGATTCAGGCGACGATGAAAGAGCTTGAGAACACTCTGCGCGAAGGTGCCGAGGCATTGGATGCGTTCGAAAAAGTGACGCAGTCGACCGACAATCTCCTTAATCAGGAAGGTGCGCAGCTGGCTGTTCAATTGCGCGAGACACTTGGCGGCGCAGATGCGGCGGCAAAATCGCTGAGCGCTACGCTGGAAGACGCGCGGCCGGCTACGCGGCAATTGAGCACGCAAACGTTGCCCGCAGTCGAGGCGACGCTGGCCGATCTGAAAGCGACCAGCCAGGCATTGCGCAACGTTACCGAACGGCTTGAGAATGAAGGGGCAAGTTCGCTTCTCGGTTCACCGCCGCTGCCGGAGTATGAGCCGTGATTGCGACAATGGATAAGGAAACGAAGCCGATGAATATTCTGCGCGGCAGTCTCGCCTTTGGCTTGGCGATAGCTTTGTCCGGCTGCATCAGCCTTGGCTCGGAACCTCCGCCGAGCTTGCTGACACTAACGCCCGATACGTCGGTTCCGGCCGGTGCGGGCGCGAGCGGAACAGCGGAAACGGCGATCAAGATCATGGAACCCGAAGCGCCGCAGCGCCTCGCGGTGAGCCGCGTTCCGGTGCAGGTCACCGATACGGAAATTGCCTATTTGAAAGACGCGATATGGGTCGAAAGGCCCACACGGTTGTTCCGCCGTTTGCTGGCCGAAACCATCCGTGCGCGCGGTGAACGTCTGGTGATTGATGGTGATGATCCGGGCATTGTCGCCTCGGCGCAATTGCGCGGCATATTGCGCAACTTCGGCTATGATGCACGCACATCTTCGGTGATTGTCCGCTTCGATGCGATCCGGGCGGGTGCCGATGGCGGGATTGAGACCAAGCGGTTCGAAAGCGTGCAATCAGGTGTTTTGGCAGAAGCCAGCGAAGTCGGTGACGCGCTCAATCGCGGAGCCAATGACGTCGCGGGGCAGGTTGCGGAGTGGATCGGCTCTTAGGTTTTATCCGCCGCTAACCGGCCAAATTCATAGGCATTAAGAAAGTCGGCAGTGCGCCGTTTGCGGACCTCTTGCGCGTCGTGGTCCTGGCCCCATTGCTCGATCTGCCAATCCTCTTCGAGATTTGCAGCAGACCATAACGCATTAACGTCTGCGTCAGACGCGTTGGCACGTAGAGCCACAGATAATGACGCCGCGAGCGAGGCCATTGTCAGCGTCGACGCCAGTGCAAAATCGTCAAAACCGTTCAGCCGCTGTGACAGTTTTGCGTGTGTCTCGGGCGATTGCGGCTTGTGCATTATGCCGCTGATACGTTCGAGAGTGATGCCCTCTTGCGCTTCCAGCTTTGTGAGCAGCGGATCCCAGATTGCTTGTTGCTTGGCATAGAAAGGCTCTTCCGGACCGGCACGGTAACAGAGCGTGTCCGTCTCGATAAAGCTCAGCAGTTTGTCGATTGTTGTGCCCCGATCGGGCGCGATGATATCAATCGCGTAGTCAGCCAGATCGCGGTAGCGGAACAGCGCGGGGTCAATCTCGTCGCCCTGTGCGCTCCACTCCTTGGCCATCGCGTCTGCAAGCGATTGAGCCGGGAGAATTTGGGCTTTGCCGAGTGCAGTCTTGATGCCGCGGCCGTCCAGCGTGATGCGGAAACCATTGTCAGCGGCTTCTATATCGACCGCTTTGTAAAAACGCTTCATCCGCGCTTGCTCCCCCACTTCTTGGCGAGGAATGGCGGGATAACAAATGTATCGATCAGGCCGATTGCAAGTAGCGCGTAGCCCGCGACATGGGGCCATGCGAGAGTGTCAGTCAGCACCAGAATACCGAGCATTACCGCTACTGCGCCGATCAGCCGGATCATGCTGATGATCATGAAACGGTTGCGGGCGATTGTATCATCCGTTGGCAGATCACTCATAGCAAAATGCTTCCCAATTGCTGCGGTGTGGTGGCGATATGGGCGGCGCCTGAAGCGGTCAGTTCTTCGGGTGTATGATACCCCCAATCGACGCCAATTCCGCGCACTCTTGCGGCCGCTGCCATATCCATATCGAATGTCGTGTCACCGATCATTACGGTGTTTTCCGGCTCCGCGAGAGCATCGCTCATAGCAGCTTCTAACATCGCAGGATGCGGTTTCGACGGATGCCGGTCCGCCGTTTGCAGCGAGATGAAGTGATCGTTCAGGCCATGCGTAGCGAGGCAGGAGAACAATCCGCGATCCGACTTTCCTGTCGCCACGGCCAGCGTCCATCCGCCATCGCGGAGCCGGTTAAGCACAGCGACTATTCCGGTGAACAGAGGTTCCTGCACGCGGCCCTGCATCCGGCTTGTGCGGAAGGCTTCCTTATATCCCTCGACCGCCGCAGCGCGCTGTGCATCGCTGGCGTGGGGGGCGAGATGACGCATGGCCTGGGGCAAGCTCAGCCCGACAATCCGGCGGATATCATGCCGGTCAGGTGCCGGTAGATCGGCGAGGGTGAACGCGCTCTCCATCGCCTCGCAAATGCTTGCTTGGCCATCGACCAGCGTGCCATCGCAATCAAAAACGGCGAGCTTTACGGTCACAGGGTCTCGATCCCCGAACCCAGCGTCCGCGCCAGTTGAGCTATGGTGATGGAGCCATTTGCCTCCAAACCCTTTGCGATCTGCTTGCGATGTTCTGCGCTGTGGCCCTGCGACAATTTGACCGTATCGTGCCACGCGCGGATTTCCGTTTCGAACCCGACTTGATCGGTCAGCGTTTCGTGCAGGTCGCGGTCACCGCTACGAAGGGCAGGGTTGGGGTACATCAGCGCTTACCCCGCTTATTTGGCCCACCACCGGGTTTGCCGCCGGGTTTTGCAAACTGCGCCTTCGATTTCTTGCCCAGTTTGCGTTTCGGCGCGTCTTTCGTCCCGCGGCCTTTGCGTTCGCCGCGCTGTTCCTTGCGGATTTGCTTGGAGTGCTGGCGCGCGGCCTTCTTCTGAAGATCCTTCGGCATAGGGCCGCGATCCTGCTCGGGCGCGGCATCGCTATCGGCTTCATCGAAACCCAATTGCTCCATGCTTTGCGCGAAATGTTCCGGCAAGCCAGCTGTGACATCCAACGGTACGCCGTCGGGATGTTCGATAATCAGACGGCGCGCATGGAGATGCATCTTGCGGCTGATACTGCCCGTCAGAAATGCATCCTGCCCGCCATATTTGCCGTCGCCGACAATCGGGTGGCCGATCGCGGCCATGTGGACGCGCAATTGGTGCGTGCGGCCAGTGAAGGGCTGCAATTCGACCCACGCCGCACGATTTCCGGCGCGGTCGACCACACGGTAACGGGTCTTTGCGGTCTGGCCGCCTTGCTCGTCGACATGCATCTTCTCACCGCCGGTGCCCGGCTGTTTGGACAGTTTGGCCTCGATCACACCGTCATGCACTTCGGGCACACCGACTACGAGCGCCCAATAGACTTTCTTGGCATCACGGCCGGAGAACCGTTTGGAGAAGAACGCCGCGCTGCCCGGACTGCGCGCAGTGAGCAGAACGCCGCTCGTATCCTTGTCGAGCCGGTGCACGAGGCGTGGGCGCGGATCACTCTCGCCAGCAAAAGCATCGAGCAGCCGGTCAACATGGTCTCTCGTGCCGGTACCGCCCTGTGTCGCTAGTCCGGGCGGTTTGTTGAGCACGATCGCGGCCTTGTCCTGGGTGATGAGCATTGCCTCTGCGCGGTCGATATCGTCATCGGACAATTCTTCACGCTTACGCGGTTTGCGCTGGGTGCTCTCTCCGCCGGGCGGCACGCGCAGCACTTGGCCTGCGCGTAGCCTGGCCTCGGGCTTGGTACGCTTGCCATCAACTCGGACTTGCCCGGTGCGCGCCCAACGGCTGACCATGGCAAAGCCGATTTGCGGCAGATTGCGTTTGAACCAGCGGTCGACACGGATGTCGTCGTCGTCAGGGCCGACGGTAAACTGCCGGACTTTGTCCGATGATTTGGCGCTATCCCACGGGTTTGCGCCCGAGCCTTCGGGGCCGTCTTCGCTGCTCATGATACCAGCCTCACTGCGTATAGTCCGATATAAAGCCCAACGAGGCCCGCCATTACCGAAACAAAAGCATAGAGCAGCGACTGCCCAATCTGGCCGCGCTCTATCAGCAGCATCATTTCGAGACTGAAGGCAGAGAAAGTTGTGAACCCGCCCAGCAGACCCACACCCAGCAGCAGGCGCCATTGCTCGCTATTCGCGCCGCCATGCCGCGCGAGCCAGCCCGCCAGCGCTCCCATCAGCAGGCAGCCGACCAGATTGACGGTGAGCGTAGCCCAAGGGAACGTGCTGGCAGCCTTGGGGCCGACCCAACCGGTCACGGCGCGTCCGGTTTGATAGCGTAGCGCTGCACCTGCAGCACCGCCAACCGCAACATTCAGCGTGGCAACTAAAGGAGAAAGGGAGGACATGGCGTGCCTCTTAGCCGCCTGTGCACCGGCTTGGAAGCGTAGTATACCATTTGTGTTGCGGCATTGCCGGTTGGGACTTAGGCTCTCGTTAGAAAGCAATACGATACGGCGAGGGCATCGATCTGGTTGCCGAGAAGCATTCGGCTGCGAAAGCGAGCCGGAAGCTGATCCACACCGCGTTCGCCTCGAAGCGGCTGCCAATTTCGATATAGAAGTGCAAGCATGGATGCGCGAGGCATATGATCGAGCTGGCTAGTCCTGAAGTTATGGCACAGCGGTTTTGCCATCCCCGCACTTGCCAAACCACTTGCCAATCTGAGGATGATTCGCTAATTGGGGCCCTGTTCGAGCCGATCCCTTGCGGATTCGGCCAATTTTCGTTGATTTTTACGGGGTCTATCCGCGTTGCTGCGGCCCAAGACCTTTTGCACTGAGGTTTTTGAATTTATGCAAATCATGGTTCGCGATAACAATGTCGACCAAGCCCTACGCGCGCTCAAGAAGAAGCTGCAGCGTGAAGGCGTGTATCGCGAGATGAAATTGCGTCGTCACTACGAAAAGCCAAGCGAAAAGCGCGCCCGTGAAAAGGCTGCAGCGGTTCGCCGTGCGCGTAAGATGGACCGCAAGCGGATGGAGCGTGACGGGGTATAAACCCGCGCTGCTCCAATACTCGCTTGAACACAGTTCAGTGATAAGCCATCAGGGCGCGGAGAAATCTGCGCCCTTTTGTTTATGCCCTCTTATTCGGGGCGCATCCGTAAACAGGATTACACCATGACCGAAGTCACCCGCGTTCCGCTGCAACCCATTGCCAAGGGTTCGCTCACCAAGCTGTGGCTTGGCATTATTGTTGCGATCCTTATCGGCGCAGGCATAGCCTGGGCTGCCGTGCCAAAGAGCGTTTCTGTTGAAACTTTGACCGAAGGCACCGGACCTTCACCGGAACTCGGCCAAGTCGTATTCGTCAACTATGTTGGCAAGCTGCCCGATGGCACGGTGTTTGATGAGTCCGGCGCATCGCAATTGCCGCCGCAACTGTTCCCTGAAGGGCAACCATTGCTGCTGGAAGATGGCGCACTGATCGACGGCTTTATCGAAGGCCTGCAGAAAACCCAGAAGGGCGGAAAGTACGTTCTCGAGATACCGGCTAACAAAGGCTACGGCTCTGCGCCTCCTCCAGGTTCGCCAATTCCGGCCAACAGCGATTTGATCTTCGAAGTCGAGATCGTCGACATGATGGCGCGCGAAGATGCTGAACGCCGGATGATGGCGTTCCAGCAAATGATGCAGCAACAACAAGGCGAAGGCGGACCCGGTGGTCCCGGCGGCCCGGCTGGCCCGCCACCTGCTGCGCCCGGAAACTGATTGGGGCATCCAGCTAAGGGCGCCAGTAAGCGTTGCAGAGCAGCGGAGTGAAGTTCTAGTCCTTATTCCGCCACCTGATTATTTTGCAGACGGAACAGTAAAGCCAATTGAAATTAAATTCGGTGGTGAAGAGCGAAAAGATCGTTCCTAAACAAACCGTTCTGAGCATCAATGAGACACGAAGTCTGCTGGCTCTTGTTTCCAATAGGTTGCATCTGAATAGCATCCCGCGCGCGAATCCCGCTTGAAGCCACCCGCCCGCGCGGCTAAGCGCAGGGCATGTCCGTAAACAAAGAAGACGTGGCCAAGATCGCATCTCTGGCCCGCATCAAAATGAGCGATGACGAGCTCGAGCGCATGGTGCCCGAACTCAACCAGATCCTCGGCTGGGTTGACCAGCTGAGCGAAGTCGATTGCTCCAATGTCGAACCAATGACCGCGGTCATTCCTAACACGCTGCGCCTGCGCGCTGACGAGGTCAATGCCGATCCCAAAACTGGCGGAGACCGCCGTGATGACGTGCTGGCCAATGCGCCTGCTGCAGAGCACGGGTTCTTCGGCGTTCCGAAGGTGATCGAGTGATGTCTTTCACACCACCTACCATTTCCGGTCACCCTGAGCTTGTCGAAGGGTCGCTTTTTACTTCTATCGACGCGCTCAAAGAAAGTGCGGCCCTTCGACAAGCTCAGGGCGAACGGGGTTTGTATAATGACTGATCTGACCAATCTCGGTGTCGCAGCCATCCGTGATGGCGTGAAAAACGGGGACTTCACCGCGCGCGAAGTGGCGGAGGCGTTTAACGCCAATGTTGCTGCGGCAAGTGCGCTCAATGCGTTCATCGTGACCACGCCGGAAAAGGCTCTCGAAGCCGCCGACGCAGTCGATGCCGACCGCGCGGCTGGCAAAGATCTGGGCAGCATGGCCGGTGTTCCCATCGGAATGAAGGATTTGTTCGCTACCAAAGGCGTGCAAACCACTGCGGCGAGCCATATTCTCCAAGGCTTCACGCCCCAATACGAAAGCACCGTGTCGAGCAACCTGTGGGCTGCTGGCGCAGGGATGCTGGGTAAGCTGAACCTTGACCAGTTCGCGATGGGTTCTTCCAACGAGACGTCTTATTTCGGCAATGTCACATCACCGTGGCGCCGCCCCGATGGGTCGAACACGCCGATGAGCCCGGGCGGTTCCTCGGGTGGTAGCTCGACAGCGGTTTCGGCGCGTCTCGCCCCGGCGGCGACGGGTACCGATACTGGCGGTTCGATCCGTCAGCCTGCGGCCTTTACTGGCATCACCGGCGTTAAGCCGACTTATGGCCGGTGTAGCCGTTGGGGCGTGGTGGCGTTTGCGTCTTCGCTCGATCAGGCGGGGCCGATGGCGCATGATGTGCGTGACTGCGCGATTATGCTCGGCGCGATGGCGGGGTTCGATCCGAAGGATTCAACCAGCCTCGATCTGCCCGTTCCCGATTGGGAAGCGGCGCTGAATTCGGACCTCAAGGGCAAGAAAGTCGGCATTCCCAAGGAATACCGGATGGACGGCACCGATCCGGAAATCCTGCAAAGCTGGGACAACGGCATTGCATGGCTGAAAGATGCGGGCGCAGAGATCGTCGATATCAGCCTGCCGCACACCAAATATGCACTGCCTGCTTACTACATCATTGCTCCCGCAGAAGCGTCCTCCAATCTCGCCCGCTATGACGGGGTGCGTTATGGTCTGCGCGATCTGCCCGACGGTGCAGGGCTGCAGGAAATGTATGCCGAAACTCGCGCCGCCGGTTTTGGTGACGAGGTCAAGCGCCGCGTGCTGATCGGCACCTATGTGCTCAGCGCGGGCTTCTATGATGCCTATTACAATCAGGCGCAGAAAATCCGCACGCTGGTGGCGCAGGACTTCGAAAAGGCGTGGGAGCATTGCGACGTAATCCTCGCCCCGACCACGCCATCGGCCAGCTTTGGCTTGGGTGAGAAGTCGGACGATCCACTGGGCATGTATCTCAACGATGTGTTCGCAGTGCCCGCTAGCCTTGCCGGATTGCCTGCGATGTCGGTCCCATGCGGCGTGAACAGCGAAGGCTTGCCACTTGGCCTCCAGATCGTCGGCAAAGCCTTTGACGAGCAAGGCGTGATGAACGCTGGCCTCGCGATTGAAGAGCGCGCCGGGTTCACCGCGAAGCCGGAGAAGTGGTGGTAATTTGATGAGTGCTACCAACCCTAAGAGATCGACATTTAATGGGATTCTCGAAGGTCTCGGTGGCGGACTCACCGCTGTCGCCACGCTGGGAGTTTGGAACGCCGCTTTTGATTGGTCGTCCGGTATCCTCGCAGGTTTGGTGATACTGTTCGTTAGCGCATTGTTTTTTTACGGCAGGCGAAAATGGTATGTCCGCCGCTGGCTTATCGGTGCGGTTTTGTTTGGCGCAGCAATCGCACTTTTGGCAGTGTTTCCGTTTCACCGCTTGGTTGACGTTGGATCCATGAAGTTCGCGTTTTGGTTTGTTGGTGCGCTACTTGCTCTAAATGCGATATACGGAACATTAGTTGGGCTGAGGTTGGTTCATCGCAAAGCAGGCGATTTGTAAAGTGATCGAGAGAACGAATAATGAGTAATTACCGCATCCAAGGCGCAACGGGCGAGTGGGAGGTCGTGATCGGCCTTGAGGTCCATGCGCAGGTCACGTCGCAGTCCAAGCTGTTCAGCGGCGCGGACACGACTTTCGGCGCAGAGCCCAATACGCAGGTCAGCCTCGTCGATGCGGCGATGCCTGGCATGCTGCCCGTGCCCAATGCCGAATGCATCCGTCAGGCGGTGCGCACCGGCATGGCGATCGAGGCGCAGATCAACAAATATTCGCGCTTCGACCGGAAGAACTACTTCTACGCTGATCTGCCGCAGGGCTATCAGATTTCGCAGCTTTACCACCCCATCGTGGGCGAGGGGCAACTGCTGATTGAGAAGGACGAGAAGGCCGGCATTCCCGAAGACAAGATCATCGGGATCGAGCGCATTCACGTCGAGCAGGATGCGGGCAAGCTGATGCATGACCAGCACCCGACCATGTCCTATGTCGACCTGAATCGTTGCGGCGTCGCGCTGATGGAGATTGTCTCCAAGCCCGATATGACCTCGCCCGCCGAGGCTGGTGCCTATGTGCGCAAGCTGCGTTCTATCCTGCGCTATGTCGGATCGTGCGATGGCAATATGGAGCAAGGCTCGATGCGCGCGGACGTCAACGTATCGGTCCGCAAAGTCGGCGATACCGAGCTGGGTACGCGCACAGAGACGAAGAACGTCAACTCGGTCCGCTTTGTGATGGCAGTGATCGAAAGCGAAGTGCGCCGTCAGGTCGATCTGATCGAAGATGGCGGTACCGTGGTGCAGGAGACGCGCCTCTACGATCCGGACAAGAACGAAACGCGGTCTATGCGCTCCAAAGAAGACGCGCATGATTACCGGTATTTCCCCGATCCCGATTTGCTGCCGGTGAACCTTGAGGATGACTTCCTCGAGGAATGCCGCGCCAGCCTGCCCGAACTGCCCGATGCCAAACGCACGCGCTATGTCGAGGAGTTGGGGCTGAGCGAATATAATGCGGCGGTTCTAACGGTCGAAGTTGAAACCTTCGCGCGGTTTGAAACGCTGCTGGCGATCACCGCAAAACATCTCGGGAAACCCGAAAGCGAAATCGCAACCACTGTGGCCAACTGGTCCATGTCGACCGCGCCGGGCGTGGTAAAGTCGCTCGGCGATGAAGCCAATCTCGAATACGCCACTGCCGAAGCGCAGGCGGCGATTCTGGGGATGCAGGGCGCGGGCGATATCTCCGGTAGTCAGGCCAAGGAAATCTACGAGATTGTCCTCAAAACCGGCCGCGACCCCGAAGAAATCGCCGACACTGAAGGTCTCAAGCAAGTCAGCGACACTGGCGCTATCGAAGCGGCGATCGACGATATCCTCGCCAACAACGAGGATAAGGTCGAGCAGTACAAAGGCGGCAAGGACAAGCTGTTCGGCTTCTTCGTCGGCCAGACGATGAAAGCGATGAAGGGACAGGCCAATCCGCAGGTCGTGAACCAGATTCTGAAGGGCAAATTGGGCTGACGTCCCCAAGCATCAGCATTGTCCTCGTCCATCCGGAAATACCCGGCAATACAGGTGCGGCGGGCCGCACCTGCGTGGCGCTGGATATGGAACTGGTGCTGATCCATCCGCTCGGCTTCGAGATCTCGGACAGCAGGGTAAAACGCTCTGGTCTCGATTACTGGCAGCATATCAGGCTGGCCGAGTTCGCCAGTTGGGAGGCCTTTCTGAAGGCGCGTGCACCGCGCGGCGATCAGCTTTACCTTTTCGAAGAATACGCGGATCGCAGCTTTTACGAACCTGACTATCCCGCCGACGCTTTTCTGGTTTTCGGGTGCGAGACGAAAGGCCTTCCGCCGGAAATCGTGGAAGCGCACCGCGCGCAGCTTGTCGGTCTGCCGATGCGATCGGACAAGGTGCGCTCGCTCAATTTGGCAAACACGGTGACTGCAGCGGCGTACCAAGCGGTACGTAGGCATATTTCGCTATAGCGCGACCGCCCGAAAGAGGCAGAACGGCGTCATTACGGAAAGGTTTTCCGCCGCAGACTCGACTTTGCCAAGCATCCCCTTACTCTCCTGCGCTTGAGAGGAGAGTCTCTGATGTCTGATTGGATCAAAATACTCATGGGCGGAGCAGCGACTTCGGTGCTCGCATTTGCAACGCATGCGCTGACGGGCGAATCCTACGCGGCTGGTTTGGACGACAAAGCCACTGCGGCGTTGGCCGCATCGGGTGCCGCAGGCGCTAGCGTCCACATCGCCCGTGAACCATCGATCAGACGGCTGGCGATATTATCAGGCGATCTGGATGATGCCGCGCGCTCGGAAGCAAAGGAAACCGTTAGCGGTGTAAGCGGGATCGCTGAAGCGCGCTGGGATGATGAAATCGGCTCGCTCGCTAAACCTGGAATTGATGGTCTTGCAGAAGCGGGTCCATCCAAATGTCAGGCAGAGGTCACGAAAGCGGCGGAAGCTGACCCGATCACGTTTCGTAGCGGCAGTCCGTATCTATCACCGGCGTCACTGCGCACGATTGACGCAGTCGCTGCAGCGTTGAAAGAGTGCGGCAGCGCCGAAGTCACCGTCGAGGCCCACACCGATGCCACGGGAAGCGCCGCCATCAATAACAGCATGAGCCAGGCGCGCGCCGACGGTATTGCCGCCGCTCTGGTCGAGCGGGGCATTGCGGCGGATCAGCTATCCGCCAAAGGCTTCGGTTCGGAGAAACCGAAAGTTGAAGGGACTGGTACCGCTGCCAACCAAGCCAATCGCCGGATCGAGTTTACTGTGAGTGGCGATGCTTCCGATGCCGCAGACGCCAAACCGGAAGAGGGGGAATAAGCCAATGCCATTGCTTATGGAAACATGGATATTGCTCATCATCTGTTTCCTGATCGGGCTCGGTGTGGGCTGGTTGATCTGGAAGCGCAGTTAAGCGCGCGGGAGAATAGACATGCTATCGATTATCGCCGCCAATCCGCTTCCCTTCATACTCGCCGTTCTGATCGGCCTGGCCACCGCGTGGTGGGCGTGGGCAGGTTCTGATGCGGAAGAGACTCACGATGATGAAGTCTACGACGAGGACGAAGTTGTCGAGGATGCTGCTGTAGAGCCTGAACCAGAGCCCCAGCCAGAACCGGCTCCTGAGCCTGAGCCGGAACCCAAGCCTGTTGCGGAAGAGGTGGCCGAGGAAGTTTCTGTCGCACCTGTCGCCGTGGCCGCTACCGCAGCAGCCGGCGTTGCCGCCGCTGCCAAAGCTGCCGACAAGCCACCGGTTCCGCTCACCGTTGCTGAAATCGAAGATGGGCCAAATATCGCCGCTGCGATTGGCGATCCGGACGATCTGAAACGGATCAAAGGCATTGGCCTGAAACTGGAAGATTTGTGCAATTCGCTGGGCGTATCGCGCTTCGATCAGATCGCGGTATGGCGCGCCAAAGATATCGGCGAAGTTGACGCCCATCTTGGCAATTTCAAAGGCCGGATTATCCGTGATGCGTGGGTCGCGCAGGCAAAGCTGCTGGCTGCAGGCAAGGTCACTGAGCACAAGCAACAGTTTGGTGACTAGAACAGCTAAGATCGAGACCGACTAAGGCCAGCCTTGGCGCGCGTCAGTCTCTTGGCTAATTGCGGATGGTTTGCACCGCCACGAACGCTCTGAGGCGTTGATCACCGTCACGTGCGTGAAAAACTGGTCCCTTGTCGTCACGGAGCAATTGCGGACCATAGAAACCTGCTGCTGTAGCAGTCTGACGGTTCTTCTTGCTGGTTGCAGCTCTATATCCTTTGGCATCAAGTGCGAGAACAGCAGGAAGCACTTCACCAACGCGAGAGAACGCCATTTCCAAAGCTGTGCGGGCAATCGCTCCATCGTTGCCAGCCCAAATTGCAACGTTGTCCTCTTCGACAAATGAAGGGCGGCGCAATTTCACAATGCTGATGAGTTGCTGCTTGAACAGACGGTCCGGCAAATTCGGTTTTCTTGTCGCAATATCGGCGATCACTTGCATGTTGGTGAAGTCTGCCGACAATTGATAGCGCCAAGTGATGACTGCCAGTTCCGATGCACTGGAATGCGCCGCTGCGAAGTCTCGCTCCAGTCGGCGGCGCTCTTTTTCCCATGTCAATGCGCCTACCGTATCATTGGCTTCAGTAGCGAACGCGCCGACTGCGAATGTCATGCTGACAGTGCTATCCGAGCCGCCATTTTTCTCGGTTCGTGTTGTGGAAATTGAGGTGCCTGTCAGAACATTTGGCGGGCCTGCTGCGAACCAATCGGCTTGGGCAAGCGCATTCTCCGTCGCCGATCTAGCCAGTTTGGCGGCATCAAATCCCTCGAGCACTTCTGCCAAAGGTCGAATGAACCTATCCGCTTTCATGGCCGCATTTTGCGCCAGTTTTTCGGGAGTACGATCGACTAGCGCGCCAATTAAGCCGCCTTCGTTCGGAACAATCCGCCCCAGTTCTATGCTGCTTGCGATCCGATCCTGCGGAATAATAGAGGCAATCTGACGAGCCGGTTCAACTGTGCGCGCATCTTGCGCGATATAGCGCTCAGCCTGTGCGAACGCAGGTTGAGCGCCAATCAGAAAAACTGCAGCTAACGCGGTACGCGCTACCACGATGGACATCCTATTTACGGAAGCGTTTGGAATATTCGTCGAAGTTCGCCAGAAATGCCTGCCTCAGATCGGCATCAGCTGCTGGGCGATCTTCAACAGTCTTGGGCGGGAATTCGGAAATTCCGTTTCCGCCGCGGCCTTTGACCATCTTTGTCTTTTCCTTACCGCCGCGAAAATCCTTGAAGATAAAGCGGTTGTTGAGCGAGCGACCATAAATCATTTTCTTCTGATAGAGGTTTTGTGTCACAATCAACTCGGCATAGCAGGCTTCGGTGCTGTCGCTGAGGCGCGTTTTGACTTTGGTAGTGATGTCCCGATCAGCAATCGGTGTTTGATAGATCACTTCGGTCCCTTCGGGCATCCCAACAGATGCGGCGACATCAATTGTTTTGAATGCGTCGACTTGGAAGCGCGGGCTCAGCGCTTCACGCATATATTCTGCATTGGATATGTTCTTGTCCGAGTTGATTGCCGAGTTGATAAGACCCGGGCCGAACAGACCGATATTCTGGGCCTGTCCTTCAATCGTAGGATAGACATGCAATTCACATACTGGTTCAGCGGCATCTTCAGCAGCATCCTGTGCAGCCACCGGATATGACAGCGTCATGAAAGCTGCACCGCTCAAAAACAGACCCAAAGTTCTCATAAGAAATCTTCCCCAAATAAACGATCCGTTCAACATCGGTTGAACCCTTCGCAATATCTTGAGCAGTTTGATTGAGAAATCAACGGCTAAATCTTGTCAAAAGGGATGTGGCCGGATGCATGGCTACTTTTCAAACTGCGCAACAAAAAAGGCCGCCAGATCGCTCCGGCGGCCTTTTCCTTGAATGTAAAGCGCGATTAGCCCTGACGTTCGCCAGTCATGGCCATCTTGCCGAATGCGCCGGCATTGACTTCGCCGGTCAGCTGATCTCCGTCGACGGTGGCTTCGCCTTCGAGCTTCATAGGCATCGGAACGGTCATGTTCATGGTCCAAGTCAGCTTGTTACCGTCGATCTTGCCGTCTTCGACTTCCATGCTGCCCATGGCGCCTTGGTTGGTACCGGTGAACTCTGTGCCTTCGTCGTTTGGAACAACGGTAAAGGTGCTCTTCTGGTCGCCCATCGGGCTTTTGGTTACGCAATCATAAGTGCCTGCTACGGACATAGTCTACTCTCCTTTGTTACTGTCTCAACGGCTCACTCGCCGGATGTTTCCCGCACTTCCACAGGAATGCCAAGGCCGTCAAGTTGCGGCCTCACGACATCGGCATCACCGACCACGACCAGAGTAAGGTTGCTCAGGCTGAATGTCTGCCTTGCCGCAGCGTCAAGCTGGTCGGTGGTCAGCGCAGAATATTTTTCGGCCAGCGTTTCGTAATAATCGTCTGGTCGGCCATAAGTGATGATATTGGTAATCCCGCCCAGCACATCACGACTGGTTTCGAACTGGCCGGGCAGTTCGCGGACATTGCCGTTGATGAGGCGGGTCAGTTCTTCATCGGTGACACCGTCGGTTGTCGTATAGGCGGCTAGATCACGGAATAATTCGGTGATGGAATCGCCAGTCCGGTCGGCCTGAACCGGCGCATAGATCAGGAAGTTACCGCGATCGAGCGGCGTGCGCACCAGACTGCGAACCCCATAGGACCAGCCCTTTGTCTCGCGCAGATTCATATTGATCCGGCTGAGGAAGCTGCCGCCAAACACTTCATTCGCGGCGCGCAGCACGGTCAGATCATCGGTGCCTTTCTGGTCCAGAACATGGCCGCCCATAATGATCGATTGCGGCGAGTTGGGCCGGTCAATCAGCACGATTTTGCGGCTGGTGTCGGGAACCGGCGCGTCATAGCTCTTCACCGGAGCAGGGGTATTGGGTGCCTGCCAATCGCCAAAGCTTGCTTCGAGCAGCTTCACGGCTTCATCGAGCGAAGTGTCACCGACAACCAAAACCCGCGCCATATCCGGGCGCAACCAAACGCGGTGGAAGTCGGAGATTTCTTCCTTGGTAATGGTAGAGACAACTTCTGCCTCACCAGTGCCGCTTGGCGGGATACCGTATGGATGCTGGTCGCCATAGATGATCGGCATGAGCGCGCGCTGGGCAATTTGTGCTGGATTATTAAGTTCGCTCGTGATGCGTGTCAGTTGCTGCGCGCGGACACGCTCGAGCTCGTTCTCGTCGAAGGCAGGATTGCGGATGTAATCGGCCAGCAGGTTAAGCGACCCAAGCAGGTTGGGGGTAATCGCATCAAGGCCGAAGGATGTGGTGTCCGCATCGGCTGTACCGAAGATCGACGCTCCGTACTTTTCGCGCTCGATCGCCAAGGCAGTGGAATCAAGCGTGGTCGTGCCCTCATCCATCAATTGCAGCATCAGCGATTGCAGGCCGAGCCGATCGCGCGGATCGGCAGCGTATCCGGCATTGAACTGAACGCGCACACTGACCACGGGCACCGCATCGCGCTTGGCGAAATAGACTTCCATCCCGTTCGACAGAGTGGCGCGTTCGATATCAGGAAAATCGAGCGGTTTAAGTTCGCCGACGTCGGGCAATTTTGAACGATCCGCTTCGACGTGCGCGCCAGTCGCGCCTTGCATGCCGAGGCCAAGCGGATTGGCGTAATATTCCGGCTCCAGCGAACCGGCATAGCTTTCGGGCGCAATCACAAACCCGCCGCGATTCTCGCCGCCTTCAGTGCGATCACCTGGCTCAACGATGAGTTCGAATACAGGGCGCGACAGCCATTTCTCGGTGACGGAGCGGACTTCCTCCGGTGTCAGCGCGGCTGCGCTATTGAGAGTGGTTTTGTAAGCCGCCGGATCACCCTGATAGAGAAATCCTTCGGCAAGTGTCGGCGCTTTGCCGCTGAACCCGCCAACTTGCTCGAGCCCGCGAATCTGGCTGGCGGCGTAAACAGTGGTCGCGCGCTGGATTTCTTCGGCAGTCGGCCCTTCTTCAAGGAACTTCGCGATCTCTGCGTCCAGCGCGGCGGCGACAGTGTCTTTATCGACGCCCGGTTTCGCATCGGCATAGACAACGAATTGTCCGGCCTGCGCGAAAATCTGGGCATTGGCGACTACACGGACGGCCAATTGTTGCTCGCGCACCAGCGCATTGTCGAGCCGCGAAGACGCCAGGCCGCCAAGCACACTTGCGCCCATCGAAAGCGGCAGGAAGTCCGGATTGTCGAGACCGGGGATGGCCCACATCCGGTAGATCCGCGTGGTCGCCACTTTGTCGTAGATGGTCTTGGACTTTGCTTCGTCCAGCGTCGGGACAGGTGCATCGACCGAGGGTGTTTCGGGTCCGCGCGGAATTGCGCCGAACCAAGTGTTCATTTTGGCTTGTGCGGTTGCTGTGTCGATATCACCCGCCAGAACGATCACCGCGTTGTTGGGCCCGTAATTATCGCGGAACCACTGCTTCACATCCTCCAGAGTCGCGGAGGATAGGTCGTCCATCGAACCGATGGTGGAGTGATGATACGGATGACCAGACGGGTAGAGATTTTCGAGCTGCTCATATTCGGTCAGGCCGTAAGGCTGGTTGTCGCCCTGACGCTTCTCGTTCTGGACCACGCCGATCTGGTTATCGAGCTTCTCCTGCGTCACAGCGCCCAGCAGATACCCCATCCGGTCACTCTCCAGCATCAACGTCCGGTCGAGCGCGCCCGTGGGGACTGTCTGGAAATAATTTGTCCGGTCAAACCATGTGGTGCCGTTGAAATCCGTCGCACCGACTTGCTGCAGTGGCTCGAAGAAATCGCCTGGCGCGTTCTCGCTGCCGTTAAACATCAGATGCTCGAACAGATGGGCAAAGCCGGTCTTACCTTTCGGCTCATGCTTGGAGCCGACATTGTACCACACCGATACGGCAACGACCGGGGCCTTGCGGTCTTCGTGGACGAGCACGGTCAGGCCGTTATCAAGCTCGAACTGGTCGTAAGGGATCGAAACCGCATCGATCAGGTCGGCCACAGGTGCCGGGGTTGCCGGATCGTCTGCCATTGCGGCCGTCGCATCGTCCATCGCCTCCGCAGCGAACGGCGCGTCTTGAGCCATGGCAGGTGCCGCAGCGAGCGACAGTACAAGCAGGCTTGCCGACGCAAAACGAGTAATCGGTGTAAGGCGCATGATGATTCCCTATGTCGTATTCGATATCTGCGATTGGCCGGTGTTGCTTAGCGGTTGCTGACAGTTTTCCGGACAGTTGCAGCTTTCAGCGCATCAACGCGCCAGAAGTGGACCGGTTTCAACTCATGCTTGACGAACAGCGCAGCCTGATCGGCGAAATGCGGGCTATCAGGCCGCGTCGTTGCTGCACCGTAGGGCTGGATCGATTCCGAGCGGACTCTTTTGCCGGGTTCCCATTCAACGAACATCAGAAAGCTGTCTCCGTGACGCACCGAAAGCCTGCCATCGTCATCGACGTTCCAAAGCGTGGATGCCCGTAGCGTATCGCTGCCTCCATCCAGCGGCAGATCGACATCGCCCTGACGCAGTCGCAGCAATTCGGACATGGGCGGATCCAGCCTGTCGAAATGCGTCAATAGATGCTCGGCAGCATTTGTGAGCTCCTCTTTCGCATCGGGTAGCGGCTTGTTCTGGTATTCCGCGCTCATCCACGGGCGGATCATCAGCAGCGCAATCGCATCAGCCGAGCCAATACTGTCGGAGGTCATATCCCAACCTGCCAGCAACGCTTGCGCCTTTGCCAGCTCGGGATCGTCTGACAGATCGAGCGCTGCTACGCCGTCCATCATCACATCGACATAGTCCTCGCGGACATAGCCGGTATCGTATTTGATATCTTCGAGTGTGCCGCGATCAATTATGTCATGTTGCGCCATCAATATTTCGGTCCGGCGTGATCGGTTCGTCTCTTTCAGTTCCACGCCCATTTCTGGCGCGACGCTGTCCGGATCGATATCGTCATCGGGACCAGCAGCGGAGTAGGGTGTGTTGTTGGAATTATAGACCCACCCGCTCGACGGGTTGTAGATTTTGGGGATCGCGTCGAAATCGACGGTTCCTTCCCAAATGAGCGAACTGTCATTGCCCGGCAGAATATTCCGCCAATCCGGTCCGACAGGACGATCCGGGATCGCGGCGTTGTAGACATAAGCAATGTTGCCTTCCTTATCGCCGTAGATGAAGTTGGTGGAGGGGATGTCCATGCGTGCCAAAATAGCCTTCCACTCCTCGAAATTTTCCGCCTTGTTGAGCCGGTAATAGGCGTCGAGCATGTCCACACTATCCATCCCGCCATAGCGGATCGCAAAGGCACCCTTGTCATTCTTGATGACCGGACCATGCTCGCTGCGATAGACGGTCTGCGGAACGGGCAACACCAGCGGCCCCATCTTGACCGGCAGGATGACGCGTTTGGATAGAAGCGGCTTCCACTCGCCATCGAGTTTGTAATTCTCGCCGCTATCGTCGAGCTCCAACTCATAGACGTCGGTCATATCAGGGCGGTTGACAGTGTTGGTCCAGCCAAGATTTTCGTTATGGCCGAGGAAAGGGAAAGGGCTGCCGGGGAAGTTTGCACCGGCGTAGTGCCAGCCTTCATTGCTCTCGACGACAAGCTCGTACCATGCAACGCCGCCGCGCCATGGCTGATGGCTGTTCGAGACTAGGCGCGTAACGCCGTCGCCCGATTTTTGGGGTGCGATCGCCCATGCGTTGGAGCCGGACAGCGCGCCGTCCTCACCGAAGTAAAGCGGGTGCGCGCGGGCGACATCGACAGGCTCGGCATCATCGCTGTCATCCATGATTGGCGGAGCGTCTGCGGATGGCTTTACCCGGTCACCAGCATCAGGGATCGGCGGACCGAATTCAGGGTTGAGATCTTCACCTGCTACCAATGGTCCGATGACATTCCCAAGCCCGAAAAAGAAAGGCTGCCGCAGCGCAAAGCCGGTCGCGACATCCATACCATTGACCGGGAACAGATTGGCCAGCTTGACCTCGCCAGGATTTTCCTCGGCGAACTGGTTGAGGCCAGTTGCATAGGCTTCAAACAAAGCGCGCGTGTCCTCTGGCAGCGACATATAGTGCCGCTCTGCAGTGCCGCGTGCATCAAGCAGATGGTACGCATAGTCGATCTGCGCGCCCTCTTCACCGGCAATCGCGCCATAGCGTCCACGAGTCATCGCCACGACATCCTGCAAGGTGAAGAAATCATCCTCAGCGTGCGCAATAGCCACACCATAAGCGACGTCGGCATCAGTCTCGCCATAGATGTGGGGAACGCCAAATTCGCTGCGGACGATTTCGGCGGAATAAGTCCGGTCGCTATCGGGTGCGGTACCTTTCTGCGCCGCGAAAGGCTCCCAAACCATCAGCCCGATCAGGGCCGTGAGTGTAACCCCAAGCAGCAGCCATCCGCCGCGAACCAACCAACTCTTCATAATTGTTCCTCTCTCGCGCACCGGCGTAGCGGGAAATCGGGGCAGGGTGAACCCTGCGTGTTGCACCCCTTCAAACGCAGAACGCAGGTCCTATATATGAGTAACACACCTGTAGTGTGGCCCTTGCGGGAGTAACGTAGCGGGCCATATTGCAGGCATTGAGAATTAAGGACCAAGCGATGAACCTGGAAAAATTCACCGACCGCGCCAAGGGTTTCCTGCAAAGTGCGCAGACGGTCGCAATCCGCAACAGCCATCAGCGTATTTCGCCTACCCATTTGCTGAAAGCGCTGCTTGAAGATGATGAGGGGATGGCTGCCGGTCTGATCCAGCGCGCGGGCGGCCAGACCGCGACTGCACAGGATATGGTTGATGAAGCGCTCGCGAAAATTCCGGCTGTCTCGGGCGGCGGTGCGCAGCAGACACCCGGTCTCGACAATGATGCAGTGCGGGTACTCGATTCGGCCGAAACTATCGCTGAGAAAGCGGGCGATTCCTACGTGACTGTCGAGCGGCTGTTAGTGGCTCTGGCGCTTGCTTCGACGACCCCCGCAGGCCAGATTCTGAAAGAGGCCAATGTCGATCCCAAGGCGCTCAATGCCGCGATTGTCGAGCTGACAGGTGGCCGCGCTGCCAACACTGCCAGCGCCGAAGACGCTTATGATGCGATGAAAAAATACGCCCGCGATCTGACGCAAGCGGCGCGCGACGGCAAGCTTGACCCGGTGATTGGCCGCGACGAAGAAATTCGCCGCACGGTGCAAATTCTCGCTCGCCGGACCAAGAATAATCCCGCGCTGATCGGCGAGCCCGGCACAGGTAAGACCGCAATTGCCGAGGGCCTCGCGCTGCGCATCGCCAATGGCGATGTGCCCGACAGCCTGAAAGGCCGCACGCTGATGTCGCTCGATATGGGTTCGCTCATAGCGGGCGCGAAATATCGCGGTGAGTTTGAAGAGCGGCTCAAAGCGGTTCTTGACGAAGTGAAGGGTGCCGACGGCCAGATCATCCTGTTCATTGACGAAATGCACACACTGATCGGTGCTGGAGCGAGTGAAGGCAGCATGGATGCGTCGAACCTGCTCAAACCGGCGCTCTCGCGCGGGGAATTGCACTGTATCGGTGCGACTACGCTCGATGAATATCAGAAATATGTCGAGAAAGATCCCGCGCTGCAGCGGCGGTTCCAGTCGGTCTATATCGACGAGCCGTCGGTTGAGGACACGATCTCGATTCTGCGCGGTATCAAGGACAAATACGAGCTGCATCACGGCGTGCGGATCACCGATGGCGCAATCGTGGCGGCGGCGACTTTGTCAAACCGCTATATCCAGAACCGTTTCTTGCCCGATAAGGCGATCGATCTGATGGATGAGGCCGCCTCGCGCATCCGGATGGAAGTGGAAAGCAAGCCGGAGGAAATTGAGGGCCTTGATCGCCGGATAATCCAGCTCAAGATCGAAGAATCCGCGTTGTCCAAGGAAACCGACACGGCGTCCAAGGACCGCCTCAAAGCGCTGCGCGAGGAACTCGCGAACCTGGAACAGCAATCCTCCGAACTGACGACCCGTTGGCAAAACGAGCGCGACAAGATTCACGCCGAAAGCAAGCTGAAGGAACAGCTCGACCAGGCACGTCTCGAACTGGAACAGGCACAACGCGAGGGCGATCTCGCGAAAGCAGGTGAGCTATCCTACGGGAAAATTCCCGAGCTTGAAAAAGCCATCGAAGCCGCGTCCGACCAGAATGAGAACGCGTTGCTGCGCGAAGAAGTGACCGAGGATGACATCGCGGGCGTGGTCAGCCGCTCTACCGGCATTCCGATTGACCGGATGATGGAAGGCGAGCGCGAGAAACTGCTCCAGATGGAGGACATGCTGGGCAAACGTGTGATCGGCCAGCGTCAGCCTATCGAGGCGGTGTCGAAGGCTGTGCGCCGCGCGCGTGCGGGACTGAAAGACCCGGGCCGTCCGCTCGGCTCGTTCCTGTTTCTCGGGCCCACTGGCGTAGGTAAAACCGAACTGACCAAAGCGCTCGCTGAATTCCTGTTCGACGATGACAGCGCGATGGTCCGCATCGATATGAGCGAGTTCATGGAGAAGCACTCGGTCGCCCGTCTGATCGGCGCGCCTCCGGGCTATGTCGGCTATGATGAAGGCGGCGTGCTGACCGAAAGCGTCCGCAGGCGTCCATACCAAGTCATCTTGTTCGACGAGGTCGAGAAAGCACACAGCGACGTGTTCAACGTGCTGCTGCAAGTGCTCGATGATGGCCGTTTGACCGACGGGCAGGGCAGAGTGGTCGATTTCTCGAACACGCTTATCATCCTGACTTCCAACCTCGGCAGCCAGTATCTCGCCAATATGGAAGACGGCCAGAAGGTCTCTGAGGTAGAGCCGCAGGTAATGGATGTGGTACGCGGACATTTCCGCCCCGAATTCCTCAACCGGCTGGATGAAATCATCCTGTTCCACCGCCTCGCGATGGAGCACATGGCACCGATTGTCGAAATTCAGGTCAAGCGGGTGCAGAAACTGCTCAACGATCGCAAGATCGAGCTCGAGCTAACCGATGCCGCTCTGCGCTGGTTGGGCAGGGTCGGATACGATCCCGTTTATGGCGCGCGCCCGCTAAAACGCGCGGTGCAGCGTTATCTTCAGGACCCGCTCGCGGAAATGTTGCTGCAGGGCGATGTGCCAGATGGCAGCACGGTCAAGATCGACGAGGGCGACGGCGAGCTGCAGATGGTTGTAGCAGCTGGCTGAATGCTAAGTCACTCGGAAGTGTAACACCCAAAACTCAAGGCAGTCGGCGGCTTAACAGCGAATACTAGTTCCGCATGTGCTGCTGCGATTTCGATTCTGCTCTTTGGCTTGGAGCTGCTCGCGTTTTAGCTCTGTCCATTCGAAGTTTGTTCTACAAACTCGCTCCGGAATGCGGCTTCTAACCAGCTTTATATATTTGCAGGTGATGGCTTCGGGATCTTTTGGTTTTTCTTCCTTCTTGTCGGCCGCCGCCGGTGCTGAAGTGAGAGCCAGTCCTGTAACTGCCATACCAAGCAAATATTTGATCATAATCAATCTCCAGTGCTATTTGTAACAAAAAAGGGCGGCAGGGAAACCCTGCCGCCCAATTTTGTAGCAAGTCCGGAAGCGCTTAGAAGCGCAGACGGACACCTGCGTAATAACGACGTCCGAAGATGTCGTACACGTCAGCAGCTGTATCTGAACCGGTTACGTTGAAAGTCGTACCACCCAGCAGGTTTGGAGCGTCATTGTCGAGCAGGTTATCTGCGCCGATATAGACTGACATCGTATCCGAGACAGACCAGTTGATCTGCGTATCCAGATAGAATTCCGCGCCTTGCTTAAAGCAACCTGCGTCTAAGCCGAAGTTAGAACAGAACTGATCGTCCTCGGTTGAAGCACCGATGAAGGTACCAGTGAAGCTGACGCGTACCGGACCTTGATCATATGCCAGATTAGCAGTGAAGGTGTGATCGGCAGTACCGATTTCGCCTTCTTGTGGATCTGCTGGAGCAGTGATCGAGTTCTGGAAATCATACTGGAAGATATGATTGTACGCGATGCGAGCACTCAGTGCCGCATCGGTCAGACCTAGACTGTCGAGACTTGTACGATAGCTAGCAGTGACATCGAGACCACGAGTCTTCAGCACAGCACCATTATTCTGGAATGCGTTGATGAACTCGATTGAACCAGCACTGTTTTGCGAGTCACCCACCTGACGGCGAGTAATCAGATTACAGAAATTCTGATTGTCGAAGTTGAAACACTGATCCAGCGTGAAGGCACGGCCAGGTGCAGCGATAACATCGCTGATTTCGATATCGTAGTAGTCACCAGTGATCGTCAGGTTGCGAACACCCAACGAGCGCGGAGTGAACACCGCACCAACGGTGAAGCTGTCAGCTGTTTCTTCAAACAGGTTCGGGTTACCGCCGTTGAAACCGCTGATGCCTTGAATGTCAGGCTGGGTCAGAGTGAACACACCGTTCGCTGCGATGTTTGCTTGAACACCGGCATCACGGCGACACACCTCACCGACAGTTCCGCCACCCGTTGCACCTATCCCGCCACACGGGTCGGTTAGACCCGATGGGAAGGTTTGCGACTGCGCACTGAACAATTCGCCGATGTTCGGAGCCCGGACAGCACGTGAATACGTCCCGCGGATGCGAAGATCATCAATTGGCTGCCAGACGCCTGTCGCGCTGTAGCTTACTACCTGACCAACTGTCGAATAGTCAGCGACACGAACGGAACCACCGATTTCAAGGAGTTCGAAGAACGGAGTATCCGCCAAAATCGGAACTTTAACTTCGAGATAGCCCTCAAGAACATCGAACTGACCCTGAGTATCGCCAATGGCGTTACCGGCGTTAAGACCGGCATTAGTCAGAGCGTCGAGATCTTCAACGCTTGATTCCTTGCGGTACTCAACACCAGCAGCGATCCCAACCGGACCAGCTGGCAGTTCGAACAGGGAACCAGAAATGTTACCCTGCACGACTTGCTGTGTGATATCCGTTTGGAACGAAGTTTCAGCATTCAAATACGCCAGTTGTTGCGCGTCAATAGCACCTACACCGAACACATTGAACGGAACACAGCCTTGTAACCGCGCATTCGCGTCGGAACAAATTGCGTCGGTTGTGCTACCATCGCCGTCAAGATCATTGACGTCCTGGATGGCGTCGAGAGCAAACCGTGCGTTGACGGTGTTGATCTGACCACTGCTACGCTGGTTCTCAGTCGTAGTACCGTAGTTATAGCTTACGTCCCAACGGAAGCGATCATCGAAGACCGTCCCGTCGAGGCCAACCACGAAGCGAAAAGTATCGCGAGCGGTGCTACCTTGGCGTGGACCGAATTCAACGATACGGCGAATGAAGCCGTAATCGCGACGACCGTCACCATCGATGTCTTGCGATGCTGCTACAATGTCCGCTGGAACGATTGGGTTTACGTTACCGTTTGCATCTTCGAGTGGCACACGGCCGCCGCTAACGAAGATGTCGCCCGAAGACAGGAAGAACGGCTCGATCTCACGTGATGAAGTTGTCTTGGCGTAAGTGCCTTCGAAGAACACATTTACGTTGTCGCTGATTTCGTAGCTACCGGCGGTTGCAAACAGATACCGTTCGACCGGAACGGCCAGAGTGCGGAAGAACTGACGGTTGAAGCCGTTAGCGCCTACACCGTCGCCGTTGGGCCCGTTAGTCGAAAAGTTCGGAATCAAATTCCCGGCGGCGTCGAAAGTAAAGTCGTCAGCGGAACTCGACGTACCATTTACGTCGAAGCGACCCTGCGGCGGGCCACTGGAAAAGAACGGAGCGGACTCTGTGCCGAAAAGGGCTAAATCACCAGGGTCAAGACTTCCATCGAAAAGAGCGACACGGAAAGCATCGAAGTCATCAGTGAATGTATTTGCACGCTCACGCGAAAGAAGACCTTCTTCATTCGAGTAGCCGAAATGCATCATGATGTTGCCACGGCCGTCAGCACTGTTGGTACCAACAGTCAGGTTGGCTTGGTAGCGTGGATCATCGCCGCGCTCTGTGACACCGTACTGGCCATTCGCAACGATGCCTTCGAAATCGCGCTTGTAAACAAAGTTCACAACACCTGCGACGGCGTCAGAACCGTACAGTGACGATGCACCACCGGTCAGAACGTCGACTTGCTCGAGGAACTGAGTCGGGATCATGTTAAGGTCGACGACTGCCGAACCCGGAAGGCCGGCAACTACGCGGCGACCGTTGATCAGGACCAGCGTACGGTCGGAGCCGAGATCGCGAAGGTCGACGGTTGCAACACCAGTACCCGATGTCAGGAACGCAGAGTTGGTACGGCTAAGAGCTGGCGTACCGAATGCGGGGTTCTCAAGAAGCAGCTCTTGAACGTTGGTAATACCGCTATCACTGATCGCTTGTGCATCAACAATTTGCAGAGGTGCCGAAGAGGTGGCAGTCGGCGAAGCAATACGCGAACCGGTAACGACAATTACATCGCCTTCCGTTGCTGTATCCGCTTCCTCTTCCGGCTGCGTTTGCGCCAGTACAGGCGAAGCGGCAAGGGCCAAGCCCAATGCTAGCGGTGCCGTACCGAACTTAAAGCTCGTTAGTTTCTTCATGTGGTTTTAGTCCCATCATTTATGCAGCGACCACTCTCGGTCGTTGCTTTCGCCAGGATTCTCACTCGTCCGACCCAATCTCTTGGGCCGCAGGAGCTCGAAGTTATAACGGAATGGTCGACTTTTTGCGGTCGAACGCTCCCTGTCTGCTCCGTGGCTGAAGCCTGACGCGTTGTGAAGTGGGCAGTTGCTATTACGCCAATTTACAAAATATCTGTAACCTGAATGCAACAACATGGAGGCTTGCGGAAATTGCGCCTTTACGGCAACCGGTGTTGGGTAAATTGACCCGAGCTCTGACCAGATTTGCCCTTCCGGTATAAATTTTGGCGAGCTTTACCAAACAAGGGGATCGAAAATGGTGGCACGGTCGGATCTAGTTAAAACCGTTCTTGGATGTATCGGCGCATGGGTGGCGCTTGTTTTTGCTTCGCCGGTGTCCGCCCAAGAACGCGGTTCCGCAGGAGCTGAAGAAGCACCGCCGGTGGTTGAACGTTTGTTCGCCTGCCGTGGCATCGCAGAACCAGTACAGCGATTGGCGTGCTTCGACCGCGAGGTTGCTCTGGTCGAAGAGGCCACGATGTCAGAGGAGCTGGTTATAGCCGATCAGAGTCAAGTGCGCGAAGCACGTGCAGGACTGTTTGGCTTTAAGCTTCCCAAAATCCGGCTATTTGGGGGGTCAGAAGACGGTAAGAACGATGTAGATAGTATCGATGGAATCATAGCTTCGGCAAGAACCACGGGACGTGGAAAGCTGTATGTCGAACTGGAAAGTGGTAGCAGATGGATACAAACCGACAACACTCTCATTCTCGGCGATGTCGAAGCGGGTGATTCAATCACGATCAAAAAAGCGGCTCTTGGTAGTTTCAAGGCAAAGATCGGTGGTAAACGGACATTCAGAATCAAGCGATTGAACTGAACAACAATCGCGACATCAGGGCGTCCCTGTGGCGTATTGTTCTCCGAAACTTGTCACGCGATTACGTCCGTTTCTCAAAGGCCGCGTGTACCTCTCTCTTGCAACGCGTGATTACCATAAACCGGCAGCGAACCTGCTTGACGCTCCTTGCGGCACTGCTAATCCCCTTAGCAACATAGCTAACTAAGTGAACTATCTCAGGAGAGACCCCTATGGCGACAGCCTATATTGTCGATGCAGTCAGAACAGCAGGTGGCAAACGCGGAGGCCGTTTGGCAGGTGTCCATCCGGTGGACCTGGCTGCAAAATCGCTCGATGCGCTGATGGAGCGTACTGGCGTCGATCCCAACGCCATCGACGATGTTGTGATGGGCTGCGTCAGCCAGGCCGGTGAGCAGGCCATGCAGGTTGGCCGCAATGCGGTTCTGGCGTCGAAGCATTTGCCGCAATCCACCCCGGCTGTGACGATCGACCGCCAATGCGGATCTTCGCAGCAGGCGATCCAGTTTGCCGCGCAGGCAGTGATGTCGGGCACGCAGGACGCCGTGATCGCGGCGGGTATCGAAAGCATGTCGCGCGTACCGATGGGATCGAACGCGACATTCCATATGAAAGAAGGGCTGGGCCACTACAAATCGCCCGGTCTCGAAGACAAGTATCCGAACATCATGTTCTCCCAGTTCATGGGCGCGGAGATGATTGTGAAGAAGCACGGATTCTCCAAGGGTGATCTCGACCGGTTTGCGTTTGAAAGCCACCAGCGGGCCATCGCGGCAACCAATGCTGGCGCGTTCGAGAACGAGATTGTCCCGGTGACTGTGGAAACGCCCGAAGGCGAAGAACAGCATACGGTGGACGAAGGCATTCGCTTCGATGCGACGCTGGAAGGGATTGCTTCGGTCAAGCTTATTCAGGAGGGCGGTTCTGTAACAGCCGCCAGCGCAAGCCAGATTTGCGACGGTTCCAGCGGGGTACTGGTTGTGTCCGAAGAGTTTCTGAAAACGCACAACCTCACGCCGATGGCGCGGATTCACAATTTGACGGTAACCGCCGGCGATCCGGTTATCATGCTGGAAGAGCCGTTGTTCGCGACCGACAAAGCGCTGGAACGCGCTGGCATGAAAATCGAAGACATCGATCTGTATGAAGTGAACGAAGCATTCGCACCCGTTCCGCTGGCTTGGCTTAAGCACACCGGTGCCGATCCGGAGAAACTCAACGTCAATGGCGGCGCGATTGCGCTGGGCCATCCGCTGGGCGCATCGGGTACCAAACTGATGGCGACGTTGGTCCATGCGCTGAAAGCGCGCGGCAAGAAATATGGCTTGCAAACGATGTGCGAAGGCGGCGGTGTCGCTAATGTGACGATTGTTGAGGCTCTGTAAGAGAAAAACTAGAACAGGCCTTCCGTTCCGTTCGTGCTGAGCTTGTCGAAGCACCGCACTTTCTTCGGGCGGATGGTCAAAAGTGAAGAACGACCCTTCGACAAGCTCAGGGTGAACGGATTTTTTTTGAATTAGGAGATTGAATAATGGAAGTAGGCGCAAATACACCCGCAGTCGTAACCGGCGGCGCATCGGGTCTCGGTGCAGCAACTGCACGCGCTCTCGCAGCAAAAGGCGCGAAGGTCGCAATTTTCGACCTTCAGGAAGAAAAAGGCCTCGCGGTTGCTGAAGAAATCGGCGGCATTTTTTGCGAAGTGAATGTGACCGATGACGCGTCTGTCGATGCCGGTTTTGCCAAAGCGCGCGAAGCGCATGGTCAGGAACGCATTCTGGTCAACTGCGCTGGCACAGGCAACGCAATCAAGACCGCCAAGCGTGACCGTAACACGGGCGAAATCTCGCACTTCCCGCTCGACGCATTCAATTGGCTGATCCAGATCAATCTGGTCGGAACATTCCGCTGCATCGCCAAATCGGCGGCCGGTATGATGACGCTCGACCCGCTGAGCGAAGACGGTGATCGTGGCGCGATCGTCAATACGGCATCGGTTGCCGGTGAAGACGGCCAAATCGGTCAGGCTGCCTATTCCGCGTCCAAAGGCGGTGTCATCGGCATGACCCTGCCAATTGCGCGCGATCTGATGCAAGAAGGCATCCGCGTAAATACCATTCTGCCTGGCATCTTTGAAACGCCGCTGATGGCCGCTGCGCCGCCGCAAGTGAAAGAAGCGCTGGCGGCGTCGGTTCCATTCCCGAAGCGTCTGGGTCATCCCGAAGAATATGCGCATCTCGCTCTGACTATGATCGAAAACGGATATTTCAACGGCGAAGACGTCCGTCTCGACGGGTCTATCCGGATGGCACCGCGCTAAGGTGCTTTCCTACTCGCGCGTGTTGCGGGTATGTTTGACGTATGATTACGCCGCCTCTTCCCGTTCTCAACGCCCTTAATCGGGGTGAGAATGGGAGAGGCGGTTTTTCTATTTGGACCCTGTTCCATGTGTTCCATCCTGTAGGGTTTCCCGAGGAGAATCAGCCATGACCGACTACACCCAGATCCTGCTTGAGAAAGACGGGCCGATTGCGACTATCACGCTCAATCGTCCGGAGAAAATGAACGCCTATACGCGCCATATGATGGCCGAAATGATCGACGCGTTCGATGATACGGATGCTGACGATGACATCCGGGCGGTCATCGTCACGGGAGCAGGGGATCGGGCGTTTTGCGCGGGAGCTGATCTGACCCCCGATGACGGATCGAAGCCGTTCTCCAGCCAGACCGAAGTGACCGATTTGTCGGATGAAGTCGTGCGCGATGGCGGCGGGAGGTTGACCCTGCGGATGTTCCAATCGACCAAGCCGCTCATCTCCGCCTGTAACGGTGTGGCAGTAGGCGTGGGCGCAACAATGCAGCTGCCGATGGATATCCGCCTGGCATCCGACAATGCCCGCTTCGGCTTCGTATTTGCACGGCGCGGGATCGTGCCAGAGGCATGTTCGAGCTGGTTCCTGCCGCGACTGGTCGGGCAGCAACAAGCTCTCGAATGGTGCATGACCGGGCGGATTTTCGGTGCGGAAGAAGCGCTGAACGGCGGTCTCATCCGCTCAGTCCATCCGCAGGCTGAATTGATGGATGCTGCGCGCGAACTGGCCAATGAAATTGCCGAAAATACCTCTGCAGTATCTGTGGCAATGACACGCGCGATGCTGTGGCGCTTGCCGGTGGAAAATCATCCGATGATGGCTCACCGGATCGATAGTCGTTCGATCTATACACTCTCGCGCGGTAAAGATGCGACGGAAGGCGTGCAGAGCTTCCTGGAGAAGCGCCCGCCCAGCTATCCGGGCAAAGTCTCCGAAGACATGCCGGATTTCTATCCGTGGTGGAACGAGCCTGAGTATAAGTGAGCTTGGATATGAGTGATCTCATATATCTTGGCTATTCGCACACTTGCCAAGCGAAACGGTTTCATTAGAAACCTTTCGAATGAGCGACACGCCCTTTCATCTGACGGATTTCCTGCCGTATCAATTGTCAGTTGCATCCAACGCGGTCAGCAACCGGATTGCGGCAGCCTATCACGATGCGTTCGGTCTGAAAGTGACCGAGTGGCGTGTGATGGCGATGCTGGGCGATGCGGGCGGATTGACTCAGCGCGAGCTGACCGAGAAGACGCTGATGGATAAGGTCGCGGTCAACCGCGCCTGCAAAATGCTTGAGGCGCGCGAACTAGCGGTGCGTATCCCCAATCAGCAGGACGGCCGCTCCCACCATCTCGAATTGACCGAGGCCGGGGCGGAAATGCACGCTAAGATCGTGCCGATGGCGCGCGAGATTGAGCGAACTCTGCTGGCCTCGATGAGCGATGAGCAGCAGGCAATGTTCCGCGATTTGCTCGATCAAGTTCGCAAGCAAGCCGAATAATCTGCGAGAGCACGAAATCGGCCCCGAAGCGGTAAAGCTTCGAGGCCGAACTCGGTGTTTGGTAGGACCTCTCGGTCCGGGTTTTTACAAGGAAATCCCGTTTTTAGCTGGGAGTTCCGTCTGCAAAGGCGTCGCTGATCGAGCAGGCTGCGGGGCCCAAGATCACGACAAAAAGCACAGGCAGAATGAACAAAATCAGCGGAATGGTCATAATCGCCGGGAGACGCGCAGCTTTCTCCTCAGCGCGCATCATCCGCTCATTACGGAACTCTGCCGAAAGAACTCGCAGGGCTGATGCCAGCGGCGTACCATAGCGCTCTGTTTGCACCATAGTGGTGACCACGCCGCGAACAGATTCCAGATCGACCCGGTATGCGAGGTTGTCGAACGCCATTTTCCGGTCTGTGAGGAACGACAATTCAATTGCGGTAAGAGCAAATTCGTCGCCCAATTCCGGATAGGCACGGCCCAGTTCTTTGGCCACGCGGTTGAAAGCGGCATCGACTGTCAGACCAGCCTCGGCGCAAATAACCAGAAGGTCGAGCGCGTCAGGCAGACCCTTGCGGATCAGATCGGTCCGTTTCTTGGACTTGTTCGACAGATATATCTCGGGCCCTTTATAGCCTGCAAAAAGCATAGCCGAGAACGCACCAAGCCGTTTCATGCTGCCCCATTCGGGGAAGTAGTCGATAACATAAATAAGCAGGAAGCCTAGACCGCCCAAGATGATCGGTGCAACCAGACGCAAAGCGATGACAACAACAGCCAGTTCCTTGTTGCGGTAGCCGGCGTGCGCCAGCTTCTGCTGAATGATTGCGACCTGGCTTTCTTGGAGGACTTTCATCCCCTGCAGCCGGTCCTTCATCTTTTCCGTCTGATCGGTTTTGCGAACCAAGCTGGCGCGTTTTTTACCGCTTGAGGTTACAATGCCGGCCTTCAGTTCGTCGCGCCGTGCATTGAGTGCTTTGACGCGTTTCGCCATCGGATCTTTGACCGTTACTGCGGCATAGATCGCCAGCACCACTGCAAGAGCGGCGACACCTGCGAGGATGGTCCCGACGAGAATAACGTCGAAACCGAGCAGAGTGGGTCCTGATGGTTGGTTGAGCATGTTCTATCTATCCCCGCTCAGATCTCGAAATTGACCATTTTGGCCATAATGAAGGCACCGATGGACATCCACAGCATGCCGCCGAGACCGATCGCGATCAGGCGATCATCGCTGAAGAAACCGCCGAGATACCCGGGGTTGATCCACCAGATCATACCGAACACGATGAATGGCAATGCACCAACGATATAGGCGGACGCCTTCGACTCAGAGCTCATCGCTTTGATCTTCAGCTTCATTTGCATGCGTTTACGCAACACGTCGGACAGGTTGGACAGTGTCTCCGCCAAGTTACCGCCCGTCTCGCGTTGGATGGCCAGCGTGATGCAGAAGAAGTTAAATTCGGGAATTCCCAAGCGGTCAGCCGTATCTTGAAGCGATTCTTCCATAGTCCGGCCGATCTTGATCCGCTCGACAATGCCTTTGAATTCCTCGCCGACAGGGCCGGGCAGTTCCTGCGCGACAACTGACAAAGTCTCGGTCACTGGCAAGCCGGAACGCAGGCCGCGAACCAGCAATTCGATCGCGTCCGGGAATTTGGCATTAAACTGGGCTGTGCGGCGTTTAATGAAGAAGTTCACCACCATGTGCGGCAGGCCCAGCCCGACGACCGCGCCTATACCCAGCGACATCATTGCTGCGCCCGAGCGCAAATACATCAGCACGGCTACTGCCAGCGCCAGACCTAAAGACGAGTAGAAATACTGTGACAAAGTCCAGCTTTTGCCTGTCCGATCAAGCCGGATGGCGAGGGCATCGATCCGCGAGCCCGAGCCAGCAACTTTGTGGCGCATCGGCTTGCGGTTGGCGATGGCCTTTTTGAACTGCGATTCCACTTTCGTATCGGTATTTTCCGAGTGACGAAAACGGAGCGATTCTAACCGGCGCTGACCTTCTTTTGCGGCAGATGGTCCGGCGAACAACGTGTAGCCGATCACCATCAGGGCCATGAGCCCGCCTGCAATTAGCAGGAGCTGAAGAATATCCATGCTCTTGATCTGCCTTTCTTACGTCGCGCGGGCCGGTGGCTCGCAAAAGTTTCAGGGTGGCTGCGACCCGGTTACAGGTCACAGCCGCTCAAAGGTGCATCACGCCGTTTCAGGCTCTGCCTTTTTGCTTTTCTTCTTTGGAAGAAGTGCTTTGAGATCGAAGCTACCGAGAAGCGATTTCTTGGCTGGCTCTCCGCCGTCAACTTCTTCATCGACTACACCGAGAATGCGTTCCGCAAGCTGTTTAACGACCCCAGTGGCTTTCGCCGACTTGTTGGCATCAACAAACGTCTGGCCGAGCTTCGCAGCGTTAGCTGCGGCTTTGTTGTCAAACGGGACGGTAAAGTCGATTTTGCGTTCAATAGAGGCTTCAAAATCGGATTTACTGATTTCCGCCGTACCAGGCTGAACTTTGTTTGCCACGATGATCGGCGTTGCGTGTTCGGCGTTGGTTTTCAGCCAAGACAGGATACGGATCGTATCACGCGCCGACGCTAGTGTCATTTCGGTGGTTAAGACCACGACATTGACGTCTGCCAATAGATGCGGGAAATTGATCAGCATATTGCGCGGAAGATCAATCATCGTCATTTCGAACGCTTGACGGAATTCTTCCTCAAGCTGCAGGAACGCTGATCCATCAGTCATCAGCGGCGAATTGATCGGCGCTTCTGCCGACAGGATCGCCAGGTTGTCGTTCGCACGGATCATCGCGCGTTCGATAAACAGCCCGTCAATCCGGCTGGGATTATCGATTGCGTCAGTCAGGCCGCGGCCCGGCTCCAGATCAAGCGCCAAAGCGCCGGTGCCGAAGTGGACATCAAGGTCCAGCAAGGCGGTTGGCAATTCGTGCTCGTCGCTGAACAACCAGGCGAGCGAAGTCGCCAGCATTGATGCACCGACACCGCCGCGTGTTCCCACGACAGCTGTCGAAATGTGGCGCTTGGCCGCTTCAGGATCGCTAGCACGCGGTGAAGAAAACACAGCCTGAGCCTGATTCAAAGAATCGCGCAGCTGGCCGGCTGATAATGGCTTCAACAGATAATCATGTATGCCGCTTGCAAGCAGGTCGCGATACAGACGAACATCGTTCACCTGACCAACTGCAATCACGACCGTGCCAGGTTCACAAACCTCTGCCAGTGCATTGATATCGTTCAGCGGATCACCGCTTTCCGACAGATCGACCATCAGAATATTCGGGCTTGCTGCGACCGAAAGCGATTGAACAGCATTGCGAAGTCCGCCTTTGGCGCATTTCTCAGGCTGCCAGCCCATTTCGATGACCACCGGGCGCAGAGCGTCCAGAGCGGCTTCATCGCAGATGAAAGCGGCGAAAGGATCGCGGTTACCCGCAGCGCCTTGTTTCCATGGAGCGTTCATAACTTATCCTCCTCCTCCGGTTGCCCCTTCGGCAAGACCACCTTCACCGGTTGGTGCCTGGTTGCGATAACTGTCGATGGCTTTGTTGGAGGTGGACACGACGGTTTCGCCGGTGCCTTCCTGGCCCTTGATCAGATCTTCCGGATTGGCGACCATCGCAGCTATGTTACTGTTGGTGGCACAGCCATAACCCGGGCTGGTCGCGTTGTTGTAGTTCATGTCCGACTTGGCCGACCAGTCAGGGCAGCCCGGGACATAGGCGTTGGACCGCGTAATCACGATACGGACATTGCCAGGATCGACATAGCCTGCAGTAACAGGCGCACCCTGATTGATCAGAATACCATGACGGCTAGCCAGCTTGGATACGGCTTCGCGCGTGGCGTTGCTAGACATTGGATCGTCGATCGAGACACGGTCGCCATAGCGTAGGTCCATCGCTTCGAACCAACCCGACAAACGCTGCTGTTCCGGGATCGAAAGACCGCCAGCACCAGCACGAACGTCAAGTGTATAATTGGTCCGTTCAATAACCGGCTGCTTAACGCTGTCAAGGCTACGATTGGTCGGCATACCGCCACAAGCACCGAGCGTAAGCCCGATAGAAAGGGCGAGTACGCCAGCTAGTTTGCGAGTATTTGCAATAGGCATCATCTTCACCTTTCTCACTTGAGGCTGAAGCCGGGAACTGCAGCAGCTTTGGCACTGCGTTCGCTGTTCCGGTTCTTGTCATTTTTATCTGCACGCTTCGGGTTTGACGGCTCGTCCGATGGCAGCACAGCTGCCGGATCGATCCGCGAAACTTCTGGCGGAGGAGCGTCTTTGTCGCGCGCAGTTGGCACGGGACGCGCGCCGCCGGTCACACCATCATTCTCGCGGTAACCAAGGAAGCTTTGCGCTTCTGTGGCCGCGCGGAATGCATCGGTCGGGAGTTTAATGTCGTTTGCGTTCACGGGTTTGACCAAATAGGGCGTCACCACGATCACAAGTTCGGTTTCACCGCGGCGGAACGATTTGGAACGGAACAGATTGCCAAGGATCGGAACGTCGCCGACGCCCGGTGCCTTGTCGATTGAGTTCTGCGCATTGTTGCTCATCAGACCGGCGATCATGAAGCTCTGGCCGGAACCGAGTTCGATAGTCGTTTCTGCCCGGCGGATGGTCAGTGCAGGGATCTGGAAGCCGTTCAGGGTAACCGCACCCTGGCTCGACAACTCTGAAACTTCCGGACGGACGCGCATCGAGATGCGGCCATTGGCGAGAACAGTCGGCGTGTAGGACAGGCTGACACCGAATTTACGATATTCGACGGCGGTCGCGCCCAGACCCTGTGAAATCGGGATAGGGAACTCGCCGCCCGCGAGGAATTCTGCAGTTTCACCCGAAAGCGCGGTCAGGTTTGGTTGCGACAACGTCGTTACCAGACCGCTACGCTCTGCAAGATCAAGTGCGCCGAGCAGGTTCAGGCCGAGGAAGCGGCCAAAGCCAGCAATCGTAGCGCCACTGCTTGTCGTGTCGACACCCGGGCCGGTAATTGTCTCGACCTGGCCGGTCAACGGGTTGAACACTTGGGTCGCGGGGTTCGCAACTCCGGGGCCAACGCCAAGCGGTCCAGCAGTGCTGAATTCGCCAGTCGCGAGAGTACGGCCGTTACCGATACCAAACTTCACGCCATTCCCTCCGTCAATCGATGACAGATTGCCGCCAATTTCACGAACCAGAGAACGGCTGACTTCTGCGAACTTCACTTGCAGATTGACCTGCAACGGGGTCGCCATTTTCAGACGGCTAATGACATTTGCGTCTTCGCCAACGAAGGCTTCGACAAGACGTTCTGCCTCGGCAGCATCTTCGGGAGCAGCCACAATCCCGGTCAGAAGAACGGTGTTGGTGCCCATCGTTGCCACATTGATCTTCGCGTCAGGCATAGCCAGCGTGAGCATTTGATCGACCGTGCCGATGTTCGAACCCACGCGGATATTGGCCGACCATACGATATCGCCACCAGCGTTGCTGGCGTAAATTGTCGTTTCGCCGCCAGCTTTGCCGAATACGTACAGCTGACGTTGCGACTTGATCTGGACATCGGCGATGCCGTCATTGGCGATGAAAACATCAGCCATGGAGCCCGGTACGGTGACCAGCTTGCCGCTACCGATCGACAGGACGATGTCCTGCGACGGACGTGCGACTGACTGTGCATTCGCCGTATCAGCCGGAATACCGACTAAGGGCGCCAAGGCCATTCCAGCCATCAGCAATGTTGCAGTAAGGCGGCGTTTCATTGGCTTGCCCCTAGGTTGAGTGTCGAGAATAGTGGTTGTGCTTTTCATGTCGGACCTCACTGCACCATGCCGCCTGCAACGGGGATGCCCGATGCATTGCTGGATATGCTTTGTTGGGTCTGTTCGACCATGGCACCTGCGTTGCTGCTGACAGCGCGGCCATTGCCCACTGGAACTTCGGTAGTGTTCTTGCCGCGGGTGACGCGCACTGACGGACCACGATTTACCGGACCGGTATTGGCACCGGCTGGCACACCCATACGGGGTGGTGCAGGCGGAGTGTTGTCTGCTTTCTTCGGTACGCTGGAGCGCTGGAAGCGCGAGACATCACCGCCGGTTACGAAAGTAGTGGCTTTGTCGTTTGGACGGGCCATGGCCTTGCGCAGAAGAGCTTCTTCCTCTTCCGGCGTTGCATCGTCCGGCACCTTGACGTCACCCGAAGCAATAGCTTGCTCAAGCTCGCCCTGGTTGTCGGCAATCGAACGCAGCGACAGGCTGAGCGTACCGATTGTTTGCGACACAGCTACTTTTTCTGCGATCCGCGGAGTAACTTCCAGAGTAACGGTACGGAATGCCCGAACCACTGTCTTACCGGATTCGGTTGTTTCCTGCGTGGTCGATTGGTCGGTCGCAAGAACGCGCAGGTTGCGAAGAATGGTTTCCGAAGCCTGCAATGGCTCGCCTTCACCGCCTTTAACGGTTTGGGTCAGGACAAGGTCAACACGGTCACCCGGGAAGACAAAGCCGCCAACGCCGGTTTTTGCCGACACTGGAACGGTCACAGCGCGCATGCCAGGGCCGAGGGCCGCAGCAAGGAAGCCGCGATCACCGGGCTTGACCAACGAACCTTGTGTGACGGGCTCACCCGCAGTGATCTGGTGGCGGACAACCGTACCCAGCAATTGGGTGACGTCCGATTCACCGTCGATGAAATAGGCATCTTGCAGAAGCTCTTCGGGCCACATCTGATAGCTGATCGAGTCAGCAGTGATGATCGTACCGACTGCGAGCCCGCGTTGCGCGACCAGAACCTTTGGTCCTTGCGGCTCCGGCGCGGCCTGTGCTTCAGGAGCCGACGCTCCCGCGAACATGCTCCGTGCTGCGAGTGCAGTACCGATCGCAATGATCAGTGCTCCGAGCAACAGAACCAGCTTTTTCCTGTCCATGGCTAATCTAGCCCCCTATTTCGCCCGACGGGATTGCGGGCATTCGTTGAAAGTCGTCGTTACGGCCTGAATGGTTAAAATCAGGTTCACCCGACGCCGATTGCCTGAGAGGCGCTCGGATAATAATGTACTGAAAGGATCCACAGACCGGCGGTGGAGATCGCCACTCCATATGGGATAGCCAGCCGTTCTTTTTGGCGGCGCATCACATGCCAGCCGCCCATCACGATGGTCAGCAGGCCGCCGACCAGTGCCATGATAACGAGCAATTCGAGAAACCAGCTTGGCTGGATCCACAGCGCGAGCGCTGTGATAAGTTTTACGTCACCGCCGCCCATTGCGCGCAACGCGAATAATCCGGCAAGAACAACGAAGGCGGCGAGCGCGACGCCCAACTGAATGGCGACGCCCGGCCACAGCGATAATCCACTCGCCCACCAGAAAAGAGGGGCGCCCAGCGCGATACCGGCGTTCAGCCAATTGTCGATTTGGCGATGACGGATATCAGTAAATGCCGCGATGAGCAGCGCGATTGCCAATGCAACCAGCAGTCCGTATTGGAAATATTCGCCCAGCATATTGCCCCCAAAGGTAACCTTCGGGCACCGGTGCTACAGACGAGTGCTTACCAAATAGTAACCAAACCCAGGAGGATGGTATTAGCCAACCACAAACAGCCGGCGTGAACCCTGATCCACCAGAGGATGCGTTCAACCGGCGCGCCATTCCCGCCGTAGCTGTCGAGACCACGTGGTCGGCGAGCGATGGCCATGAGATACGCCGGATCGATTGGCCCGGAGCGGGCACAGGCGTTAGTGAAGCCTCACGTGGATCAATCCTGTTCTTCCCGGGGCGCGGTGACAATTACGAGAAATATCTGGAAGCGCTTCATCAATGGCATGAGGCGGGCTGGAAAGTGACCGCCGCCGATTGGCGCGGGCAAGCGGGGTCGGGCCGCTTGGGAGGCGATGCGATCACTGGCCATATCGAAGATTATTCGGTCTGGATCGATGATCTGGCAGCGTTCTGGAATGATTGGACTGCCTCCACACCCGGGCCGCATATATTGTCCGGCCACTCGATGGGCGGCCATCTGGTGTTGCGCGGTTTGGTAGAGAAGCGAGTGGCACCCGATGCGATGTTCCTTTCCGCACCGATGCTCGGTTTCTTCGGGAATATCCTGCCGCGGTCATTCATGCACGGGGCAACCAAACTGATCAAGCGGCTGCGCGGTGACACGACGCAAGCGTGGAAATGGAGCGAGAAGCCCGGTGAGATACCGGTAGGTCGGATCAACCTGCTGACTCACGACAAGGAACGCTACGAAGACGAATTGTGGTGGCGCGAAAATCGCCCTGAGTTGGTGATGGGACCGGGTAGCTGGGGCTGGGTCGAACGCGGTTACGCCTCGATGGGAGCATTGTTTGCGCCTGGCGTCTTGGAAGCGGTCGAAACACCGGTGCTGCTTATCGGCACGTCGAATGACAAGCTGGTCGATATGAAAGCGATTAAAGAAGCAGCGGAGCGGCTACCAAACGGCGAATTGCTCGCCTTCGGTAAAGAAGCGCACCACGAAATTCTGCGCGAGGTTGATGCGGTTCGTGATCGCGCCATGAACGGCATTGCCGAGTTTTTGGACAGGACTGCGCCCAAGACGTGAGCGAGACGCGTTACGATTTTGCGATTGTCGGGGCAGGGATGGCAGGGGCCAGCCTTGCTGCCGAGCTTGCGCCGTATGCCAGCGTTGTGATGCTCGAGGCCGAGGACCAGCCGGGCTATCATGCGACCGGGCGTTCAGCGGCTTTTTGGGATGAATGTTATGGCGGCCCCGATATTGTTCCCCTGACGCTGGCATCCGGCGCGTTTCTTCGAGAGCATGATTTGCTGACGCAGCGCGGCGCACTCCATATTGCCCGGCGTGAAGACAAGCCCAAAGTTGACCAGTTCTTTGCTGAATTTGCCGATACCGGCGCGACGATCGAGCGTCTGGGCCGCGATCGGATGATCGAGAAATTGCCGGGCATTCGTGCGGAGTGGGTCGATGCAGTGTGGGAACCGGCTTGCAGCGATATTGATGTTGGTGCGCTGCATGCGCTTTATTTGACGCGGGCGAAGAAAACCGGTGCCGATCTTGCCGTCAGTCGCAGGGTCATAAAAGCCAATCAACAAGGCGATGGGTGGTACCTGCTATCTGCCGATGGTCGTGAATTCCGCGCAGCCAAACTCATTAATGCGGCGGGCGCCTGGGCCGATGAACTTGCTGATATGGCTGGCTGTGACAAATTGGGGATCACCCCTTATCGCCGCACAGTCGTGCAATTGCGGACCAATCCGGTTCCTTCGCCGAAACAGCCTCTGGTGCTGGATATCTCGGGACATTTCTACTTCAAGCCGGAATCCGGCCGCCTCTGGCTCAGCCCACATGATGAGGAGCCATCCCCAGCCTGTGATGCAGCGCCGGAAGAACTCGCCGTCGCTGCTGCAATCGACCGGCTGCAGAAGGTCGTAGATATTGAAGTTGAGCGGGTCGAAACCAAATGGGCAGGGCTGCGCAGCTTCGCGGCTGATCGTCTGCCGGTCTATGGCGTCGACGCGCGCAATACGGATTTCTTCTGGTTCGCTGGGCAGGGCGGGTTCGGGATACAAACCGCACCAGCCGCAGCCAAGCTTGCCGCGTCGATGCTGCTCGAACGGCCAATCCCAGCGACGCTGGCTGCGATAGATGTAACAAGATATTCACCTGCGCGTTTCGGGTAGCGCGGTGGGTAGATTTTCCTGCCCGAGCCTTTAGGGTAGCCCCCACGATAACACGTAAGGAGAATGCTCGATGGGTCACCATTTCGAAATCTACAAGGACAAAGCCGGAGAATTCCGCGTTCGTTTCAAATACAACTCGGAAATCATGTTCTCGACCGAGGGCTATTCGTCCAAGTCGAGCGCTCAGAACGCGATCGACTCGATCAAGAAGAACGGTCCCGGGGCTGATGTGGTCGATAATTCGTAAATCGGCGAAAGCGAAGATCGAACAAGGGCGCGGCTATTGGCTGCGCCCTTTTTGTATCAGCGAACCGAATCCGCCTGATCGCTCGCCAACTTATCCACGCGCTCATTGTCCGGATGGCCCGAATGCCCCTTTACCCAATGCCAATGCATTGTGTGCGGTTCTGAGGCAGCGATCAGCTCGTGCCACAAATCTTCGTTGCGAACGGGTTTCTTGCTGGCGTTCTTCCAGCCGCGTTTCTTCCAGCCGTGGACCCATTTGGTGATCCCATCGAGCACATATTTACTGTCCGAATGCAGATCGACTTCGCAGGGTTCGGTGAGCGCTTCCAGCGCCCTGATCGCGGCTGTCAGTTCCATTCGGTTATTGGTTGTTTCCGGATCGGAGCCTGACAGCTCTTTCTCGTGCTCACCCAGCCGTAATAAAACGCCCCAGCCGCCCGGGCCGGGATTGCCTTTGCAGGCACCATCAGTGAAGATTTCGACGCGTTTCATTCTGTGCTGCTTGCCTGTCTATGTCAGCGGTGCAAAGGCTTGTGCGCCCAGTGCGTCGTAGTGACGCAATCGTCTGACGTAATCCATCGGGTTTTTGCGCATCACCAGCGCCTCTGCCGGTGTGTTGATCCAGTCATAGCTACGCGTGGCAATAAACCGCATCGCCGCGCCTTTGGCGAGCAAAGGTAGCGCGGCTCTTTCTTCGTCGTTGAGTGTTCGCTTCGATGCATATCCCTTTAGCAATGCTGCCGAAATATCGGGCCGGAATTCGCTGCCATCGGCAGAGAAGCACCATGCGGTATGTGCGACCGCCAAATCATAAGCGAGAAAATCGGTGCAGGCGAAGTAGAAATCGATCAGCCCGCTTACCGTATTGCCGAGCACCAGCACGTTGTCAGGAAACAGATCGGCATGGATTGTGCCGATTGGCAGGTCCTCTGGCCAACGCTGAAGCAGCGCGGGAAGGTGGGCACCAATGCTGTCAGCCAATTTCTCGCTGATTCCAGCGATCGCCTCCATCCCACATTTATCAAACAGGTCCCTCCAATCGGGTGGGCGCAAATCGTTGGTCCGGGTCATTGTGAAGTCGTCTGCTGCGAGCTGGATCTGCGCCAGCGCTGCGCCCACCTCGAACGCTTGTTCGGCAGTCGGATGGCCGATCGACACACCCTGCAGAAATTCAATCAGGGCAACCGCCTTGCCGTCGAGATCGCGATAAGCGTTGCCTTGGCGGTCGTGGATCGTCGCTGGAACTGGACAGCCTCTCGCGGCAAGATGATCCAGCAGATTAAGGAAGAATGGCAATTGTTCGATGTCGATGCGGTATTCGTACATCGTCAGAATAAACCGCGCGCCCTCTCCATCTTTACCGGTCGTTTCGATGAGCCAGTTGCTGTTGGAAATCCCTTCGGCAATGCCTTTCGCGGAAACCAGCTTGCCAACATCATATTCGGCAATCAGCTCCTCGAGCGTTTCGGCGCTGAGATGGGTGTAGACGGCCATGCTGGGTAAGGCCTTACTGGGTGAGTTGGCGCGGGAGTTTGAAGACCATTTTTTCTTCGGTCGTGACCAAAGTATGCTCTTCGACCTCGCGCCATTCGGCGATCTTATCAACCACTTCGCGAACCAGTTCTTCGGGCGCGGAAGCACCTGCGGTTAGGCCGAGTGTACCCACACCCTCGAGCCAGGTCGGATCAATATCCGCTGCGCGCCGGATCAGTTTGGCGTTAGTCCCGCATTTTTCCGACACTTCGACCAGCCGCAGCGAGTTTGAACTGTTGCCTGCACCGATCACCAGAACCAGATCGCTGCCCGGTGCGATCTGCTTGACCGCGGCCTGACGGTTCGAGGTTGCATAGCAAATGTCTTCGGCCTTGGGCCCGACGATATGAGGAAATTTCGTTCTCAGTGCATCGACAATCTCGGCAGTGTCATCGACCGAAAGCGTAGTTTGCGTCAAAAATGCAAGCGCGTCGTCCTCGGCAAAATCCAAAGCCTCGACGTCTTCAACGGTTTCGACCAGCGTCATTGTACCTTCGGGCACTTGACCCATGGTTCCGATCACTTCCGGGTGGCCCTTATGGCCGACGAATACGATGTGTCGATCCGCTTCCAATTGGCGTTCGGCCTGACGATGAACTTTGCTGACCAGAGGGCACGTCGCATCAAGATAGTCTAGCCCGCGCCTGTCGGCTTCTTCCGGGACCGCTTTAGGCACGCCGTGCGCGCTGAATACAACCGGCGCATTGTCGGGTACTTCATCCAGCTCCTCCACAAAGATCGCGCCTTTCTGGCGCAGCCCATCGACGACATATTTGTTGTGGACGATCTCGTGCCGGACATAGACTGGAGCGCCATAGCGTTCGAGTGCGCGCTCGACGATCTCGATTGCCCGGTCAACGCCTGCGCAAAAACCCCTCGGGGCCGCGATCAACAGCGTTATTGGCGGCTTCTCTGCCGCAGAATGTGAAGGTTGCAAGGGAGCATTCATATCCCGCCCTCTAGCGCTTTGCTGCACGGGCCGCTAGGGCCGCAACCGGCGAAAATGGCAATGACGCCTAGCCAATGTGAATTTGAAGGATTTATTCCGCATGAAACTCCGTCGTCCGATTATTTCTGTTGTCGTTCTGGCCGCAGCGCTTGCTGGGTGCACGCGCGAGGGTGAGTTGGTCGTTAGCCAAGGTGTCGGAGTTACCGCAGTGCGGACCGCATGCCCCGCTGTCGGTATTCCAGACTATACGGGCGACGTTACGACATTTCGGACCGCTAATGCCGTCACAGCCGACCAGATTGACGTAGTAGCCGCGATTACAAATCTGCGCAGCAGTTGCAACGAGACCGGCGAGAATGTGTATTCGGAAGCGAAGTTTGATGTGCTGGCTCGCCGCACCGATACCCGCGGTGCGCGGCAGGTTCAGTTGCCTTATTTCTCTACCGTTCTGCAGGGTGGTTCGGCAGTGCAGGCCAAGCGGGTGGGCACCATTACGCTCAACTTCGCCGATGGACAGGAACGCGCGCAAGCGACCGGTACAGCCGGTGCTTTTGTAAACCGCGCAGCCGCAACATTGCCGGACGACATTAAAGAACGCATCACGCGCAGGCGAAAAGCGGGCGACCCTGATGCGGCGCTCGATCCGCTGGCTGATCCGGTCGTCCGCGCAGCATTGAACCGTGCGACATTCGAATTGCTGGTCGGTTTCCAGCTAAGCGAGAACCAATTGGCGTATAACGTCACCCGTTAATTCCCGCGTGAAACCTGCTTGTGGCGTGGCCTGTTACAGGCTCGCTCGCCCTTGCGATTCTGGCCAATTCGGCTAGGCGCGCGGCATGTCTGAAGCGATGTCCACAATGAACACTCTCCATGCCGCATTCGCGGCTAAAGTCGACGCTGTCTTGAGCGCACTGGAAGCGGAAGGCGCATTGCCGCCGCAAACACCGCGCGCCAATGTCACCGTCGAGCCGCCCCGCGATCCCAGCCATGGCGATTTGGCGACCAACGCTGCGATGGTTCTGGCAAAGCATGCCAAGACCAATCCGCGCGCGCTGGCTGAGCAGATTGTCGAGAAACTCTCTGCCGACCCTGACATTGTCGAAGCGACAATTGCTGGCCCAGGCTTCATCAATTTGCGGCTGTCCGATCTCGCTTGGCAAAACGAGCTGGTGGCCATCGGCGATTTGGCTGACGATTACGGCAAGTCGGACATGGGTAGGGACACGACAGTGAATGTCGAATATGTCTCCGCCAACCCGACCGGCCCTATGCATATGGGTCATTGCCGGGGTGCCGTTGTTGGTGACGCTTTGGCCTCGCTGCTCGAATTTGCCGGGCACAAGGTTGTCCGCGAATATTATGTCAACGATGCCGGCAGCCAGGTCGACACGCTCGCGCGCTCGGCGCATCTGCGCTACCGTGAGGCACTTGGCGACGATATCGGAGCGATCCCCCAAGGACTCTATCCCGGTGACTATCTGGTCCCGGTCGGCAAGGCGCTGGCGGACGAGCTCGGCGACCGGTTCAAGGATGCGCCTGAGAGCGAGTGGTTGGTCCTGTTCCGCGAAAAAGCTGTGGCGGCGATGATCGAAATGATCAAATCCGACCTTGCTCTGATGGGCATCCATCACGATCTGTTTGCGTCCGAAGCGACTCTTCAGGCGGAAGGCAAACCAGAGGCAGCGGAAGCATGGCTGCGGTCGCATGATCTGGTTTATGACGGTGTGCTCGAAGCACCTAAAGGCAAAGCACCGCCCGAAGATTGGGAGCCGGTTGAGCTACCGCTATTCCGCTCAACCAAATTCGGTGATGATCAGGACCGGCCGATTAAGAAATCGGACGGCAAATGGACCTATTTCGGGGCCGATCTCGCTTATCATATGCAGAAGGCTGAGAAGGCCGATGCGCTTATCGATATTTGGGGCGCGGATCACGCGGGTACCGTCAAGCGGATCAAAGCTGCTGTTGCCGCTCTGGCTGAAGGCGAAGGCAAGACGATCCCGTTCGACGTTAAGCTGGTTCAGATGGTCGCGCTGATGCGCGACGGTGAACCGCTAAAAATGTCCAAACGCTCAGGCAATTTCATTACCCTGGCTGAAATGGTCGATGAGGTTGGTAAGGACGTCGTCCGCTTTACCATGCTGACCCGTAAGCCCGAAGCGCAGATGGAATTTGACTTCGCCAAAGTTGTCGAAGCGTCGAAGGATAATCCGGTCTTCTATGTGCAATATGCGCATGCGCGGATCAGTTCGATTCTTCGCAAGGGGGCAGCGGAAGGATTTGCCCCATCAGCCGACGGCATTGCGCTGCTGGGTGAGGAAGAACTCGGCCTCGTTAAGCAGGCGGCACAGTTCCCGCGGATCGTGGAGGCCGCTGCTCAAGCGCGCGAGCCGCACCGGATTGCATTCTTCCTCTACGATCTTGCTGGGGCGTTTCATGCGTATTGGAATTTGGGCAATGACAAGCCTGAAAAGCGGTTCATCGTGGCACAGGAAGCTGAATTGAGCGGGGCAAGGCTTTTCCTTGCTGCGCAGATCGGGCAAGTTATTCGAAATGGATTGGCTTTGCTTGGGGTTGAAGCCGTCGAGGAGATGTAATGATGATGGTCCCACAGAATGGCCACGAGAACGACCACGACGACGCGGTCGAGACAGAGGAACTCTCTCTGGTTGAGGAGGAAGAGTCGCTACCGTGGCTCGAATCCGATTATGACGAGGAAGATGAAGGCTTTGATTCGACCCGATTTATCGGGTTTGTGCTGCTATCTGTGGCGGTGCTCGCGCTGCTGATTGGCGCCGTATGGTTCTTCAGTAATCGCGGTCCCGATCCTGAACTGGTTGCTGACGGCAGCACTATTGAAGCGCCAGAAGGCCCGACTAAAGAACGCCCCGAAGATGCTGGCGGAAAAACTTTCGCCGGGACCGGCAATGTTGCGCCGCAAGTCGGCGAGGGTCTGTCGCGCGAAGCGCGTTTGGCGCAGGGCAACGCTCCCAAGCCTAGCATCGATGCAGCAACGCCCGAAAATCAGGCAGCTTCGAGCGAAGGATCGGATGGCTCAGTTGGTGTCCAGGTCGGCGCATTTGGCACCAAAGCAGGCGCAACGCAGGCTTGGAGCACATTAACCGGGCAAACGCAGGCTTTGAAAGACTTCAAATACCGCGTTGTCGAGGGGCAAGTCGATGGCGGGACAGTGTTCCGCTTACAGGCTGTCGCGGGTGATGCTGCCGCTGCACGGCAGCTCTGCAACGCCTTAAAAGCCGATGGGATCGCCTGTCAGGTGAAGAACTAGGCAAAGCTATTCGGTTTGGGGCTGTTTCGCCGTGACACAGCCCTGATTTTCCACACTGCTTAGCGTTATCGTGCTTGCCTATAGGGCGCGAGGCTGCGACTTTCTTTCTATGACACCCGCAATTTTCGGCATCGCCGGAGCAACCTTGACCGACAACGAGCGCGCCTTCTTTCAGGAGGTGGATCCAGCGGGCTATATTCTGTTTGGCCGGAACTGCGAAACGCCGGAACAATTGCGCGCGCTGACTGACTCTTTACGCGAAATTCACGGGCGCGACCGCTTGCTAGTTTCGATTGACCAAGAGGGTGGCAGAGTGGCGCGTTTGCGGCCGCCATTATGGTCACCATTCCCCGCAGGTGAAGCATTCGATACATTGTACCAGATTGCGCCCGCCAGTGCGATTGAAGCGGCGCGGCTCAATGCCCACGCGATGGGGCTGGAATTGGCCGAAATGGGTATTTCGGTTGATTATCACCCGCCGCTGGACGTCCGGCAGGCGGGAGCACATGATGTGATCGGTGACCGCGCTTTGGGCAGTGAACCGATGCAGGTCGCTGCAATTGGTCGGGCTATCCTCGACGGGCTGGCGAAGGCTGGTGTGGCGGGCTGTATCAAGCATATGCCCGGACATGGTCGCAGCATGTGCGATACGCATAAGGAAATGCCGACAGTCACAGTCACTGATGAAGAGTTGGAATGGGATATAGCCCCGTTCCGGACGCTGTCGCACGCGCCCATCGGAATGACCGGACACTTGTTGTTCACGGCATGGGACGTAGTGCAACCGGCGACGCTATCGCCCTACATTATCGAAGAAATCATCAGGAAGCGGATCGGCTTTGACGGCCTGCTGCTGACCGATGATATCGATATGCAGGCGCTGGATGGTACCGTACCTGAGAGGTCCGTGAAAGCGATCGCCGCTGGCTGCGATGTAGTGCTCAATTGTTGGGCCAAGATCGACGACATGACAGAAACTGTGAAGCGGCTTCCGGCGATGTCTGCGACAACGTCTGAGCGGCTGGAAAATGCGCTGAAAGTCGCAGATAGTTGGGAGGAGGGCGGCGATAAAGCTGAACTTCACGCCAATCGCGATGCGTTGCTTGCCATCACAGGAGTTGCCGCATGAGCGAGACGACTGAAGAACAAAAGCAATCTGAAGGCCAAGATCAGCGCAGCCTGATGTTTACCGATGCTGCGACCGGGTCCGATTCGGACTGGATTGCACCTACTACTGCCGAGACCAAAGACGTCGCGCTTTATCTCGAGCTCGACGGGTGGGAAGGGCCGCTTGATCTGCTGCTTGATCTAGCGCGGCGTCAAAAGGTCGATCTGCGCGCGATTTCGATCCTGTCGCTGGTTGATCAATATCTCGACTATATCGAAAAGGCAGAGGCTCTGAAGCTGGAGTTGGCGGCGGATTATCTGGTGATGGCAGCGTGGCTTGCCTATCTGAAATCCTCGATGCTTCTACCGAAGGAAGAGCAGGAAGATCCAAGCCCCGAAGAATTGGCGCTGAAACTGCAGCTGCGCCTGCAACGCCTCGGCGCAATGCGCGAGTCGGCGGCGCGTCTGATGGCGGGCGACCGGATTGGCCGCGACGTGTTTTTACGCGGTGCGCCGGAAGGCCTGCGGATTGACCGCACAACGCAGTGGCGCTGTGAGATGTATGGACTAATCCAGGCCTATGGTCAGGTTAAAGCACGGACGGCTCCCGCGATCCATATGGTCCGCGAACGCCCTGTAATGACGCTGGAAAGCGCGCTCGACCGGGTGTCCAATATGCTCGGCGTAACACTCGAATGGATGCGGTTGGAAGAGTTTTTGCCGCCGCACGCCGAGCCGCGTTTGCGTCGATCTGCACTGGCATCCAGTTTTGTCGCCGCTTTGGAATTGGCGCGTATGGGCAAGGCGGAAATAGCGCAGGATGAAATCTTTGGCCCGATGCGACTAAGGCGGATGCGCGCATGAGCCCGGACATGCCTGAGAACATAGTCGATGATCTCGAACGGGCGGTAGAGGCGACTTTGTTCGCCACGGAAGAACCAATGTCTATCGAGGCATTGGCGGGGCACCTTGGCGGCGCTGATGTTCCTTCTGTTCGTGCCGCGGTGCAACGCTTGGCAGCGCATTATGAAGAGCGCGGTATTCATTTGGTTGAGCGCTCCAAGAAATGGCACTTCCAAACCGCTGCCGATCTGGCGCATCTGCTCCGCCGGGAGCGCGAACAGGTGCGCCGTCTCTCGCGTGCTGCCACCGAAGTTCTGGCGATCATCGCGTATCATGAACCCGTCAGCCGTGCCGAAATCGAATCGGTACGCGGCGTACAAACTGCCAAAGGCACCTTGGACGTTCTCATGGAAGCGGGCTGGGTACGCATCGCGGGGCGCCGCGAAGTGCCCGGCAGGCCAGTGATTTACGCTACGACTCCTGAATTCTTACAGCACTTCGGCCTTGCTTCGCGGCGCGACTTGCCCGGCATCGACGAACTGCGTGCAGCAGGTCTGCTTGATCCGGTCGATGATGCATATGATGCACTTATGACCCCGGACGAAGAAGATAATCCATCAGGGGCAGATGCTGAGCCGTCACGGACCGAAACGGACGCCGAGCACGGCGCAGAAACGGATTTATCGGGTCACGCTGGCGCTACCCCCTCTTAATCCCTATATTGGGTTGGAACCTTTGGCTCATACCAGAACGGAACACTATCATGTCGCTTGGCCCTTGGCAGCTCATTATCATTGCAATCGTCATTCTCGTCCTGTTCGGGCGCGGGCGTATATCGGAAATGATGGGTGATTTTGGTAAGGGTATCAACAGCTTCAAAAAGGGCATGAATGAGGATGAGAAATCCGAATCGGCTCCGGCTAAGCCCGCTGGCCAGATTGAAGCGCCAACTGCTGATGTGAAAGCCAAGTCCGAAGTTCAGGCCAGCAAGCCCACCGACAACTCCTAAAACCGACTAAGGCACCGCTTACACATGTTCGACATTGGTGCCCTTGAATTGCTGATGATCGTGGTCGTCGCGATCATCGTCATCGGCCCCAAAGATATGCCTGCGGCTTTGCGCGTGGCCGGCCGCTGGATCGGCAAGCTGCGCCGTGCTTCTGCACAATTCCGCAGCGGTTTCGACTCCATCGTGCGCGAAGCCGAGATGGAGGACATGGAGAAGAAGTGGAAAGAGCAGAACGCCAAGATCATGGCTGAAACGCCGTCAGGTGAGATGGGTCCGCTTCCCGAGAGTGAGGCGGATGTGGCGATGCCTGTGGAAGAGAAGCCTAGTGGCAAGCCGGTTGATCTGACGATGGATGCAAACGCGGAAGCAAGCATCAATGTGGCGCCTGAGCCACCCGAGAAAGCGCCACGCGATGAGCCTATGTTACCGCTTGAATCGGGCGAGAAGTCGTAAGTCATGGCTTTTGGCATCAACGATATCGACGAGACGCAGGCTCCGCTGCTGGATCATCTCGTTGAATTGCGGGCACGCTTGGTGCGCTGTGTGTTGGCCTTGCTGCTTGCGTTTGGCGTGTGCCTTTATTTTGCCGACCCTATCCTTGGGTTTCTAATCCAGCCGCTTAAAGGCGCCTTCGCAGACGGGCAAGGGCAGTTGATCTTCACCAAGCTCTATGAGGTGTTCTTCGTCGAGTTGAAGGTCGCTTTGTTTGCCGGATTCTGCGTGAGTTTTCCGTTTATTGCCAACCAATTATGGGCGTTTGTGGCACCAGGTCTTTACGCCAATGAGAAGAAAGCCTTCCTGCCGTTTCTGCTCGCTACTCCGCTATTGTTTATCTCTGGTGCGGCGCTTGCCTATTATGTGGTCATGCCGACAGCGTTCACGTGGTTCCTCGGTTTTGAAGGTGCGGTTGGCGGGCTTGAGATTGAGGCGCTGCCTACTGCGAATGAGTATCTGGGCCTCGTCATGCAGTTTATTCTGGCATTCGGAATTTGTTTCCTTCTGCCTGTCTTATTGCTGCTGCTGCACCGTGCGGGGATTGTATCGCGCGAACAATTGGCGGGCGCGCGTCGTTATATCATTGTCGGGGTAATTGCGCTCGCGGCCATTGTGACGCCACCTGATCCGGGATCACAGCTCATTCTGGCAGTGCCGCTATTGCTGCTGTTCGAAGGATCTTTGCTGATCATGCGGATCACTGAGCGTAAGAATAAGTCGAAAGAAACCGCAGACGAAAGCGGCGGAGACCAAGACGGGGCTGGCGATGATGCGGGCGACCTGCCTGCAATTGACGCGGAGGCATAGGCGACCTGTCGATCAAGAAACGATGGCTTGCGCAAAAATCACAGCTTACGAACTTCTAAAAATCTACCGGCAGTGCGGTTCAACGCCCACTGATCTTCAGCCATCAAATCTCAAGCACGCACAAAAAAGCGGGACCCGCAGGCCCCGCTCTAATTGTTCAGCCTAAACTGGCGTTACGGGCTTGTAGGCGCGTCGTCGTCTTCATTACCACCGGCAATAATAATACCAGCGATAATCGCTGCAGCAGCAAGAATAGCGAGAATGACGCCCGCGCCGCCGGAGTCACCACCGAGATTGCTCTCTTCAGTAACTGGTGCAGCAGCACGATCGGCATCAGCACTTTGTGCGATGGCTGGCGATGCAGCCAGCGAAACAGCCGCTGTAGCAGCAAGTAGGTTACGGAACTTCATTTCAATCGTCTCCTCAGAGCTCTAACTTGTTCAAACTCTCTGGCTTACTAAGGGATTTGCTACAGTGAGGCAACCCCAAAGTTCGTATCAGATTGTTCAATATGTTACCGAATTGTAACACTTATCCTAATTGTTGATGACCAGAATCGTGGTCAGAAATCTGTATTTTGTCGCGTATTCCGGAGAGATGACGGTCACCCGCTCACTTCTCTAGTATGGCATACACAATGATCGTCTCAATTCTATTAAAGTTCCAGAAACGTTCAAATTTTCCGGCGAACCGTTCTTCAGCACCGGCGGTTTGAGTTGCACCGCAACATAGATCAATCGGCGGAGTAGACTTCTATCCCGCCGACCCACGTCCCTAACACCTGCGTTTCGCGAATCGATTCGGGTGAGGAGAGCATCGGGTCGCGATCAATGAATACGAAATCAGCGCGCTCGCCTTTTGCCAGCCTTCCGAATCGGCCCTCGGCGAACCCGGCATAGGCCCCGGCGGACGTAAATCCGGCCAATGCCTGCTCTCTGCTCACAGCGTCCTTGGGACGCCATCCTCCGAACGGCTGACCGTCTGGTCCTGTGCGCGAAATTGCGGCGGCGATATTAGCAAACGGGTCAGGCGATTCGACCGGCGCGTCTGACCCGAAGGCCAATGGCGCGCCGATTTCAAGAATCGTCCGCCAAGCGTAGGCACCTTCCAACCGTGCAGGGTCGAGCCGGGCCTCGGCCATTACACGGTCCGAAATCTGGTGGACCGGTTGCATCGACGCAATAATGCCGTGATCGGCGAATTTACCGATATCTACCATATCGACGACTTGCGCATGCTCAATCCGCCAACGCCGATCTCCGTCATATGTATCGGACATATCGTTGATAGCGTTGAGCACTTCTCCGTTGGCGGCGTCACCAATCGCGTGAATTGCGAGCTGGAACTTATCCAGTGCAGCGCGGCTCATGAGATTGCGCAGTTGCGTGCTGGTTTGCAGTGGTAAGCCGGTGTTGCCCGGATCGTCCGCATAGGGTTCCTTCAGCCAAGCCCCGCGTGAACCGAGCGCGCCATCGAGATAGAGCTTTACACCGTTGAGCCGCAGCTTGTCATCATACAGCCACGGGCTTGGGCCCGGACCGCCGATCAATTCCATCGCCTCGACCCCCGCAGCGTAAGACATGATGCGCATTTTCAACCAGCCACCATCGCCCGCTCGGCGGAAGGACTGCCAGTCTTCAATGGTGGTCCCCATATCGGCAGCTGCAGTTATGCCGAATGACAGCAAGATGTCCTGCGCTTTGGACAACGCCAAATCGCGGTCTTCGGGACGCGGGGCAGGGACAGCGGCTTGGACAAGCTGCGCGGCGTTATCGACGAAGATACCAGAAGGCGCATTGCCTCCTGCAACGCGCTCGATACGTCCGCCAGTGGGCGATACGGATGATGAATTTACGCCAGCAAGCCGCATTGCTGCGCTATTGGCCCAGCCTGCATGGCTATCGACGCGTTCCAGCCAAACGGGTCTATCTGCGACCACGGCATCCAACTCTTCGGCGGTCGGGAATCGGCCCAGACCCCATTTTTCCTGGTTCCAGCCGCGCCCCAGAATCCAGCGCCTGCCGGGGTTCGCCGCGGCATATTCTGCGATTTTCGCCTGGGCTTCTTCGAGCGAGTTTGTGTCTGAAAGGTCTAACGTCAACGCACCGAAGCCAATTCCCATAACGTGCAGATGCGAGTCGATCAGGCCGGGAATGAGGTAACGCCCCTGACCATCATAGCGGTAATCGGTGACAGGCTTCTCGTCACCGCGCTTGAGTACTTGAGCAATGCGTCCATCGTCATCCACCCAAAGGGCAACAAAGCGCTCAACTTTGCCGTCCGCATTGATCGTGATGCCTTGGACATTGTCGACCAAAGTATCCGCAAGCGCAGGGCTGGCGAAGAAGGCAATTGAGGCGGCCAGAGAAGTCAGTAAGCGTGTAATCATGCATTCAATCCCGTGAGCATTATCGTGGCAATCTGCGTATCAGCGAGCTGGTATCTTGTCGCCCGCCATCCATATTTTGGATGTCTTCATAGAAGCCATCGACCTGTCTGGTGATTGGGCTTTCGAGCCCCAAACGCCTCGCTTCCTCAAGCGCATAGGCCAGATCCTTGCGCATCCAGTCCACCGCGAAGCCGAAGTCAAACTCGTCCTTGACCATTGTGTGCCAGCGGTTTTCCATCTGCCAGCTTTGCGCCGCGCCGCCGGAAATGGCTTCGAACACTTTGTCAGCGTCTATCCCTGAGGCTTGCGTCAACCGAATTGCTTCGCTCAGTCCGCCCAGCACGCCCGCAATGCACATCTGGTTAGCCATTTTGGCAGTCTGTCCTGCGCCCGCATCACCGACATGGACGATCCGTTTGCCATAGGCTTGCATAATTGGCTCGGCGCGAGTGAAGGCATCTTTTGTGCCTCCACACATTACAGCAAGCGCGCCATTTTCGGCACCGGCTTGCCCGCCAGAGACTGGCGCGTCGATCGCTGCAATGCCGCGCTCGGCGCAGGCCGCATCGATACTGCGCGCCATCTTGGCAGAAACGGTCGTGTGGTCGATTAGCAGCGTGCCTTCAGCCATTGTACTGAGCGCGCCATCATCACCCATCAGAACCTGGGCTACATCCTGATCGTTGCCGACGCAGCTGATCACAATATCGACTCCGGATGCGGCTTGTGCAGGCGTGGCTGCGATATCGGTGCTTCGACCTGCCTCTGTTTGAGAATGCTGCCATTTCTCGGCGCGTGCAGCGGTACGGTTGTAAGCAATTACACGGTGTCCGGTGGCGGCAAGATGTCCTGCCATCGGACCGCCCATTACGCCGAGCCCTATAAATGCGATGGTCAATTGGTCTGTCATGCCGGGGGAATTACGGCGTTTGACCAGCAAAGCAAATGCCTATGCGGTACAAATCAATCTTGTATTCCCCAATGATCTATTTTCGCCTACTCGCCGCGTCATGACAGGGAAAGCTACCGATCTTCTGACGCTCGAAACCATTCGGGCCGCTGCCGACCGTATCAAGGGTGCCGTAGTGCGTACGCCCACAATGCACAGCATTACGCTGTCTGAGATTACCGGGGCGCAGATTTGGCTGAAGTTTGAAAACCTGCAATTCACCGCTGCTTATAAGGAGCGCGGCGCGCTAAACGCGCTCCTGCATTTGGATGACGAACAGCGCGAGCGCGGCGTCATCGCGGCATCTGCTGGCAATCATTCGCAAGGTCTCAGCTATCATGGCCGCCGACTGGGGGTACCCGTCACGATTGTGATGCCGCGCACAACCCCGACCGTGAAGGTTATGCAGACAGAGAGCGTCGGCGGCAACGTTGTGCTGGAAGGTGAGACATTTGACGATGCCTATGCCTATGCCCGTCAGCTGGAGAAAGAACGCAATCTGACATTCGTTCATCCTTTCGATGAGCCCAATGTCGCGGCGGGACAGGGCACCGTGGCCTTGGAAATGTTCCAAGACGTACCCGATCTGGATTGCATCGTAACTCCAATCGGCGGTGGCGGGTTGATGTCCGGCATGGCGACTGTAGCAAGAGCTTTGAAGCCTGAGATGGAAGTGATTGGAGTGCAGGCCGAACTCTATCCATCAATGTACGCGCGGATGAAGGGCAAAGATCTTCCCTGTGGCGGTGACTCGCTGGCGGAAGGTATTTCCGTAAAAGCTCCAGGCGAATTCACAGCCGAGATTATTAAAGACCGCGTTGATGATATCGTCTTGGTGAGCGAGTCACAGCTCGAGAAGGCTGTGTCACTTTTGCTGCAAATCGAGAAGACGGTTGTGGAAGGCGCTGGTGCTGCCGGCCTAGCTGCGGTTCTTGCCAATCCTGACAAGTTTGCGGGCCGCAAAATCGGCTTGGTGCTGTGCGGTGGCAATATCGATACGCGCCTGCTGGCCAATGTTCTGTTGCGTGATCTCGCCCGGTCCGGCCGCCTCGCACGGCTGCGGATTACTTTACAGGATCGTCCCGGCGCGCTTTACAAGGTCATGACCGCATTTAATACGCACAACGTCAACATTATCGAAATCTACCATCAGCGTATTTTTACGACACTGCCTGCAAAGGGACTGATTACCGATATCGAATGCGAAGCGCGTGATCGTGCACAGCTTAACGCGCTGGTCGAGTCGCTTAGAGAAAGCGGCTATGATGTTAGCCAAGTCGAACTGAACTGACGCATTCCGGCACACCTTTGTTACGCGCAGAGAAATTGTGCAAAATAATCAATCATTAACCGTGTTATTTGGTTAAGGACCTTTTACCGGCGGGCTGTGCCATGCATAAGAATAGGCCACCGACTTCAGACCGATTCTTGCTTTAGAGGACACACAGCAAGCCGTGACGGCCCCCGTTCGCTTCCCCCGTTTCTTTGTGACGACGCCCGCACCCTGCCCGTATTTGCCGGGTAAGAGCGAGCGCAAGGTATTTACCGAGCTCAAAGGCGATCATGCTGACCAGCTGAACGAAGCGTTGGGCCGGATCGGTTTCCGCCGCAGTCAAACGGTGGCGTATCGGCCAAGCTGCGCAGATTGTAACGCCTGTGTCTCCGTTCGTGTTGTGTCTGAAGAGTTCACGCCCAGTTCAACCCAGCGCCGCAATTTGCGCCGGAACAGTGATCTGGTGGTGACCGAATGCCGCCCTTGGGCGACCGAGGAACAATTTGAGCTATTGCAACGCTATCTCGCCGTTCGGCATCCTGGCGGCGGCATGGCTGCCATGGATGAAACGGATTACGCCGACATGGTTGAGCATACGCCAGTATCCAGCTATGTCACTGAATATAGGGAACCTTCCGACGGGAACGAGCCAGGCCGATTAGTAGGTGCCTGTCTCACTGATCGGCAGGGCGACGGGTTGTCGATGATCTACAGCTTCTACGACCCGGAACATGAGTCGCGATCAGGTCTTGGCAATTACATTATCCTCGAACACATCCGGCGTGCTGCAGAGCAAGGCCTGCCCTATGCCTATCTCGGTTACTGGGTCGAAGGGTCTGACCGAATGCGGTACAAAGTCCGCTATCGCCCGCTTGAAAGACTCACCCGCAGCGGATGGCAACGTCTTTCCCGTGAACAGCAAGACGCTCTCATTGCTAATACAGCAGACAAGCCGCGCACTGACGAGGGAAGCGGCTCCAAAGAGGGCAACAGCGATCAATATGCACCCGAAAGCAGCAGCGCGGTCGACTAAATCGCACTTGCAACGGACCGCTTGGATGGCAGCGGGCGCACTAATGCTCGCTGGCTCGCCGAGTGTTGGCCAAGAACCCAATTCACAAAGTCTGGATGATCTGATCCCTGATTCTGCGGTGGAGAATGCCGAAGCCTGGGCGACCGACAGCGCTCCACCAGCGCCAGACGCGGCGGAAGAAGATGCGGTCCAGCCCGATGAGCCGATGGCGGAGCTGCCCCAGCTCAGCGTGGAATGGCCCGATGATTTGGACCTTCCACCGATCGAAACACTTGAACCTGATGATGACATCCGTTTCGCGGACAGCAACTTACCACTATTGCCGGAAATTCCCGACGCAGCGCTTGAAACGATTGGCGATAATTTGGTTCTTGCATTTGCAGGCGACGAAACCGGATTTGCGCAGCGGGAAGAATTTGTAAGCCGATTCAGGACTCTATCGACCATTGCCGACCTGTCTAACGGTGACGAGAATATCGCGCAATTGGCGGCCAGAGCGCGCGCCGACCAAGATCTGCTTTCCGAATTGCTGCGGATCTATGGCTATTATGACGCACAAGTTGTCCGAACCGTCGGCGGATTGAGTCCCGGAGAAGAGCAGGCCGATCAAAATCCGGTGGTCCGCTTCGATATTGTTCCCGGTCAGCGCTATCGTTTCGGAGCAATTGATCTGGGCGATCTCGGCACCGCTCCTGATGCAGAAAGCCTTCGCGGCATCTTCGAAATCCAGACGGGTGATCCGCTGTCGAGTGACGCAATTGTCGAGGAGCAGCTCGATCTGGACACAGCATTGGGCGAGGGCGGCTATCCATTTGCGGAAATAGACGAACCCGATCTGCTGATCGACCACCGCGAAACGCGCGGCGATCTGACGCTGCCGGTCAGGCCAAACGGCAAATACGCATTCGGCGAAGTAGTTAGCTCCGACCCCGATTTCCTTTCCGGCAAGCATATCGGATCGATTGCCCGGTTCGAACAGGGGGACATCTATCAGCGCAGTCTCGAACTGGACCTGCGCCGTGCCGTGACAGCAACTGGGCTGGTCTCGTCAGTCTCGGTGACGCCGCGTGAAGTAACGCCGCCAACAGAGACTGAACCGGGCGTTGTCGCGATGGATGTGAAGATGACCAAGGCCCCGTTACGCACGATTGCCGGTGCCATCGGTTATGGTTCGGAGGAGGGCTTCCGCCTCCAAGCAAGTTGGGAGCATCGCAATTTCTTCCCGCCTGAAGGCGCGCTGAAATTTCGCGGCATTCTGGGGACGCAGGAACAGCTAGCCGGGATTACTTTCCGCAAGAACAATTTTGGCGGGCGCGACAAGATCCTGACGCTGGATGCCTTTGCCAGCACCATCGACAGCGACGCGTTTGATGCGCGCACTGTGGCTTTTGTTGCTAATTACGAACGGACATCCAATTTGCTGTTCCAGAAGCCGCTAAGCTGGAGCGTCGGCTTTGAGGCGATCGCAACCGGCGAGCGTCCACCCACGGTGAACGGCGTTGTCCCGCCTCGCGAGACCTTCTTTGTCGGCGCATTACCGGTCAGTGCCTTGCTCGACACGACGGATGATCTGCTCGATCCGACCGAAGGGTTCCGGTTTGGAGGGCGGCTTTCGCCGGAGATTTCGAGTAATAATGGCGTGCAGAGTTTCTATCTGCGCGGGCAAGTTGATGCGAGCTATTACCAGGCGATCAACGATCGTGTGGTGATGGCAGGCCGCGCGCGCTTCGGCGCGATTCTGGGCACAGATCTTGACAATATTGCACCGTCGCGGCGGCTCTATGCCGGTGGCGGCAGCTCGGTACGCGGTTATGGTTTCCAGCAAATCGGCCCGACCGATGCGCTGGGCGATCCGAGCGGCGGGCGCTCGCTGGTGGAATTCTCGCTCGAAGCGCGGATCAAGACTGGCTTCCTTGATGGTGCGGTTTCGGTTGTGCCGTTTGTCGATGCGGGCTCGGTTAGTACCAGTACAACGCCCGGCTTTGATGATATCAAAATTGGGGTCGGCATGGGTGTGCGCTACGACACCGGCTTCGGGCCGATCCGCGTGGATGTCGGTGTGCCGCTCAATCCGGGACCAAATGATAATCCGGTCGCGGTTTACGTCTCTTTGGGGCAGGCCTTCTGATGGGCGAAGAAATGTCTGAAAGCGAAGCACCGGTGGCCAGGGCTTCGAAGCGGTCGCGGCTGTTCAAATGGATTGCGGGAATTTTACTCGGCCTGCTGCTGGTGATGGTTGCTGGAGTGGCATTCCTCAACAGCTCATTCGGCAAGCGCCTTATTTCTGACCAGATCGCGCAAGTTGCACCTGCATCTGGCTTGCGGTTTGATGTGGGCCGGATTGAAGGCGATATATTCGAAAATGCCATTCTCCACGATGTGGCGGTGTCCGATCAACACGGCGAATTCCTGACAATACCGGTGGTTGAACTCGATTGGCGGCCACTTAGCTGGGTCACAAGCGGGCTCGATATTCGTAATCTGACCGCGCGACGCGGGACGTTGCTGCGTATGCCGGAATTGCTTCCCGGTGATCCCGATGCGCCCATACTTCCCGATTTCGATATCCGCATCGACCGTTTCGAGATCGACAATCTGACGCTTGCACCCGGCGTGGTCGGCGATGACGCGCAGCGTGTCGATATGCTGGCCAAAGCAGATATTCGCGATGGCCGCGTGTTTGCTGAGATCGACGGCGATTTAGGCACCGAGGACAAGCTTTACGCGTTGATCGACGCTGAGCCCGATGGCGATAAATTCGATCTGAAATTCGATTACGACGCGCCGATTGGCGGTGTGCTGGCCGGAATGCTCGGTGCGGATGCCGGATATTCCGCAAAGCTGGTTGGTGACGGTACATGGAGCGACTGGACCGGCAATTTTGTGGCCCGGCGCGAGGAAGATGCAGTTGCGGCTTTCCGGATCACCAATGCAAGCGGGCAATACCGCATTCTTGGTCAAGCCTATCCGTCGGACTTGGTCTCCGGCCTCACCGCTAGCGCCCTCGGAAGTGCTGTATCGTTTGATGCCAAGGGCACGCTGGTCGATAGCGTGCTCGATGGTTCGCTGCGTGTTGCAGCGCAGGCTTTTGCGGCGAATGGCGAAGGCGCGGTTGATCTCGCCGGGAACAGTTTTGATGTTTTCGAACTGTCGGCGCGGCTAACCGATCCTGGCCTTTTCGGCAGCGGTATGCGCGTCGAGGACGGCGCTATAACGGCAACCGTGGACGGCGCGTTTCGTGATCTGGATATCGAGCACTTGCTGTCCGTCGGCTCGTTTCAGGCGGGCGACACCCGTATCGAGGATATCCGCCAGCAAGGAATTGTAACCTATGACGGTGCACGCTGGACGCTTCCGCTGAACGCTAATATTGGCCGGATTGAGACGGGGAATGCGCTCGCCGATCCGCGTCTTGTTGGCGGCACGATTGGCGGGACGGTGATCTATACAGGACGGCAGGTCTTGTCGGATAATCTGGCGATTGCTTTTCCCGATGCCAACGCTCGTCTCTCGCTATTGGGAGACACTTTGGCTGGCACATATGCCCTGCGCGGTCCTGTGACGGCGAATGGACTGCCGCTCGACAATGTTGGAATATTGAATGGTAGGGCTGATATCGATTTCCTGATCGGCAGCACTGCACCGTGGGTGCTGCGTGCCGATTTCGACGGCCGGATACCCCGCGTCACCAATGACACGCTGGCGAATTTGGCTGGTCCCGTCATCCGCTTGAGCGGCGGAATTTCGCTGGGCTCGGCTACGCCAATCGACTTTCGCAACGTGCGCCTTTCAGCCGAAAAATTATCGCTCATTATGGATGGGAGAGTTCGCGAGGGCAGCACCAGTATCGCGGGCAGCGGGACGCATCAGGCTTATGGCGATTTCACCGTTGAAGCTGCCTTCGCGGATACTGGCCCAACCGCGACTTTGGTGTTTGCAAGCCCGCTCCCAGCAGCCGGTCTCGAAGATGTCCGTGTGGCAATTGCGCCCAGCGAAGAGGGCTTCGATATCTCGACCGATGGTCAATCGCTGCTCGGCGCCTTTAGCGGGGAAATAGGCCTGGTCTCTCCGGCCATCGGTCCCACACAATTGGCTATTCGCGAGTTGAACATCTGGAAGACGGCGGTTGAAGGCAATTTGACGCTGGCGGATGGCGGCGCGGATGGGCGGCTTACGCTAAGTGGTGGCGGTCTGGAGGGACGGATCGGCTTGGCGACGCGCGACGGGGGCCAAGGTTTCGCGTTCGATATCGATGCCAACCGCGCGCAATTTGGCGGCGACACGCCGATTTCGATTGCCAGCGCCGATCTGGAAGGCCGTGGCTATCTGAAAGAAGGCAACTCGACGATTGAAGCCTCTGCAGTTGGTCAGGGCTTTAGCTATGGCACATTGTTCATCGGACGTATGGCAGCGAGCGCCGAACTCGAGAATGGCAGCGGAGTTGCCACGGCGTCGATTGCTGGACGGCGGGGGAGCCGGTTTAATGTACAGCTCAACGCTGGGATTGAGCCAGAGCGTATCGCCATAGCCGGGCGTGGAGACTTCGCGGGCAAGCGTATCGCCATGCCGCGCCGTGCAGTGCTGTCGAAGCAAAGGGATGGCGGCTGGCAACTCGCCAGAACGCAAATTACCTATGGCGGCGGCGGGTTGATTGCATCGGGCGAATTCGGCGGCGGAATGACAGCCGTCGATCTGGCGCTGCAAGACATGCCGCTTTCGCTGGTTGATCTGGCGATCGCCGATATGGGGTTGGGTGGGACAATCTCCGGCCTGGTGGATTTCCGTGCTAAGGCTGGTGGGGTGCCAACAGGTAGTGCCCGTGTGCAAGTCGATAATCTGACACGGTCTGGTCTGGTCCTGTCTTCCAAGCCGATTGACTTGGCGTTGGTTTCAAATCTGTCTGCGAGTGAATTGGAACTGCGTGCGGTGGCTGATGAAGGCAACACGCGTCGCGGCCGAATTCAAGCGCGGATCGGCGGATTGGCACAATCGGGCGGTCTGGTGTCACGGCTGCGGCGCGGAAACCTGTTTGGCCAATTGCGCTATAATGGGCCAGCGGAGTCCGTATGGCGTCTGGCAGCGATCGAAGCCTTCGATCTGACCGGTCCGCTGTCTGCGACCGCCAATGTCACAGGTACGCTCGCAGATCCGCTTGTGCGTGGCTCTATACGGAGCGATGATCTGCGTGTGCAAAGCGCGCTCTCCGGGACGGACATTCGCAATATGTCGGTACGCGGCAGTTTTTCCGGCTCGCGTCTCCGTCTGTCACGTTTCTCCGGCGAGACCGACAATGGCGGTAGCGTGTCGGGCAGCGGCACGATTGATCTGGTCGATCTGGGCGAACGCGGCCCGGCGCTGGATATCAAGGTTGCGGCGAAGAATGCACGCTTGCTCAACGCCAATGGTATCGACGCCACGATTACCGGTCCGTTACGGCTGATATCGAACGGCATCGGCGGCACCATAGCCGGCCGGGTAAAGGTCGACAGGGCGGCGTGGGCATTGGGTAGCGCTGCAGAGCAAGCTGGCCTGCCGCAGATCAACACACGCGAGATCAACATTCCCGCCGATATCGCCCCCGCCAGAGCGCGATACCGCCCATGGCGCTATTTGATTGACGCCAAAGCGGACAGCCGTGTCGATGTCGACGGGCTCGGTCTCGACAGCGAATGGAGCGCGGACATCCGCCTGCGCGGCACTACCGATGATCCCCGCATGGGCGGCGCGGCGCGGGTTGTGCGCGGCTTTTATAGTTTTGCCGGAACCCGCTTCGAACTCACACGCGGACGGATCGACTTTAACGAGAACGAACCGATCGATCCGCGCCTCGACATCGTCGCCGAAACGGACCGTACCGGGCTGAGCGTGGAAGTCAGGGTGCGGGGCAATGCGCTGACACCAGAAATCACATTCAGCTCGACCCCTGCATTGCCCGAGGAAGAGATCCTTTCCCGCTTGCTGTTTGGCGGCTCTATTACCGAACTTTCTGCAACGGACGCACTGCAACTGGGCACCGCGCTGGCCAGTCTGCGCGGCGGGGCGGGGCTTGATCCGATCAATGCGCTGCGCACGGCCATCGGGCTCGACCGCCTTCGCATTGTCAGTGCCGATCCGGCGTTGAACAGAGGTACAGGCATCGCGATCGGCAAGAATATCGGGCGGCGTTTTTATGTCGAACTGATCACCGACGGGCGCGGATACAGCGCGACCGAGGCCGAGTTCAGGATCACCAGTTGGCTATCGCTACTGGCCAGTGTCTCAACCATTGGGCGCGAGAGCGTGGTCGCCGAAATCAGCCGCGATTATTGACCGCTGCGGGCCTCCAACGCGTCGAGGCGTTGGTCGTGCTCTTGGTCCTTCAGCCGCGATTGCTCGGAATATAGATCCTGCCCGTCCATCCACCCGCCGCGCTGGGTCAGCTCGTTCTGCATGTTTTGCGAGGCCACAACCAGCATCGTTATGTTCTCGGTCAACTTATCGATCTTCTCGCTATTCGTGTTCGCGGTGGAGGCGGCCTGCGAGATTTGCAACATAATGAACGAAAAGCCGCCAATGATAAGAAAGCTGAAAGCGGCGATACCTAGCTTGACCCACAAATCGGCCTGAACTTTCGCGCTTAGCCCGACGCGCTCCGGTTTCAGCGCGTCGAGTATTGCCGCTGCATCGGGTGAAAGCGGAGCGTTCATGCAGCATTTCCGTAAAGCTTGGCCTCTGCCTTGCGGCGTCGTGTCAGCCCTCTCATCACACGGCCGCCTGCGCGGTTCCAGCGGGCAAATTCGTGCAAGGCTGCGGCATATTCACCCGCTTTGTGGCACTTGGTTAAAGTTGCGCGTGCAATCGCACCGGTGTTGTAGTGGAAGCTGACCAGCGCATCGAACTGGTTTTGTGTTGTCGGCGCACCGTCCAGTGCCCGCGCAACGTCACCGGCATAGCGGACCAGATCGCGCTCCAACCGTTCATCGCATTCTTCTCGTGTCCACACGGTGCCGGGGCCTATGCGGCCCTGTCCCTCTAGTCCTGGGCCAGTCGCGCCCCAACCGATGGTCCACGGATCGCCGCCGGTTCCGGGATCGGGATAGGCTTCCACCATCCCGTCACCGCGCAGCCGCGCGCAGCCCTCAAATAGCTTGATGAGCGCGATGCCGCGCTCGCCAATCCTACAGGATGGAACACATGGAACAGGGTCCTGATCGGAAATCTCCGCCTCGCCCGCTGCTTGGTCCACTGCTCGATCGAGCAGATCGACCTCGCTCTGTTTAAAGCCTCTGCCAAGCATCTGGCGAACGGCGCTAAAGATGGGGGTGCGGTCGAGTGTTTGTGACATTGCTTGCCTCTTCGATTCGGGAATGAGACCGGACAATTAGTCAGGAAAACGCCGAGTAGGAAAATGGTTTATGAGGCCATACGCAACCGCAGCGTTTGTCTTCATTGACCAATGGCGCATCGCTCGGCACACATCGACCATGCCTTTCTTCACGCCTAAGCCACCGATTACCAAGGATGAATTCGACTGGTTGATCGCCTGCTTTGCATGGCTGCGGGCAGTGTTGGATGATCGCGGAATTACACCTGAATTCGTTTTGCCAGGGCATCCGATGTTGGCAGAGTCGAGGACTGCCAATGAGCTTTTCGAGGCGGTCAAAGTTCTCGCGGGAATGGAGCAGTGGCCGTGCCGGCTTGAGAAAGTCGCCGATGATTTCGATCCGGGCGATATCCGTATCCAACCGGAAGGGAGCAGCGCGTGCGGGACATTTTCGGTCGAAGGTGGTGAGGCCGTAATCCGGTACAGCGACAGCATGCTGCAGAAGCCCGATGCCCTGACGGCCACTTTCGCGCATGAGTTATGTCATTATCTTCTGTGCAATGCCGGTGATCCACCAGGAGGGCCGGATCTGATGGAGCATTCCACCGATTGCGCGGCTGCCTATATCGGTTTCGGGGTATTCCTTGCCAACGGTGCGCGTGAGTTTGCCCAGTTCAATGATGGCGAGTGGTCCGGCTGGCGGGCATCGACTACGGGCTATCTTTCGGAACAGGCTCGGGTGACAGCGACCGCACTCTTTGCCGACCTGCATGGCCATGATTTGTCCGCCGCACAGGCAGCCCTCAAACCCTATCTGCAAAAGGATTTGCGCAAAGCGGTGAAGGCCGTGCGGCACGCGCATCCCGATGTTTCGCAGTCGCTCGATCGCGTCGATCTGCTCGACTGGAATTACGGCTAGTGCCGTGCGAGTTGTTTAGCGCATAACCAGAAATGTGGTGTAGGCGGCAAAAAGACACACCAACAGCCCGCCCTCTGCTCGCGCGACCTTCCATCCGGAACGGAGCTGGACAAGCATGAGCGCGGTCACACCGGCCATCACCCATATATCAAATCGGGCGATTTCGGCGGGTACCGATAGCGGATGGATCATCGCGGTCAGACCCAAAATTCCCAGCAGATTGTAGATATTCGAGCCTACGACATTGCCGATTGCCACATCCGGGTGGCGCTTCATTACCGCAACAAGGCAGGCGACCAGTTCTGGCAAGGATGTACCGATGGCAACGACCGTGAGGCCGATTACAGTCTCCGACACGCCTGCTGCCACCGCCAACACGGTTGCGCCTTCAACCAGCATTCCGGCGCCATACACTGCAGCTGCAAGGCCGCCGATGACCATGGCAAACGGCACTGTAATATTGGTGGTAGCGGGCGCGGCATCTCCAGCTTCCTGCGCATGGCGTGTTTCCTCGGCATCGCCGCTGTCCTTTTCAGACCGATAGGCCCACACCAGATAGGCGCACAGGGCCAAAGCGAATATCACTCCAATCATCCAGCCGATTGTGCCGACCAAGACAGCCGCAACACACAGCATAGTCGCTCCGCCGAGCGCGACGGAATCGCGCAAGAAAGCCTGCCGGTTGACGGCTAGCGGCAGGATCAAAGCCGACACACCCAAAATCAGCAGGATATTGGCAATGTTTGATCCGATAATATTGCCCAATGCGATGCCCGGGGAGCCGGCCAAGGCTGCCTGCACGCTGGTTGCGAGCTCAGGCATAGACGTACCGAATCCGACAATCGTCAGGCCCGCCAGCATCGGCGATATCTTGAGCAGGCGGGACACCCCTAAAGCGCCCCGGACCAGCAGCTCTCCGCCAATCGCCAGAAGGATCAGACCCCCGATCACCAGGACAGATGTGCTAATAGAAAATCTACCATCAGGCTGACACAGGCAAGCGCAGTGGCAGCGCCGGTTGCCAAGGCGGCCTGAGCATTGAGAATCTGTGTGCGGTTGACCGCAGTCACCAGCCGGTTGAAATCGGCGTAATCCAGCGTTTCGTGTTTGCTGATCCGCCTAACTTTGCGTCTGCTGGCTCTCAGCCACAGGGCGCAGGCCAGCAAAGCAATACAGACTGTCAGCAAATCAAGTGCTGCTTCGAGATGCAATTCCATCCGCACAAACCCAACCGGAAAACCGAGAATGTGCCTGCCGACATCGCAGATATACCGGTGTATCTGCCAGAGGGGCCCGGAGGCTGTCGATCAATGTAATCGTGCGGATATATTCTACAAGAGGAAACGGTATTGAGTATGCAAAAAAGGCGCCCGGATTGCTCCGGACGCCTTTTCTGTTGTCGTATGTGACGCGAATTACGCGCTGTAATACATGTCGAATTCGACTGCTGCCGGAGTTGTTTCCAAGCGGCTGACTTCATCCCATTTGAGTTCGGTATAAGCCATGATCTGGTCCTTACTGAATACGTCACCCTTGAGCAGGAAGTCATGATCGGCTTCGAGGGCCTCCAGCGCTTCACGCAGCGAACCGCAGACTGTCGGCACGTCGGCCAGTTCGGCTGGCGGCAGATCGTAGAGGTTCTTGTCCATCGCCTCGCCGGGATGAATCTTGTTCACGATGCCGTCGATGCCCGCCATCATCAGCGCGGCCGATGAGAGATACGGGTTGGCCATCGCATCGGGGAAACGGAACTCGACGCGCTTGGCTTTCTCGCCAGCACCGTATGGAATGCGGCACGATGCCGAACGGTTACGGGCAGAGTAAGCGAGCAGCACTGGCGCTTCGAAGCCCGGAACCAGACGCTTGTAGCTGTTGGTGGTCGGGTTGGTGAAGGCGTTCAGGGCTTTCGCGTGTTTGATAACCCCGCCGATGTAATAAAGGCACGTGTCCGACAGACCGGCATAGCCATTGCCTGCGAAAGTGTTCTTGCCGTCGTTCCAGATCGACATGTGGGTGTGCATGCCGGAGCCGTTATCGTCCTTGATCGGCTTCGGCATGAAAGTCGCGGTTTTGCCATAGGCATGGGCAACCTGTTGCACGACATATTTATAAATCTGCATGTTATCGGCAGATTCGAGGAGCGTTGCGAAAGTCACGCCTAGTTCGTGCTGAGCGGCAGCAACTTCGTGGTGATGCTTGTCGCATGGCAGACCCATTTCGAGCATCGTAGCGACCATTTCGCTACGGATGTCGACGGCGCTATCGACTGGAGCAACGGGGAAATAACCACCCTTGGCGCGCGGACGGTGGGCCATATTGCCGCTGTCATACTCGCGGCCAGAGTTCGTTGGCAGCTCGACATCGTCGATCATGTAACCCGAACCGGCATAGCCGTCTTCAAAACGCACATCGTCGAACATGAAGAACTCGGCTTCGGTACCCACGAAGATCGTGTCACCGAGGCCAGCAGCTTTCACGTAATCCTGCGCGCGCTTTGCGGTCGAGCGCGGATCGCGGGAGTAAAGTTCGCCGGTTGATGGCTCAACAATGTCGCAAAACAGGATCATCATCGGCGTTGCGCTGAACGGATCAATATAGTGACGGTCCAGATCGGGGCGCAGGATCATGTCGGATTCATTGATGACTTTCCAACCTTCGATCGATGAACCATCGAACATCAGGCCGTCTTCCAACTCGTCTTCGCCCAATACGGATGAAACGATGGTCAAGTGCTGCCACTTGCCCTTTGGATCAGTGAATCGAAGATCGACCCATTCGATGTCTTTCTCTTCGATAACTTTGAGGATGTCTTTTGCGGTAGCCATAATGTTCCCTTTGGCGGATTGAGTGGGAGGGCAGTGAAATTGTGGAGATGCGGCCCGCCCCGTGCGGCAGCATCCTGAAACCTAGATTGCGTCGTCGTCCTTTTCGCCGGTCCGGATGCGCAGCGCGCTTTCGATAGGAGACACAAAAATTTTGCCATCACCAATGCGCCCGGTTTGGGCAGCCGCCGCGATGGCCTCGACCACGCGCTCTGCAGTGGCATCGGGTACTACGACTTCGAGCTTAACCTTGGGCAGGAAATCGACGACATATTCGGCGCCGCGATAGAGTTCGGTATGCCCTTTCTGACGCCCGAAGCCCTTGGCTTCGGTAACCGTGATTCCCGATACGCCCACTTCGTGCAGCGCTTCCTTCACTTCGTCCAATTTGAAGGGCTTGATGATCGCTTCGATCTTTTTCACACATACCTCGTTTCGAGGGCCAAATTCATTACGGCCCCTGCGCAATTGACCGACTCCGCATCAGGCGGGCCGGTCCATCGGAATTCCGATGGAATACTATCCAAGAACCGTGCCAGAACCGGCTTGTTCCAAGAATTTTGGGAGTAGGGCGTGCAACCCCATCAGAGTCCAGCACAATATCGCGAATTGCTATGCAGAAGAGGTTCAGTTGCGCTGCGTGAAAGCTACTGCTCTGCTCGTTTCAAGGGCAGTAAATGCCCAATAATTAGGCAGTCAGACTGAGCCCGGTCTCTGCATCCAATCCGGCCATTAGATTGAGCGACTGAACCGCTGCGCCGCTTGCGCCTTTGCCGAGATTGTCGAGCTTGGCGATCAGGCGGACCTGTTCCCCCATGCCATCGAAGAATACGTGCAATTTCATGCCGTCCCATGGAGCAGCGTCTTTTCGGAGGAGGAGCTCGCTTTGGTCTGCCGCGAGCGGTCCGACTGTGACAATGGGTGAGCCGTCGTAGAACTCGCTCAATGCTTTGTGCATCCGAACAGGGCCGGTGCCCGAACCCATCGCCGCGAGCGGGATCGGGACTTCGACAAACATCCCGCGATGCGCATCGACCACGGCGGGTGAGAACAGCGGGGCATGTTTAAGCCCCGAATAACGCTGCATCTCGCCCAAATGCTTGTGGCCCATCGAGAGACCGTATCCCCGCCAAGCAATCGTCCGGTCATCCGCAAACCGGTCGATCAGGGCGTTGCCGCCGCCGGAGAAGCCCGACACCGCATTGACGGAATAGGGCCAGTCGGCGGGCAGGTTTTTTGATCTGACCAGCGGCGCAACAAGTGCGAGAAATCCGGTCGGGTAGCAGCCGGGATTGCTGACGCGTTTGGCATTCGCGACTTCTTCAGCACCAATTAGTTCCGGGAATCCGTACGTCCAGCCATCAGCCAAGCGGTGCGCGGTGGAGGCATCGATCACTTTGGTGCGGTCGTTGTCGATCAGCGACACGGATTCGCGCGCCGCAGCATCGGGCAGGCACAGAATTGCGACGTCGCAATCATTGAGTGCCTCGCGCCGGACTTCGGTATCTTTGCGCAGATCATCGGGCAGGGCGACGAGCGAAAACTCGCTTCGGCCTGACAGCCGCTCGCGGATTTCCAGCCCGGTTGTTCCGGCCGCGCCGTCGATAAATACAGAAGTGGTCATGCCGATTGCGGCGTGACAGAATCTTTCGGGATATAGCCGGTCGGGCCATCCGCGCTCACGCAGCCCCAGCACCAGTCACCGGCAACATCAAGCACCTCGAAAGTCGATCCTGCATCGAGTGTGGCCAGAGTGTCGGACGTGGCATCGGCGCCCAGCTTCAGCTCCACTGCGTCACTTCCAACTGTATGAAATTGCGGGATCACATAATGCGGCACCAGATAGCGGTCTGCCAGCGCGATATGCGCGAGATCACCGCGCAGTGGCAACGTTCCGGGCGCGGGGCGCACCATTGGCCCTTTCAAGCCAAGGATACCCTTTGGCAGTCGGTATTGCGCTGCTTTGCTCACAGTCTTTGCTTGTCCCTGTTTCTCGCCGTCTTCAAGCGGATTGGCGCGCTTATACTCGCCAAAACACTACAGGCAAGTTTCGGGGAGTATCCGCTTATGTGAACGCCAGCGCGTTGGTTTACCCGCCATAGCGCGCGCTGAGCATGTGGAATGCTGCGCGCAGGCCGTATGCAGCGCCGCCTTTCGGGCGGCCTGGCTTGGGGAAGGGGCGCCATGCAAAAGTGTCGAAATGCGCCCATTCGATGTCGTCACCGACAAACTTGTCGAGGAACAAGCCCGCGACGCTGGCCCCCGCATAGGGATTGGCGTGCGCGTTGCTCAGATCGGCGATTTCCGAATTGAGCCACTCGGCATAGCCAGCCGGAAGCGGCAGCCGCCAGAGTTCGTCATCATGCGCGCGGCCAGCAGCGATCAACTCGTCCGCCGTCTTATCCTGACGCGTCATCAGCGCCGGAAGATCGGGACCGAGCGCGACGCGCGCAGCGCCGGTGAGAGTCGCAAAGTCGATAATGAGTTCCGGATCGTCTTCGCTCGCGCGAGTGAGTGCATCACCGAGAATCAGGCGCCCTTCGGCATCGGTGTTGCCGATCTCGACCGTAAGGCCCTTGCGCGTTTGCAGCACATCCCCGGGCCGGAAGGCATTGCTGGAAATGGCGTTTTCGACAGTGGGAACCAGCAGGTGCAGCCGCACTTTCAGGCCTGCGCCCATAATCAGATCAGCCAGCGCAATGGCATGTGCCGCGCCGCCCATATCCTTCTTCATCAGTTTCATACCGACAGCAGACTTGATATCAAGGCCGCCCGAATCGAAGCTGACGCCTTTGCCGACAATGGCGACGCGCGGGTGCTTCTCATCGCCCCATTCCATCTGGATCAGGCGCGGAGCGTGCGCCCGGGATGCCGCGCGGCCGACCGCGTGAATCATCGGATAATCGTTTTCCAACGTGTCACCCTTGGTGACTTTGATTTCGGCATTGTATTTCTTGGCGACGCGTTCTGCTTCGGCTTCAATCGCGGCTGGCCCCATATCTTCGGCAGGCGTGTTGACCATATCGCAGACCAGATTGACCGCTTCGGCTTCGGCAATTGCGGCGTCGATATGCTTGGCTTGCTTGCTCAGCAGAATGCGCGGGCCGGGGGCGTCATCATTCTTCTTGTAGCGTACAAATGTATGCTGCGCAGTGACCCAGCCATGCATCGCGGCTTTCGGGTCGCCCGATGCCAAGCGGTACGTACCCTCCGGCAACGTCTCGGCCAGCTTGGCGAGGCAATAGCTGGACAGTTCCTCCGGATCGGTCACGCCGCCCACGGCAAACCAGCTTTCGCCATCGGGAACTATCCCGACCTGATATCCGCTTCCATCGAATTTTTGCGCTTTGAGGGCCGCGCGTTGGCCCGCTTTCAGCTCTTTCGCAAAGGCATCGAAGCCGTCTTTGTTGGTGAGATGGATGGCAACCGCATCTTGCCCGCGGTCGGCCTGGATCAGATCTTCTTTTTTGCTCATCGCCGCTATGTAGCGATTGCGCGCGACGTGCCAAGGGCTGACTCAATACTCGCAATTTCGCGGCGCTATCGCTATGTGGGCGGCATGACAGAATATCAGATGATCGAAGGCACAGAGACCGTCGTTCGCGACGGCACAATCAAGCTGCATGGACCCGCCGGTTTTGAAGGCATGCGCAAGGCTGGTCAATTGGCCGCGAGCATTCTCGACGAGATCGCGCCAATGGTGCAGCCGGGTGTGACCACAGCGGCGATTGACGACAAGATTCGGCAACTGATGCTGGACGGTGGTTCGGTCCCTGCGACGCTTGGCTATCGCGGCTATACGCATAGCTGCTGCATCTCGATCAACCATGTGATCTGTCACGGTATTCCGAGCGACAAGAAGCTCAAGGATGGCGATATCGTCAATATCGATGTGACGCCGCTGCTTGATGGCTGGCACGGCGATACAAGCCGTATGTATTATGTCGGTGATGTGCCGTTGAAAGCGCGCAAACTGGTCGATGTCACCTATGAGTGCCTGATGCTGGGCATCGAGCAAGCACGGCCGGGTAATCGCTTAGGTGATATCGGCGCAGCAATTCTGGAGCACGCGCAAAAGCACCGCTACGGCGTGGTCCGCGAATTTTGCGGACATGGGCTGGGCCGTCTGTTCCATGATGCGCCTGAAGTCGTTCATGCGGCTAAAGCAGGCACTGGCCCGGAGCTAAAGCCGGGCATGTTCTTCACCATCGAACCGATGATCAATATCGGTAAACCATGGGGCAAAATGCTCGCGGATGGTTGGACCGCAGTGACACGCGATAAATCGCTATCCGCACAGTTCGAACACTCCCTGGCGATTACTGAAACCGGGAACGAGATATTTACGACCAGTCCCAAGGGACTGCATCAGCCGCCTTATTCTTAGGTCAACGCTCTAATCCGTTGGCGTGAACCAAGGCAGGTATTCGGATAGCAAGTCCCGCTTTCTCTGTTCACGTGCCGTCAGTCCTAACCGCTCTTGATCAACTGCGCATCGGTAATCCATCGGGTAGGACAGCTTAAACTCCTTTTGCTCAAAGGCAAAAACTGTGTCTTTGCTGCTGTCCAGAGTACCCTCGCTGTTCAAGGTGGCGAGGCTAAGCCCCTTCTGTGAATACAATTCAGTTTTCAGTGTTATAGTCATCGACTCTACGGTCTTATTCTCATCCAGAAAAACCGATCCCCTGGCGCGACGGTGCGCTGAAGCACTATCCGATTGTACGACGGCCTTGCCACCAAAATCAAACAAAGTACCCTCAAATGGATCGTCGATAAATCCACTGACCCGGATCTCGCGGACAGGTGAAGGAACTGAGGAAATGAGCGGGCTTTGTTGGTTGTCTAACGCGGTCATTTCGCAGGCTAAATTCGGTTCTGGCGCCTCATCGAACATGCTCTCGACAAAAAACGTCACCGCCATAACGCAAGTAACACCGACGATTATCAACGCAGCTTTTTTCTGCTCTTCTGAAATCTCCATGTTCACCCCTCCCGAGCTGCCCTGATCGCGGCACCGCCGGCAAATGGCGCTATTGCCACCAGCAACAGGCTAAACGCACCGGCGTAGGCGATTCCGCTCATGTCTGCGCGGGCGAGGCTGCCTGCGCCGAAGATCAGGATGGGCACGGCGAGTGGGATGAGCATTAGGCCTGACAGCGCGGCGCCTCCGCGCAAGCCAGCGGTAAGCGCGGCGATCATCACTCCGATAGCGGCCAGGCCGGGGGTGCCAGCGAGCAGGCCTAGCAGAATCAAACGGACCGTTTCGCCTTCCAACCCGAGCAATGCCGCGGCCGGCAATGTTGCGATCAACAGGAGCGGTGCGAAACTGAGCCAATGGGCGAGAACGCGGATGGCCACGACCATCTCTTCAGAAATGCCGCGCAGTGCCAATTGGTCGAACACACCCAGTTCCAGATCGGGCGCGATCAGCCGGTCCAGCGGGAGGATTGCAGCGAGCAAGGCAGCGATCCAAATCACCCCTCCGCCAGTTCGTGCGAGCAGCGGTGCGTCGGGGCCAACAGCAAAGGGATACAGTATCGCTACCGCCACAAAGAACAGCAGCGGTAACATCGTACCACCCCGGTTCCCGCCGGGCAGAAGCATCTGCAAATCGCGCAGGAGGAGCTTGCCGATCATGCAGCGTAGTCTTTCAAGGCAAGCGTCTTGGCGTTTTGCAAATTTATGGACTGGTGGGACGCTGCAACGCATATCCCGCCTCCGCCACAATGAAGCGCGATGAGTGCTTCGACCTTCGCGATTCCGTCCGCGTCGAGGCCGTTGAGAGGCTCGTCGAGCAACCAGATGTCGGTTCCCTGATTGAGTAGCCGAACGAAGGCCGCGCGCTTACACTGACCAGTCGAAAGATAGCGGAAAGGGACGTCGAGTAGGGTGTCCATCCCCATCACCGCGCAATTCTGCTGAATGTTGGTGCAGCCGTCTAACCCCCCCCAGAAATGCAATGCGCTTTCCAAACGCAATTGCGGATCAAGCGCTGGCTTCTCGTCGACCAAACCAAGTGTCCCGCTGTGTTCAACACTGCCATCAAACTGACGCAGCAGCCCGGCCAATATCCGCATCAGGCTCGTTTTGCCGATGCCGTTATTGCCTGTAATGTGGAGTGCTTCGCTTGCTTTCAATTCCAATCCCAGGCCGCGAAACAGCACGCGGTCGCCTCTTCGGCAGGCGAGATTGGTGGCGGAAAGGCTGCAGGCTTGCATGGCGGTGCGCGATAGGGGAAAGGTCGCTCCCTAACAAGTTAAGGAGTATGCCATGAGCGTCGAGAGACTAACCCAAGCCGAGATAGAGGCAGCATTAGCCGACCTGCCCGAATGGGCTCCAGCGCGCGATGGCACCGCGATTGAGCGGCATTTGAAATTCGACGATTTTGTTGAGGCATTCGGCGTTATGACCAGCATCGCGATTCTTGCCGAAAAGCACGATCACCACCCAGAATGGTTCAACGTTTATAACCGCGTCGAAATCACTCTCACCACGCATGACGTTCCGGGCGACGGCAATGGTCTGTCAGCGCGCGATGTGAAACTGGCGAAAGCGATTGACGCGTTCGTTTAGCGCCGACCAGCGCCTCTTCTAGCGGCCCAGAGGCTGGGTGGTTTGCCGCACCATTTTGCGCAAGCGGCCCGGCATCCAACGCGCGGCAAAGCCGATGCGTTTGGCTGACTTGCCGACCAGCGTGTGCAGCTTTTCGCCATGCACAGCTTCCCAAGCTGCTTCGGCGACTTCTTCAACCGGCGTGATTTCTAGACCGGCCTGCTTGACCGTCTCGCGGATCGCTTCGTTAGTGCCCGCATTTGGCGCGTGTTCGAGCAGCGGAGTGTCGATGAAGCTAGGCATCAGCGAACGAACTTTGATCCCGAATTCATCCCACTCCGCATCAAGCGACTCCGTAATCGCGCGCACGCCGAACTTGGTCGCTGAGTAAACCGACGCGCCGCCAGTTCCGTATATGCCCGCCGCGCTGGCGGTGTTGAGCAGGCACGAACCCGGCGCGGTCTTTTGCAGATAGGGCAGGGCGGCCTGCGCGCCGAACAGCACGCCTTTCAGATTGATATCGAGGCAGCGCTCGATCTCGTCGACCGAGTTCTCGCTGAGCGATCCGCCGATGGGGATACCGGCATTGTTGAACAACACGTCCACACGGCCGCCAGATGCGTCAACGAATGCCTCCAGCGCCGTGTCCCAAGCAGCGCGATCACGCACATCAAATTTGTGGCTGAACGAAGCGCCATCGGGAATGAGTGCTGCGGTGCCTTTCATGCCCTCGCTATCAATATCGCCAAGGCCGACAAACCAGCCGCGTGCGCCGAAATATTGCGCAACCGCACGGCCAATCCCTGACCCACCGCCCGTAATGAAAATCGCCTGATGATCGCTCACGCATAATCTCCTGATTCTTGGAGGGCGTAGCGGTTGGAGACTAGCTTGTCAGCCAAACTCTACCGTCATTGCGAGGAGCGAAGCGACGCGGCAATCCAGAGCTAGCGCTTTACACTCTGGATTGCCGCGCTTCGCTCGCAATGACGTGGCGAACATCAATCACGCAATGCTTCGCTCAAGCCTTTCACATGCTCTGCGCCTTCGACCAACTCGGCAGTCGAGCCGGATACCGTATACCCGATTGGCTCCGACCTGCCGCCGAGCCACTCGGCAAGAAAGTTTTCGGTCACTGCATTGAAGGCGATATTGTTGGCGGGATTGGCGAAGCCGTGGCCTTCATCAGGGTAGAGGACATAGGTCACCGGAATGCCTTTTTCCTTCATCGCGCCGACAATTTGATCGCTCTCTGCCTGATTGACGCGGGGATCGTTTGCGCCCTGGCCGATCAGCAGCGGTTTCACGATATTGCCTGCGGAATTGAGCGGGCTGCGCTCTTTCAGCATTGCAAGGCCTTCGGGCGTATTCGGATTGCCCATCCGCTCGTGGAACTGTGCGATCATCGGCTCCCAATATGGCGGGATAGTCGCAAGCAATGTTTCGAGGTTTGACGGGCCGACGATGTCCACACCGCAGGCAAAGACATCGGGTGTGAAGGTCAATCCGGCGAGCGTCGCATAGCCGCCATAGGACCCGCCCATGATCGCGACTTTGTCTGCCTGCGCGATACCTTCATCGACTGCCCATTTGACTGCATCGATCAGATCATCATGCATTCTTTTGCCCCATTCGAGGTCTGCGGCAGAGATGAAATCCTTGCCGAAGCCGGTGGAGCCGCGGAAGTTCACGCTCAGCACCGCATAACCGCGATTGGCGAGCCATTGGTGATAGGAATTAAACCCGTAATCATCGCGCGCCCATGGGCCGCCATGAACCAGCAGCACCATCGGAACAGGACTATCTGCGCCTGCCGGGACGGTGAGATAAGAGGGCAGGGTGAGACCATCGCGCGCTTTGATTTCCAGCGTCTGCATCGGCTGCAATGGCGCGCCGACCAATTCTGGCCGTCCGGTATAGAAATCGGTTAGCGTCTGCGCCTCACGATCATAGATATAGGTCTGCGCTGGCGCGGTAAGCGGATCGTTCCAGACGATCCATTTGGTGTCATCTTCGGTCCGGCTGGAGACGCCGAAATCACCATCCAATTGCTTACCAAGCCAGTCGAGCGATGCGCCGATGTCCGGATCAATCGCGGTCCACTCGGTTGTCAGGTAAGTGAAGGAATAGGCCTGCACTTCGCCGGTTTTCGGATGGCCCATCACGCCGCCAATATCGGCCTTGTCATTCTCGGCGATCAGCGTGCGTTCGCCGGTCTCGACATTCTGCGCAAAGAGCGCCGCCGTGTTGCGATCGCGGCTATCGATCCAGTACATGATCGAGCCGTCCGTCGTGAAGCCAGCGGGCTGGGTGGTCAGCGAGTCTTCCAGCCCGGTGCTGTCGCTTGGCTCTTCGGCAATTTCGCCGTCAATGATTGGGAAGAAGTCCATCCCGCCCGCCGCATTGGGCGCGACCGCCAGCCGCAACTCCAGATTATCGTCAGCCATAAACCCGGCATAGGCGTCATTCTGTTGAACCAGCGTCAGTTCGCCCGAATTGAGATCAAGCAAATAGGCATCATGGAGCCGCGCATCGCGGTTGTTGAGGCCGATCAGGATTTTGTCGCGGATGGTCTCGGACGATCCAATCATATCGACGCGCGTGTTTTCAAAATCGGTCAGTGTGCGCTCTTTGCCAGTGACGATGTCGATGCCGTAAAGCAGGAAATTCTCGTCGCCGCCTTTGTCCTGGATGTAGAGCAGACTCTGTGCATCGGGTGCCCAGAAATATTGCTGGATCGGGCGTTCGGTCGCTGCCGTCATTGCTTTGCCAGCGGTGGGATCACCTACCGGTGCCATCCACACATTCAGCACACCGTCGAGAGGCGCCAGCCAACTCAGCCATTTGCCGTCGGGACTGATTTGCCCGCCTGCCTTGGTCGGATTGCCGAACAGGTGCTCGCGCGGGATCAGTGGAGTCGTGTCGGCGGGAATGGTCATGGGGGACGGGGCTTTCTGCTGTGGGTCTTGTGTCTCAAATAGGACGCCAGATAGAATAGTGAACACCGCACTGTGGTGAAAAGCTCGAACGCAGCAAACCATGTTGCGCTTGCTTGGCCGCTTAACTAGGCTGTCGTCGACACAAAGGGGACATCATGACAAAGACTGTGAAACGGCCGGGCGCTGAAACCAAGCGTTGGAAGAAACCCGAAGTGGTTGCGATTACACCTGTGCGCCAGACACGCGGTGCCTCGATCATCCTTACCAGAGGTGTCGAGATGGCTTTTTATTCGCCATCTTAATCCGAAACCGCTGCCTAAAGCGCCGGATTATCGTAACAATGCCATGAAAAGATAGCGAGCGCGCCGCGATGCGGGCTGAATTTTTCGGCCAACGCGCGCGCTTCTTTTTCTGATGGGCGTTCATCCAGACCCAGTAATTTATGCATCGCCGCTTGCACTGCCAGATCGCCTGCGGGCCAGATGTCGGGGCGTCCTTCGGCGAACAGCAGATATATCTCCGCCGACCAGCGCCCGATGCCTTTGATCTTGGTAAGTTCGGCGATGGCTTCCTCATCGTGGTCCGGCAAATCGTCGAGCTTCAGTTCCTCGCTCACCACCAACTCGCACAGAGACCGCGCATAGCCTTGCTTCTGCCGCGACAGTCCGCAGGCGCGCAATGCGTCGAAATCGCGTGAGAGCAATTCATCGGGCGCAATGTCCTCGCCCAATTCGATCTCCAGCTTGTTCCAAACTGATGCCGCCGCAGCCACGCTAACCTGCTGACCGACAATGGTGCGCAGCAAAGTCCGGTAGCCGGTCGGACGGATGCGCGGTTCGGGGTATCCGCAGCGTATCAGGGCAATACCGAAGGCAGGTTCCATAGCTGCGACATGGTCGATGCCTTGCTTGATCTGCTCTTTGGTTAGACCCATCTGGTGTTCCTATCGCTTGCAATACGCGGCCCCGTCTTTTAGCAGCCGCGCAAATTGGCCATTTCCGGTCGCCTATTATTCGGAGCCTGCTCATCATGCCCAAGCTGATCGTCGTCAACCGTGATGGTGAAGAATCAACCGTAGACGTCGGCGAGGGCCTGACCGTGATGGAAGCTATCCGCGACAATGGTTTTGATGAATTGCTGGCGCTGTGCGGCGGCTGTTGTTCGTGCGCGACGTGCCACGTGCATGTCGATCCGGCTTTTGCAGACAAGCTGCCTGAAATCAGCGAAGATGAAGATGATCTGCTGGAAAGCTCCGATCACCGCGCTGAAAACTCGCGCCTCAGCTGTCAGGTGCCGTTTACGCCTGAGCTCGATGGTCTGAAAGTCACCATCGCTCCTGAAGATTGAGTGTTTCCGCGCGTAGCGGAACTGCGTTGAACTGGTGCGCCCTAGCACCTAGTTCACGCTTATGATTACCAATATTCCGCGGAAAGACGCGATTGAACTGATCGGCAATACGCCGCTGGTGCTTCTGCAAGCGGCGAGCGAAGCGGCAGGCTGCGAAATTTACGGCAAATGCGAATTCGCCAATCCTGGCGCGTCGGTTAAAGACCGCGCGGCGCTGGGTATTATCCGTGATGCAGAGGCTAGCGGCGAATTGACACCCGGCGGCACGATTGTCGAAGGCACTGCGGGTAATACCGGGATCGGAATTGCGCTGGTGGCCAATGCGCTTGGCTACAAAACCATGATCGTGATGCCGGACAACCAGTCCAAAGAGAAAATGGATACGCTGCGCGCGCTCGGCGCAGAGCTGGTGCTGGTTCCGCCAACCAAGTTCTCCGACTGCAATCACTTCGTACATACTTCGCGCCGATTGGCGGACGAAACCGTAGGCGCCATTTGGGCAAACCAGTTCGACAATACGGCCAACCGCAAGGTCCATATCGAAACCACGGCGGCTGAGATATGGGATCAGCTGGAGGGCAGGGTGGATGGCTTCACTTGCGCTGCCGGAACCGGGGGCACAATTGCCGGCGTCGGGCTTGGCTTGAAGGAACGCGACGAAAATGTGCAGATTGCACTGACGGATCCACATGGCGCGGCGCTCTACAGCTATTACGCAGAAGGGGAGCTTAAGTCCGAAGGCACATCTGTCGCGGAGGGCATCGGGCAGGGCCGGATAACCGGCAATCTCGAAGGCGCACCGATCGATACGCAGTTCCGTATTTCTGATGAAGAAGGCCTGCAATGGGTCGAGCGCCTGCTGCGCGAAGAGGGCATGTGCCTTGGCCTGTCATCCGGCATCAACGTTGCCGGAGCGGTCGCACTGGGTAAGCAATTGGTCGCCAACGGGCGTGAAGATGCGCGTGTAGTGACGATCCTGTGTGACACCGGCTTCCGTTACCTTTCAACGCTTTATAATGCGGAGTGGCTGGCATCGAAAGGCCTGCCGGTGTTCGGCTGGCTCGAGCGCTGAGCCATTTCTCTTTGACTAAACCGGCCACTCGGCTAGATTCTGCCCATGGCCAATCGTTTCATACGCCGGATTTTGCACGGACCTGCTGAGCAAGCGGATGCCCCGCTCGGTGGGACGCGGGCTGAAGCGATCCAGCGGCTTCAGGTGGGCTTGTCGGGCATTGGTCTGATGATCATCCTCGTCGCTTTGGCGGACGTGGTTAGCGAACGTGCCGAGCAAACCGATGCAGCTAGCGTGCCCGAGGCTGTCGCGACCGTAGAGCCGGAATCTACCGAAGCACCGCAAAGCGATCCACTGGCAGAAGCCGGTGTAGTGCCTGAATTGCCCGCTGAGCCGGACCCGACGCCGACGGCGAGCGTTTTGCGCCAGGATATTCTGGTGCCCGATGCGCAATAAAGCGTGACTGCAAGAAAGCTCGCATCTCTTGCCATTGCCGTAGCTTTTCTGATCGGCATGGCCGTTTGGAATTTTGCACGTGTGCCAGCTCCAATTGAGGATGGTCAACCAAAACAACGGCTTGGTCTGATGACCTCTCTGCCAATCTATTGGGGTGAAGGTGAAGGATTCGGCGATATGCTGGCGGATGACCAGCATCAGCATTGGGTAAAAGAACAGCTGGAACGGCGTTTTGAGCTGATCCCGCTGGATATTCTCTCTGCATCTGGTTCGCTCGAGCCGAATAGTGATCTAGCCGGTTTGGAATTCCTGATGCTGGCGCAGCCAAGCGCTCTTGCACCAGCCGATTTTGTTGCGCTCGACAATTGGGTCAAAGGCGGCGGCATGCTGCTGCTTTTTGCAGACCCGATGCTGACCGAGCATTCTGAATTCGGCCTCGGTGATCGCCGGCGTCCGCAGGACATCGCTTTGCTCGGACCGATCCTGACCCGCTGGGGGTTGCGACAATTCTATGATCAGGATCAGCCTGATGCGCTGCGCTTCATTTCCTATGACAGCATTGCGATACCGGTCCATAAAACCGGTCAGATCGAGATTGTGCCCACCGATGCAGTGACCTGCGAGCTGGTGTCTGAAAGCGTCATCGCCTCATGCGTGATCGGGCAGGGCACAGCTCTCATTGTATCCGATGCGGCGGTGCTGGAGCATGAAGCCGATCCAGCAATTTCTAGCGAAGCGCTGGACAAGTTGCTACGAAGCGCGTTCAAACCAGCCCGATGAATGGCCACGATGTGGCCTTACGATCGATCCGGGGATTTCACGGGTGAGACACTCTGTATCGGAGTCGAGGCTCCCTTTTTTGGGGATTTGACGGGGAATATCCGGGATATCGTGGTTTTTTCAGGAGTAAATGGGGTGATAATGGGAGTGACGTTAAGTATATTATCTGTTTAATAACAGAACTTTAATGAGTAATCCCAAGATATCCCTTAATTTTCCCTAGCATCCCGTGATTTCGCGGGTTATCACCACTTTCCATCAGACATTGAGTCTTCTGCTGCGTTTCATCTCCATGAAGCGAGCTGCCCGTGCCTATGCGCGGGCGGAAGCGGGGAAGATGTGTCTGGGGAATGGGTTTGAAACACGGTTTTGGGGGAAGAAGTGGCGGAAATGCGTCACAGTTACAGCGGACAGGCCTTGACCCTTCTGGGGGACAAGGACCGTTTCGTTATACCTCCCGAATTTCGCAAGATCGTCCGCGCCTCGAGCGATGATAAACGCATCCTTTGCCTTGCCAAGCATGACCGTTGGGACTGCCTCGTCGGTTTTGGCTTGTCCCGCCAGGAAGAGCTTGAAGAGCAGCTGGACCGCGAAGAGGACGCTGCGCTGCGTCTCGGCCGTGACTATGACCGCGAGCTACGTTCCAACCTGTTGTTCGGTTTCGAACGCATTCCGTTCGACGATAGCGGCCGCTTCACGATGCCCGACTACCTCCGCAGCGATGGCCAGATTGACGACACGCTGTTCTTCCGCGGCGCAGGACAGTCTTTCACGGTATGGAACCCTGCTGTTCTCGAGCAGCAGGGCAGTGAGTGGAATCCGGTAAAATCCAGCTGCGCCGGTCTGGTCAAAGAAGCCGAAGCCAAGGGTAAGGGCCAGAACAGGGGGAAGCGCAAATGACCCCCGCTTCTGCTAGTGCACCGCATATCCCTGTGCTGCTGAAAGAAGTTATCGCAGCGCTCGCTCCACAAGAGGGCGACATCATTATTGATGCCACCTTCGGCGCGGGCGGATATACGCGCGCGTTGCTCGACGCCGGTGCGACGGTTCATGCGTTCGACCGTGATCCCGATGCAATCGCCAGCGGATCGAAGTGGCCCGAAGCGCAGGAACGGCCTCCGCGTCTGGTGCTGCACGCACGCCGTTTTTCCGCAATGGTCGCAGCGATGGCCGAAGCTGGCGTGACGCGTATCGACGGTATCACAATGGATATCGGTGTATCCTCGATGCAGCTCGATCGGGCTGAGCGCGGGTTCGCGTTTTCGTCCGACGGACCGCTCGATATGCGTATGTCTCAAGATGGCGAAAGCGCGGCGGATTTCCTGAACGCTGCTGAAGAGAGCACCATCGCCGATGTACTTTACCAATATGGCGAGGAGCGTCAGTCGCGCCGCGTGGCCCGCGCAATCGTAGCCGCGCGTCCGCTGGCGACGACCGGCGATCTGGCGCGCGTGGTGCGTAAAGCCCTCGGCTACCGCGCCGACGCCCAATCGAAGCGGGCTCCCAAAGATCCCGCAACGCGCAGCTTCCAGGCGGTTCGTATCCATGTGAATGCCGAACTGGAAGAATTGAAAGAAGGCCTCGAAGCTGCCGAGCAATTGTTGGGTGAAGGCGGGCGGCTGGCCGTAGTAAGCTTCCACAGTCTCGAAGATCGGATCGTCAAACGGTATCTGAAAGATGCATCGGGCAGTACTGGCGGTTCGCGCTATTTGCCCGAGATCGAGCAGGCGCCTGCGATTTACAGAGAAATCTCCAAAGCGATCAAAGCGGGCGATGCAGAGGTCAATGATAACCCGCGCGCTCGTTCGGCGGTGCTGCGGCATGCAATTCGCACTGACGCTCCAGCGAGAGAAGCAGCGTGATGCGCGCCGGTAGCCGTCTTCGTCAGATCGGCTGGGCTGTTGCGCTTAGCATTTGCGTTACCGGCTTTGTCGCACTCACATTCCGCGTCAATGCAGTGAAGAGCGAAGTGCGCTTGGCCGAGCGCACTATTGTGGCGCTTGAGCGCGAGAAGCTGCTGCTTGAAACAGAATTTCAAACGCGTGCCAATCAGCAGCAATTGGCCAACTGGAACCGTGTCGAGTTTGGCTATCAAGCCCCTACAGCCGATCAGTATCTGGAGAATGAGCGCGAGCTTGCCCAACTGGGTATGCCGCGCGCCGTTGGTGCGCCCGATCCGATCCGCGTTGCGATGGCGCCGAAGGAGGCCGAGGATGGCGGCTTTCCTGCTTTTGTCTCGCCGCTGACCGGCCAGCCTGCCAATGTGACCGAAGTCGCGGATAAACCACAGGCCGACACCCGGTTCGAAAAGAATAGCGATGAGGGCCGCAACTCGATGTCTGCACCGCGCTCGCTGTCCGAACGTCTGGCAATCGATAATCCGTTGAGCGGGTCGATGGCGGAGGTCAGCGAATGAACACGATTACCGTCAACACGACGTTTTCCTGCGGACGCGTGGGTGCATCGTCGGTGCGGCAAACGGCTTTGACAGTTGCTCGCCTGCGCGTGTTGTGGGTGGCGATTATTTTTGCCTGTGTTGCCTCTGCGGCCGTTGCCCGCATCGGCTATCTCGGTGTCAGCGACAACACGGTCCGGACAACATCGCTGGCTGACGCTCTGCTGCCACCGCGCGGCGAACTGACGGATCGCAATGGCGTTCCGCTCGCGCGCGCGTTCCCGGCCTACGCCCTGTGGTACAATCCGAAAGCACTCGGTGATCCGAGCGACCCGTTGGTCAAAAATGCGCGCGATGTCGCGATTGAGCTCAAAGCGATTTTCCCCGCGCTCGACGTTGACGTTACGGCCGAGAAACTTGCTGCTGGTCGCCCCGGCTATTTGCAGCGCCGCGTTCTGCCAGAACAGGCCAATCAGGTTATGGCCATCGGTGAGCTTGCGCTGGAACTGCCGCGCGAGACCGATCGCCACTATCCGCAAGGGTCCATGGGGGCGCACGTGCTTGGCTATGTCGATGCCGAGGGGCAGGGTAAAGTCGGCATGGAGCAAGTGCTCAACGACCGCCTGACCGATCCTGCATTGCGCGGCGAGCCGGTGGCATTGTCGATCGATATGCGCGCGCAGGGCGCTCTCGAAGATGAACTGCGCCGCGGCATGCTAGCGACCAATGCAAAGGGTGCAGCGGGCATCGTTTTGGATGTCGATACGGGTGAAGTGATGGCGCTCGCCTCGCTACCCGAATTCGATCCGAACAAGATCGATGCGGAAGGCGTGAACTTCATGTTCAACCGTGTGACCAATCAGGTTTACGAGCTGGGCTCGACGTTCAAACCATTGACTGTTGCTGCGGCCATAGATGCGGGCACCGTGCGCGATTTCGGCCGCCGGTATGATGCGTCGCCAGTTGAAGTTGGCCGTTTCAAAATCAAGGACAGCCATTTTATTGGCAATCACTTGAACGTTGCCGAGACGCTGATCCATTCGTCCAACACAACCACTGCGCGCATCGCAGATGAACTTGGTCCGACCAAGCTGCGTCAGGCACTGATCGATATGGGCATGAATGAACGGCCTTATATCGAGCTTCCCGCCAAGGGCCATCCGATCTGGCCTGGCGAAAATTGGCCGCGGCTGCGCAATATGACGGTGGGCTATGGCCACGGTATTGCGGTGACGCCGCTACACCTCGCGAATGCCTATGCGGCGATGGTCAATGGCGGTGTCTGGCGTCCTGCGACTTTACACAAGATTGCACCGGGTGCCGCGCCAAAAGGTCGCCGCGTGTTCAAAGCTTCGACCTCCTCACGGATGCGGCAATTGCTCCGTATGATTGCTGTTTATGGCACAGGCAAGAATGCCGATGCACCCGGTTTCCGTGTTGGCGGGAAGACCGGTTCGGCTGAAAAACCTGGGCGGGGCGGTTACCGCGAAACAACACTTGTTTCGACCTTTGCTGCAGCATTCCCGATGGACAAGCCGCGCTACGTGGTGGTGGCCATGCTCGACGAGCCAAAGGGCACCACTGCAAGTTCTTACCAGCGGACAGCCGCGTGGAACGCTGCGCCAATCGTTGGTAAACTGATTCCGCGCATCGGCCCCGTACTTGGCGTTCGCCCCGACACGTCGCGCGATATCGATCTCAGCGATCTCAAACCGCTTTTGGGAGCGGAATAATGGATCTTGCAGCGCTTATATCGGCAGCGGGACTTGAAGTGGCTGGCGCTGAGAATGTCTCCGTCACTGGCTTTGCGATCGACAATCGCAAGGTCGCCCCCGGAACAGTCTTCGGCGCATTTCAAGGTGCGCGCGTGAACGGTGAAGATTTTATCCCGGCAGCCATCTCTGCCGGTGCTGCCGCAATTGTCGCAAAGCCAACTGCCAAGATTGAAGGCGCGATCCATATCGCCGCCGACGAACCGCGTCAGGCATTTGCCCGGCTCGCTGCGCAGTTTTTCAAACCGGCGCCTGAAGTCATCGTCGCAGTTACTGGCACCAATGGCAAAACCTCCACCGTCGAAATGACTCGCCAAATTTGGCGTATGGCAGGCGAGCGGGCCGCATCTATCGGAACGCTCGGTGTGACTACACCAGACGAGAGTGTGTCTACCGGATTGACCACTCCTGATATCGTCACGTTCCATTCGAATATGAGCGGATTGGCGCGCGAAGGCGTGACACATGTTGCCTACGAGGCATCGAGCCACGGACTCTCGCAATACCGTAATGAGGGTCTGTCGGTTTCCGCCGCAGGCTTCACCAATTTCAGCCGCGATCACCTCGATTATCATAAGGACATGGAGGACTACTTTGCGGCCAAAATGCGGCTGTTTGACGAAGTCGTGAATGATGATGCCACTGTTGTAGTCTGGACCGGAAATAGCGAGTGGACGGGCCGGGCGCTGGAGCATGCGCGGAAACGGAACCTGCGCGTGTTCACCGTGGGTGAGCAAGGCGAGACTATTCGCCTTCTCACTCATACGTCAACACAATTGGGGCAAACGCTTGAGATTGAATATGATGGTCAGACGCGAACCATCAATCTTCCACTGATCGGGGCCTATCAATCCGCGAACGCACTGGTAGCCGCTGGCCTTGCGCTGGCAACCGGTGGAAGCGCGAGCTCGGTGTTTGATGCAGTCGCGCGTTTGCAGCCCGTTCGCGGACGTTTGGAGCGCGCGGTGATTACGCAGGCAGGCGCCCCAGTCTATATCGACTACGCCCATACGCCTGACGCACTTGAATCCGCCATCGAGGCGCTTCGTCCGCACGTGAAAGGCCGCCTTATCGCAGTGTTCGGCGCGGGCGGTGATCGGGATCAAGGCAAGCGCGCAGAAATGGGGCGTGTAGCCGCCGAGAACGCCGATCTCGCGATTGTGACCGACGACAACCCGCGCGGTGAAAATGCCGCTGCGATCCGCAGTGAAGTGATGGCTGGCGGCGCAGGCATGCGCGAAATCGGCGACCGCCGCGAAGCAATTGCTGCTGCGATTGCCGAGGCAGGCCGCGACGACATCGTGTTGATCGCGGGTAAGGGGCATGAACAAGGCCAGATTATCGGTTCAGGAGAGAACATGCGGGTATTGCCGTTTGATGACGTGACTGTCGCGCGAGAATGCGCAGCGCCGCAAAATCTGGGTCAAGGAGCAGGAACATGAATGCCTTGAAGGCTCTTCGTTCCTGGCCGGTGCATAAGCGTGACTCGTTGCCATTGGCGTTATGGAGCGCGGCCGAAATTGCAGATGCTATTGGTGGGACGGCCAGCGGAGAATTCCAGGTATCTGGTGTCGAAATAGACTCGCGCGATGTCCGCTCGGGTGATCTGTTCTTTGCGCTCAAGGGCGAGGCGATGGACGGGCACCTGTTCCTTGACAAAGCCTTTGCCAATGGCGCGACTGCTGCGGTCGTCGACCGTCCCGTAGACCACCCGCATATTCTGGTGGCGGATACCAACTCTGCGCTTGAAGCATTGGCCGCAGCATCGCGTGATCGTTCGACTGCAATTCGCATTGGTGTAACCGGCTCGGTTGGCAAAACGGGCGTGAAGGAAGCGATTTTCAATGCGCTCGACCGCGCCAGTCGCGGCGCCACGCATCGCTCGGTCCGCAGCTATAACAACCATGTCGGCGTCCCGCTAAGCTTGGCGAGGATGCCGGTTCGCAGCCACTATGGCGTGTTCGAAATGGGAATGAACCATGCGGGAGAGATTTCCGGTCTAACCGCTCAAGTGAAACCGCATGTTGCGGTTATCACCACCATTGCACCTGCGCATATCGAGAACTTGGGTAGTATCGAGGCAATCGCGGCGGCGAAGGCAGAGATTTTCGAGGCTGTAATGCCCGGCGGTACGGCGGTTATACCCGCCGATATTCCGCAATTCGAACAGTTGCGCGATGCCGCCAAGGCGCAAGGCGTCAAAATTGTTTCCTTCGGCGCGAGCGAGCGGGCTGACGTGCGATTGTTAGACGCAATTCCTGTCGCCAATGGCGGTTCACTCATCACTGCCGATATGGGCGAGGAACGCGTGTGCTTCTCGGTCGCAGAACCGGGTGAGCACTGGATCAGCAACGCGCTGTGCGTCATGGCTACGGTGCGCGCCGCGCGCGGTGATTTGGGAGCTGCGGGTCTGGCACTCGCCGAAATGGGCGGTTTGAAGGGACGCGGTGCGCGCCTCGATATCGCTGCGATCAGCGGAAAAGCGCTGATGATAGACGAAAGTTACAACGCCAATCCCGCGTCGATGCGCGCGACTTTGCGGCAGCTCGGGCAAACACCCGCCACGCGCCGCGTTGCAGTCCTCGGTTCGATGAAAGAGCTGGGCGACTTCGCGCCGCGTTTCCACGCGCAGTTGGCAGAGCCTTTGGCCGAAGCCAACGTCGATTTCGCTGTGCTGGTTGGGGAAGAGATGACAGCCCTTGTTCAGGACTTGGGGAAAGGCGCTGGCGGGGCGCTTGCGGGCGGACTCAGCTTCGCGCATTGCGATGGTCCTGCAGAGGCAATTTCCGCCTTGGAAGAGTTCGGCATCACAACCGGTGACGCCATTCTTGTCAAAGGGTCTAATTCGGTTGGCCTCGGCAGACTGGTCGCACATTTCGCGGCCAGAAATTGAATTGGGGAGGGCGAAAAGCCTGAATGCTCTATTTGATCGCCGAGTGGCTGAATTTTGAAGGGGTTTTCAACCTCATCCGTTACCAGACCTTCCGGTCCGGTGCGACACTCATCACCGCTCTAATTATTGGCCTGATTATCGGCCCACGCTTCATCAACATGCTACGCGTCCGCCAAGGCAAGGGCCAACCGATCCGTGCCGACGGCCCGCAATCGCATCAGGCCAAAGTAGGTACCCCAACGATGGGCGGACTGATGATCCTGATCGCGTTGGTGCTGTCGATGCTGCTATGGATGGATTTGCGCAATCCGTTTGTATGGGCCTGTTTGGGCGTGACGGTTGGCTTCGGCCTGATTGGTTTCCTCGACGATTATGACAAAGTGACCAAGGCCAGCCACAAAGGTGTCTCGGGCAAAGTGCGCCTGCTCATGGAATTCATCGTAGCAGGCATTGCTTCATGGCTTATCGTGAGCCAGATCAATACCAATCTTTACGTCCCGTTCTTGTCCGACGTATCGATCCCGCTCGGCCCGTTTTACTATGTGTTTGCAGCAACAGTTATTGTTGGTTTCGGTAATGCCGTTAATCTGACTGACGGGTTGGATGGCCTCGCAACGATGCCGGTTATTATCGCTGCAGGAACTCTGGCCATAATTGCCTATCTGGTCGGGCGCGCCGACTTCTCAGAATATCTCGGTATCCCGCATGTTCCGGGTGCCGGTGAATTAGCGATTCTGTGCGCGGCGATCATGGGCGGCGGTCTTGCCTTCCTATGGTTCAACGCGCCGCCAGCGGCGGTCTTTATGGGCGACACCGGCAGCTTGGCTTTAGGCGGTGCGCTGGGCGCGATTGCCGTTGCCAGCCATCACGAAATCGTTCTGCTGATTATCGGCGGACTATTCGTGGCAGAGACCGCTTCGGTTATCATCCAGGTCTTCTGGTTTAAGCGCACCGGCAAGCGGATTTTCCGCATGGCGCCGATCCACCACCATTTCGAACAGAAGGGCTGGGCGGAATCGACCGTGGTTATCCGCTTCTGGATTATCTCCATCGTTCTCGCACTTGCAGGGTTGGCTACGCTGAAAATCAGATGATCACTTCTCCCGTCTTTAACGGCAAGCGCTATGCCATTCTCGGCCTCGCGCGATCGGGCCTTGCGGCGGCAGAAGCGCTGCTTGCAAGCGGGGCGCAGATCACCGCGTGGGACCGGCAGGATGTGGCGCGTGACAAGCTTGCCGGCAGGGCAGACATTGCTGATCCGCTGGAAATCGACCTCACCGGATTTGACGGTGTGGTCGTTTCGCCCGGCGTGCCGCTTAACACGCATCCTATTTCAGAGCATGCCGCGAAGTTCGGCGTACCTATCATTGGCGATATTGAACTGTTCGCGTTGGCGCGGGGCAATCTGCCGTCGCACAAGGTTGTCGGAATTACCGGCACCAATGGCAAATCGACAACGACGGCTCTGGTTACTCATATTCTCGAACAGGCCGGCATCCCTTCGCGCATGGGCGGGAATATCGGTGTGCCGATCCTGGGCGAGGAGCCGCTACCGGAAGGCGGTGTCTATGTCCTCGAACTGTCCAGCTATCAAATCGATCTGACCCGCTCACTGGCATGTGAAGCGGCGGCACTGCTCAATATCACACCAGATCATCTCGATCGCTATGACGGTTTCGAAAGCTATGCTTTCGCCAAAGGGCGATTGTTCGCAATGCAAGGTGCGGGACAATTCGCAGTATTCGGATGCGCTGATGCGCCGACTAGCGCAGTCAAAGCGGCCGAGGCCGCACGCCGCGCAGATGGCCGTGTCAAATGCGTCGACAAGGTTTCGCTGAAAGGCATTCAGGATCGCGCGCCGGCGTTGCAAGGGCCGCATAATCTTGAGAATATTGCCGCTGCCGTTGCGCTGGTTGAAGAGCTTGGCGTCACATCGGACCAGTGGCACGCGGCGCTCGAAAGCTTTACGGGCTTGCCGCACCGGATGGAAGTCATCCGCGAGCATCGAGGTGTGCTGTTTATCAATGATAGCAAGGCGACCAATCAGGCGTCGGCCGCGCCTGCCCTCGCTGCCTTTCCACCTGCAGCCAATCCCCGCATTCATTGGATCGTTGGCGGTCTCGCGAAAGAAGACGGCCTGGGCGAATGCGCTGACCAATTGGGCAATGTCGCAGCTGCCTACACCATCGGTGAGGCCGGGCCGCGCTTCGAAGAATTGCTGCAGGGGAAAGTTCCTGTCCGCAATTGCGAATTGCTATGCGACGCGACACGGCGCGCGGTCGAAGCGGCCAAGCCGGGCGACATCATTTTGCTCTCGCCTGCCTGTGCCAGTTTCGACCAGTTCCGCGACTACGAACGACGCGGCGAGCATTTCCGCCAGATCGTCGACATGCTGACCGATGACGGGGGAGATGCCGCGGCATGAATACCACTCAACCCTATGTCCCGCGTATCGGAGAGCGAATGGCATCGTCCGAGCGTTTCCAAAGTTCGAAGCGGGCAGAACTCAAAATCTGGTGGCGCGAGATTGATCGCGTGCTGCTGTTCCTGATCCTTTTATTGATGGCGTTTGGGACGGCTGCGGTTGCGGCGGCATCGCCAGCGAGTGCGCGGCGACTATCAACCATTGATGTGACGCTACCCGATTTGTATTTCTATTGGGCACATTTGAAGTGGCAGTTCCTCGGCATTGTGACACTGATCGGCGCGTCGATGTTGTCTCGTGACAATGCGCGGCGGCTTGGTGTGCTGGTGGCTGCGGGGGCGCTGTTCTTGCTGATCTTGGTTCCCGTGCTCGGCTACGAAGTGAACGGGGCCAAGCGCTGGATCAACCTGGGTATGCGTTTCCAGCCATCCGAGTTTTTGAAGCCGGGTTTCGCGGTTGCATTGGCGTGGATTTTGTCGTGGCGCTTGCGTGATCCGAACCTGCCGGTGCTCGCTATCGTCAGCGGGCTGATGGGCTTCGTCGGCGTGCTGCTGATGCTGCAGCCGAATTTGGGTGCTACGTTGCTGTTCGGCGGAGTGTGGTTTGTGCTTGTGCTGCTTTCAGGCGTTTCAATCCAGCGCATTGGCGCCCTTATCGGCGCCGGTGTGGCGGCCTTTACCGCGACCTATTTTCTCTACGACAATGCCCGGAACCGGATCGATGCATTTCTTGGTGGTGGGACGGCGTTTGACCAGGTCGATCTGGCGCAGCGGACATTGCTAGCGGGCGGCTGGACTGGCAGCGGGCTATGGCTCGGTGTGCGCAAACTTAATCTGCCGGAGGCGCATACGGATTATATCTTCTCTGTCATCGGCGAAGAGTTCGGCCTGATCGTGTGCGCGCTGGTGGTCATCCTCTACCTCGCGATTATTGCGCGGGTGCTGGTGCGCCTTGCGGATGAGGAAAACCTGTTTGCGCTCCTAGCCGGGGCAGGGTTGGTCACGCAGATCGTCGGGCAGGCATTCATCAATATTTTGGTCAATCTGCAGCTGTTTCCGTCCAAGGGTATGACGCTGCCCTTGGTGTCCTACGGCGGTTCGTCGACCATTGCGGTCTGTCTTACAGTCGGCCTATTGTTGGCGATTACGCGCAGAAACCCGTTCTTGACCCGCGAGACCCCGGGGCTGCGCAAGATTTTGCCGGTAAAGGAAACCCGCACATGAGCGGCGCGAACAAACATTATGTCTTGGCAGCAGGCGGTACAGGCGGGCATCTGATCCCCGCTTTTGCGCTCGCAACCGAGTTGGAGCGGCGAGGCCATCATGTCGCGCTGATCACGGATGAGCGCGGCGCGAATATTCCGGGTAAGCCGGACTTTTTGCCAGCGCATGTCCTGCCAGCAGGCCGGTTCGGCAAGAACCCGCTCAATTGGATCAAGGGCTTTCGCGCAGTCATGGAAGGTCGCAAGATGGCGCTGCGGCTGTTCGAAAGTTTCGGGCCAAGCGCTGTGATCGGCTTTGGCGGCTATCCTGCATTGCCGGCCTTGCTAGCATCCACCTCGGCGGAAATTCCAAGTCTGGTGCACGAGCAGAATGCCGTGCTTGGCAGAGTGAACCGTCTGCTCGCAGGCCGCGTACAAGCGATTGCTACCGCCTATCCGGAAATCAAGCGCCTCAAGGACAAGTACTCTGGCAAAGTCCATCTGGTCGGAAATCCCGTGCGGCCCGAAGTTTTGCAATTGCGCGATGAACCATTCCCCGCCTTCACCGAGGACGGACTGCTTCGCATTCTTGTGATCGGCGGAAGTCAGGGCGCGCGTATCCTGTCCGAAGTCATTCCCGATGCGCTGTCGATGTTGCAGCCTGCGCTGCGCTCGCGCTTGCAGGTTACGCAGCAATGCCGCCCGGAAGACCTCGACGCGGTACGCGAAAAGTACAAGCAATATGATATCCCGGCCGAGCTGGGGACATATTTTGAAGATATGGCGGCGCGTCTCGCGGATGCGCATCTGTTTATTGGTCGTGCCGGAGCGTCTTCAATTGCAGAGCTTACTGCGGCTGGTCGTCCCGCGATCCTGCTCCCGCTTCCTATCGCCACGGATGACCATCAAACCGCTAACACCCTTGAGATGACCAGGTCAGGAGGAGCGCGGGCCATTCGTCAACCAATGATGACGGTCAAGAATCCCGACGATTATGGCGAGACCAAGGGTAATAAGATCCGGGTTGCCCAGGCGGATATACTGCAGAGGCTCGCGAAAGATATCTGCAAGCAAATCCAAGCATTGGCCCAGCGTCCGGAAACGCTCGCAACCGCTGCTCACGCGGCATGGAATTGCGGGCGGCCCGACGCTGTGAAGGATCTCGCTGATTTGATGGAGAGCTTTGGCGGCGCGGATATGATGGACGTCATCCGCGTTGGCGCGGACAAGACAAGCGGTGCCAAGCAAACAGCGCATGTTCCTACCGGCGCAACCAAGGATGTGGCAGAATGAAGGGCGTTGGCACTGACATAGGCGTGATCCATTTCGTCGGCATTGGCGGCATTGGCATGTCGGGCATCGCCGAGGTGATGCACAATCTTGGCTACACGGTGCAGGGCAGCGACATGGCGGAAGGGCCGAGCGTTCTGCGCTTGCGCGAACGCGGCATCGCGGTCGCCATCGGGCATGAGAAAGAGCATGTAGAAGGTGCGGCGGTAGTCGTGATTTCGACCGCCGTGAAGCGGACGAACCCTGAAGTCGCGCACGCTCTTGAAAACCGGATTCCGGTCGTTCGCAGGGCGGAAATGCTTGCCGAGCTGATGCGGCTGAAAAGCACGATTGCGGTCGCCGGGACGCACGGCAAAACCACCACTACCAGCATGATTGCGGCCTTGCTCGATAGCGGGAATGTCGATCCGACCGTGATCAATGGCGGGATTATCGAGCAATATGGTTCAAATGCGCGGCTGGGCGACAGCGACTGGATGGTTGTCGAGGCCGATGAGAGCGATGGCAGCTTCCTACGGCTGGATGGCACGCTTGCCGTCGTCACCAATATCGATCCCGAGCATCTCGATCATTATGGCGATTTCGACGGTGTGAAGGACGCATTTGTCGAGTTTATTCATAACGTTCCGTTCTATGGTGCAGCGATCCTGTGCATCGACCACCCTGAAGTTCAGGCAGTGGTCGGCAAAGTCCGCGATCGGCGTGTGGTTACCTACGGCTTCTCGCTCCAAGCTGACATTTGCGGCGTGAATGTGCGGCCTGTCGACGGCGGCAATGTGTTCGACGTGGTTGTCCGTCAACGCGGTGAGCAAGATCGCCGGATCGAAGGCGTGAAACTACCGATGCCGGGCCGCCACAATGTCCAAAATGCGCTCGCCGCGATCGCAGTCGCCATTGAGATGGGGTGCGACGATGATGTGATCGTTGGCGGCTTCAGTGAATTTGGCGGGGTCCGCCGCCGCTTCACCAAAGTCGGCAATGTCGCGGGTGCAACGATCATTGATGATTACGCGCACCATCCGGTTGAGATTAAAGCGGTGCTCGGTGCCGCGCGCGAAAGCGTTACTGCGGGCTCTGGAGGCCGAGTCATCGCGGTCATGCAGCCGCACCGCTATACACGTCTCAACGATCTGATGGATGATTTCCAAAGCTGCTTTAACGATGCGGATCAAGTCTATGTGACGCCCGTCTATGAAGCGGGTGAAGACCCTATTGAGGGCGTGAATTCGAACTCGCTTGTAGAAGGGCTTAAATCGCTCGGGCATCGTTCCGCTGCGACCGTTGCTGACCAAGGTGAACTTGCCAAGACCCTCGCTGCGGAAGTGGGTGCGGGCGATCTGGTTGTTTGCCTCGGCGCGGGTGATATCACCAAATGGGCAGCCGGTCTGGCCGACGCGGTGGAGGCGGCGCGCCAATGAACTTTCGGCAGCATAACGACTGGGCAATGAATGATCGCGGCGGCGCGCCTTCTTCGGAGGTTGAAGGGGCTGTTTCTGCGCCAGTGCCGATCGAGGGTATTCGCGGCAAACTGACGGCCGATGCGCCTTTGGCAAAGCTGGTCTGGTTCAAGGCTGGCGGCCACGCGGATTGGCTGTTCGAGCCTGCCGATCTGGATGATTTGACGGAATTTCTCGCGCGTTTGGATGGTCAACTGCCGGTAATGGCCTTGGGCCTCGGCTCCAATATGATTGTTCGCGATGGCGGCGTGCCCGGCATAGTGATCCGCCTCGGCAAACCGTTCTCCAAAGCAGAGGCTTTGGACGATTGCATCCTGTCATGTGGTGGCGGAGCGAGCGGTATCTTAGTGTCGTCCACCGCGCGCGATGCGGGTGTGGCGGGTCTGGAATTTCTGCGCGGTATCCCCGGCACGGTCGGCGGGTTCGTGCGGATGAATGGCGGCGCCTATGGCCGCGAAGTGTCCGATATTCTGATCGATTGCGATGTGATCCTGCCGGGCGGCGAGTTGGTCACGCTGCCTGCTGCTGATCTGCAATACACCTATCGCCACTCTGCTCTGCCCGATGGGGCGGTAGTCGTATCGGCGCGTTTCCAAGGTACACCCGGTGACCCTAAAGAGATCGGCACGGAAATGGACCGGATTGCCGAAGCCCGCGAAAACTCGCAGCCGCTGCGAACCAAGACCGGAGGCTCGACGTTCAAGAATCCGGACGGCCAAAAGGCTTGGCAATTGGTCGATGAAGCCGGTTGTCGCGGATTGATGATGGGCGGCGCGCAAGTGAGCGAGAAACATACCAATTTTATGATCAACACCGGCGACGCGACCAGCGCTGACATTGAAGGGCTCGGTGAAGAAGTTCGCCGCCGCGTCTATGCGCATTGTGGGGTGGAGCTTGAATGGGAAATTCAGCGGGTGGGCCGGGCATGACTCTTGCTAAACTCCATATCGTAGTCTTGATGGGTGGTTGGGCGAATGAACGCTCGGTTTCGCTCATGTCGGGCAATGGAATTGCCGATGCTCTTGAAGAGCGCGGCCATACAGTTACGCGGATCGATATGGACCGGCAGGTTGCCGCGCGCATCGTTGAGGCTGCGCCCGATGTCGTGTTCAATGCGCTGCATGGCGTTCCCGGTGAAGACGGTACTGTGCAGGGTATGCTCGATCTGATGGGTATTCCTTACACGCATTCGGGTCTCGCGACCTCGGTAATCGCGATTGATAAAGAGCTGACCAAGCAAGCCTTGGTCCCTGCCGGTATTCCCATGCCGGGTGGGCGTATCGTGCGGAGTGAAGATCTGTATGAGGGCGATCCTCTGCCGCGCCCCTATGTGCTGAAGCCGGTCAATGAAGGATCATCGGTTGGCGTTGCCATAGTCACTGATGAAAGCAACTATGGAAAGCCGATCCAGCGTGATGCGGTCGGCCCATGGCAGCAATTCGACAGCCTGCTCGCCGAACCCTTCATCAAGGGCCGCGAACTGACCACTGCGGTGATCGACAGCGAAAATGGCCCCCGGGCGCTGACCGTGACCGAACTCGTGCCCAAATCCGGCTTCTACGATTTCGAGGCGAAATATACTGACGGGATGACCGACCATATTTGTCCCGCCGATATTCCGGATAATATCATGGCCTTGTGCCTCGATTATGCGGTTGGTGCGCATAAGGTTCTCGGATGTAAGGGCACCAGCCGCACTGATTTTCGCTGGGATGATGAACAGGGCGAACAGGGCCTGTTTATCCTCGAAACCAATACCCAGCCCGGCATGACGCCGCTTAGCCTTGTGCCCGAGCAGGCCAAATATTGCGGGATGGATTACGGCGATCTGGTGGAAGCCATTGTCGCCGAAGCGCTTCGGGTGGCCGAAGAAAAGAAAACCAAAGGAAACGCCCATGGCGACAGTTAAACGCAAAGCGAAAGGCGTGCGCCGTTCGGCAGCTGCCAAGGGCCGCGCCAACACCGCGCGCAAGGCGAGGGCGCACACAAGTTCGGTCATGGATTCGGCGATGGCGATATTGCCTTTCACCGAAGAGCAATTGCACCGCGTTTTCTTGGCCATCATCATTGGCGGCGCAGTCGCTCTGGCTTGGTTTGTGGCGAGCCTTGCGGGCGTCCCGGCGATGGCGCAGCAGCAGATTGCCGGTTTTGCATCGAAAGCAGGCTTTGAGGTGCGACATGTGAGTGTTACCGGCGTCGAACGGATGAATGAACTCAAGATATACAACAGGGTTTTGGGAGAGCAGGATCAACCCATGCCGCTGGTCGATCTTGAAGCCATTCGCGCGGATTTGCTTGAGCTGAATTGGGTAAAAGATGCCCGGGTATCGCGGCAACTGCCTGACCGCTTGGTGATTGATATCGTTGAACGCACACCGCATGCCGTGCTGGCGAAGGCCGACCGGTTGGTGTTAATCGATCCCACAGGTGAAGAGCTGGAACCAATCTCGCAGGCCAACGCCAAAGGAATGCTCATCGTGACCGGTCCCGGCGCGAAAAAGCAGGTTACGGCTTTGACCGATCTGCTCGATGCTGCTCCCGCCTTAAAGCCACAGATCGGTAAGGCTGAATGGATCGGCAACCGCCGCTGGAACCTTACATTTGCGACGGATCAAGTGCTCGCTTTGCCGCAAGGCGAAAAGGAAGCATCTAGCGCTTTGGTAGCGTTTGCCCGGCTGGACGGGAAAAGCCGTTTGATTGGCGGTAAGGTCGCAACCTTCGACATGCGCGCGCCAGAGCGGATTTATATGCGCATCCCCGGTCGCTCGGATCAAACGCTCGATATGAATGGTGGAAGCTAATGGCACTGCCACGCATCAGTAAGGTCTATGGCGCGGTCAATGTCGGGTCTTTCCGCATCTCCGCGATGATTATGGGCTTGTCCGAAACGGGCGAGATGATTGTGCTTGGTTCAGGGCACCGCGCTAGCCAAGGGATTAAACGCGGCTACATCACCGATATGACCGCCGCGACCTACGCGATCCGCGATGCCGTCGAGCGCGCCGAGAAGAATGCGGGCACCAGCGTGTCGAGCGTATGGATCGGCTGCGCAGGCGCGGGACTGGCCAGCCAGATTGCCAAAGTTGAAATCGAAATCGGCGGCCGCCGGATTGAAGAAGAAGATATCGAGCAATTGCTGCTTCATGCACGTGACAGCATTCAGCCAGATGGCCGGATGGTCCTGCATGCGCAGCCCGCGCATTACACACTGGATGGCGCGCATGGTGTCGCCAATCCGAAAGGCCTCCATGCCGAACGCTTAGGCGTCGATGTCCACGTCATGCTGGCTGATGGCGCGCCCGTGCGTAACCTTATCGAAGCTGTGCAGAACGCGCATCTGGACGTCGAAAGCGTTGTCGCCGCCCCAATTGCAGCGGGCCATGCATGCCTCAGTCCTGAAGAGCGCGAGCTTGGAACTGCTTTGATCGAAATCGGCGGCGAAGTTACCAATGTGTCGCTCTACGCCGCTGGCATGTTGCTCGGCTTAAAGGCTATCCCGCTTGGTGCAGCTGACATTACCGACGCGATTGCTTCTGCCTTTGGTATTCGGCGGTTCCAGGCCGAGCGGCTCAAATGCGTCGCCGGATCTGCTATCGCCAGCCCGACCGATCACCGCGAGATGATCCCGATTGGCGGTCCGGGAGATGAGGCGGTCACAATTACTGCGCGCGGCGCTGACGACAAAAATCGTATCCCAAGAGCGGAACTCGTCTCGATTGTTACCGAGCAACTCTCGCGGCTAACCGATGAAATTGGTAAAGCTCTCAAGGAGATGGGCTTTGCCGGCGCGCGCGGTAATCAGGTCGTCCTTACCGGAGGCGGCGCGGAATTGGCGGGCATCGCAGAGTTCGCGCAAAGCGCCTTGGGCCGCCCCGTTCGCATCGGCAAAGCACCGACATTGCGCGGGCTGCCAGAGGCGCATGCTACGCCCGGTTTTGCGACGCTTTCGGGTCTGTGCCTGTATGCAGCGGATGATCCGGTGGACATTCGCGCGATTGATCCGACACACCAGGAAACGGTCAAGGTCAGCGGATCGGCGATGGTCAATCGCATATTCCGGGCCGTGAAAGAGTATTTCTAAGTGAAATCCCCTAAATTAACCACTGTGGATAAGCGGAATTTTCCGATTCACCGCCGAATCGGTTTGTGCCAAGCCAGTTCACGGTATTTTAAATTGCGCACAATCCCTTGGAGGGACACCCCATGAGCATTAATATTGGCCCCGCAGCATCTGACGAGCTTCGCCCTAAAATCACCGTAATCGGTGTTGGCGGCGCGGGCGGCAATGCCATCGCCAACATGATCGCGGCGGAGATCGAAGGCGTCGATTTCATCGTCGCCAACACCGATGCGCAGGCGCTTAACACAGCGGCGACCGACGCACGCATCCAGCTTGGCCCCGATATCACGGGCGGCCTTGGCGCAGGTGCGCGTCCTGAAGTCGGCAAGGCAGCCGCAGAAGAAACGGTATCTGAAATTGAAGACGCGCTGGATGGCGTGAATATGCTGTTCATTGCTGCCGGTATGGGCGGGGGTACAGGCACCGGTGCAGCCGCGGTGATTGCCGAAGCGGCGCGTCGCAAGGGTGTTTTGACCGTGGGCGTCGTCACTAAGCCATTCTTGTTCGAAGGCACGCGCCGGATGCGCGCGGCGGAAGCCGGTATCGAAGAGTTGCAGAAGCACGTCGATACGCTGATTGTTATTCCTAACCAGAACCTGTTCCTGGTCGCGAAAGCCGACACGACTTTCAAGCAGGCCTTCGAGCTGGCTGACGAAGTTTTGCAGCAGGGCGTTCGCTCAATCACCGATCTGATGGTCATGCCCGGCCTCATCAATCTCGACTTTGCCGATGTGAAATCGGTGATGGAGGAAATGGGCAAGGCAATGATGGGCACCGGCGAAGGAGAGGGCGAGAACCGCGCACTCGAAGCTGCCGAGCGCGCTATTGCCAACCCGCTGCTTGATGGCGTGTCGATGCAGGGCGCGAAGGGGGTCATCATCTCGATCATTGGCGGCGAGGATATGAAGCTTCTCGAAGTCGACGAGGCTGCCAATCATATCCGCGAGCTGGTGGACGAAGATGCCAACATTATTTGGGGGTCGGCATTCAATCCTGACCTTGACGGCAAAATCCGCGTTTCGGTCGTCGCGACGGGTATCGAGGCAGGTTCTGGCGTGGTTGATGCCAGCGGCGAAACACATTCGTTGTCGCTCGGCGCATCGCGTGCGCCCAAGCGTCCGGTTCTCGAGCTTCCCGAAGATGAGGAAATTGAAGGGGAAAAACCTGCGACACAGCCAGCAGCCTTTGCCGGTTTGGATTTGAGCGACGAAGTCCATGAAGATGTTGAGGAAGACGACGGCGATGTCGATGGTATCGTAGATCCGCTCGCTGGTTTGCGGCAGGATATTCCGGAACCCTATGAGCCAGAGGAAACACAAATTGCCGATCCTGCTGATGACAGCGCGCATGCCAATCCCGCTGATGGTGGCGGATTTGCGAGCGACCCGGAATCTGAAGGGCAACAGGAAGAGCCCGACTGGGGCGATGACCCTGAAGTGGCGGCTGATGATGAACCGCTGGATTTGAATGCAGAGGCAGGCGGCGATGCTGACGCTGCGCCTGCAGAAGCAGCGGAAGGTTCGTCCGCACAGGATGAGCTTCTTTTGAACGCAGATAAGCTGGCCGAAGAAGACGAGCCCGTGCAGTCTCCAACTGGCAAGCGTCGCGGTCTGGTCTCTGGCGGAGATGGCACTGGCGGCGGTGCCGGTGCCGGAAGCACATTGTTCGAACGCATGGCCAATCTCTCACGTGGCTCACATTCTTCGGATGAAGACGGGGATGAAGATGAGGACGAGGACGACAAGGATGGCGGGGCGCTTAATATTCCGCGTTTCCTAGGGCGTCAGAACAACCAGTAATCGCATAATCGGGCCGGTTGACGGTCAGTTCGGTTGCGGTTCAGCCGGATGCGCCCATATCCAAAGCGTATCATTTGGAACTGCGCGTAACTGGCGCAGTGTTGGAACGGACATTATGCCAGTCTCGGTCGAAACTTTATCGACGAAAACCGGATATCGCCGCATAGCGCGGTGTCTTCAGCTATCTGCATTGGCGCTGGCCGCTGGCTTGGTTGCGGCGCCGCTTCATGCGCAACAATCCGTGAACACGGTCTCGCAGCCGGTGGTTCAGCCCTTGCCGTCCCCGGATGTTATCCGTCTCAACACCGCGCTCAGGAGCCTGTCGCGCAATTCGCAAAATGTGAATGCGCTGATCGAGGCGGGTGAAGCGTCGCTTGCGGTCGGCGATATCGACGCGGCCATCGGCTTTTTCGGCCGGGCAGAAGAGCTTTCTCCCGACAATCCGCGGATAAAGGTGGGTCTGGCAGGCGCCTATGTCCGGCAGCAACGACCGATAGAAGCGCTCGCATTGTTCGACGCGGCGCAAGCAGCCGGCGCATCCACCGGATCTCTCGCGGGTGATAGAGCGCTGGCTTACGATTTGGTTGGCGACAATAGCGCAGCGATGGGTTTTTATCGGCAGGCCCTGAGCCAGAATGACGATGCCGAAACGCGCAGACGCTTTGCGCTGAGCCATGCGATCGCGGGGGACCGCAGGGCATTCGAAGCGGTGCTGGCCCCTCTGATCGAGAAGCAAGATTTCTCCTCCTATCGAACCCGTGCGTTCGGCCTGGCAATCCTGGGCGACGAGGAGGAGGCGATTGCCATTGCCGAGGCCGTGATGCCGCAGAATCTCTCTGCCCGGATTTCGCCATATCTGCGCTACATGCCGCGTCTGACCAAGGCCCAGCAGGCTGCAGCGGCCAATTTTGGCGCGTTCCCGCGTGCCGCACAGATTGGCCGAGATACACCGCAAATTGCGCAATATACGGGGAACAATGCCGCTGCGCGCAATACTGATGCGCGCCTGGCCCCACAAGGTGAGCCTCTCGGTCCGCGCGTTGACACAACGAGCCCGCGCCGCCGCCCGGATCGTGGACGCAGCGCGTTAAAGGACACCGCTCAACCGCGAGGGAGCGAGGCCCGAGCAGCGCGGATTACGCGTGCGAACCGGACAGCAGCGTCCGATCCATCATCCCGGACAGTGCCCCCGCGCCGCGTAATGGCGCGCCGCGACACGCCTGCTGACGATTCGCGTGCCTCGATTGGAGTTCCTGAGGTCGCTACGGAGACGCCCGCATCGAGTCCGCCGTTACAGGCAGCCGATCCAGCCGGCAGCAAATCGGGTGAATTGACGCCGAGAGAAGTAGTAACGACACTGCCCGCAGCAACGGTTGCTCAATCAGCTAGGATCGCTTCGGTCTCTGGCGTCGCACCAACGCCGATAGAGCGAGTTGATACCGCGCCTTCGTCTGCCGGGCCATCACCTGCTGCGTCGCTGCCTTCGCCGGGCTTTGATCTGGCAAAAGTCGCGGAGAATCGTGTGGTGACGTCCGATGCGCTCGCTGGCACGCCGGTAGGCGCGGTCGATGCCGAAGAAGAGGCAGAGGCCAAGAGCGTCGCCGACGCGTTCGCAAGCTTCGCGGAGGCCCCACAAAGGCGTGCGACACCCACCGGCGGCGTTGATATCACCAAGATCAAACCGCCGCGCGAAGTTGAGAAGAAGCCGGAGCCCAAAGCCGAACCCAAGGCGCCCGAGCATCCGCGCCGCTTCTGGGTGCAAATTGCCACTGGCCGGGACCGCAGTGCGCTCAAATTCGACTGGCGGCGGATCAGCGGGAAGGCGCCCGACATATTGGGCGATCTTTCGCCCTTCGTAACGTCATGGGGAGAGTCGAATCGTTTGCTTGCGGGTCCGTATCCCAGTGCGAAAGCCGCACGTAATGCGATGAATTCGCTGAAAGAAGGTGGCGTAGACAGCTTTACGTTTACCAGCCCTGAAGGGCAGGAAATCGATACGCTCTGATCGAGCTTGTCGATCAATCTGAGCACCGCAAGAATGCTTTTGCACAAGCTTTGAACAGGCAAGATGACTTCTCCCCAGCGCTAGACGGGCAACAGATTGCGCTTGCCGCGTGGGACCTGCATCTCGGCACTTATGCGGAACGGCACCCCCAGATGAGAGCGACAACGCACACTTTGTCAGCCAATGATGACGCTGCGCCGGTAGATATGTTGGCGGCATTGTTCGAGGCGCGTGGGTGGCCGTTCAAGGCAGAATCCAAGGAAGAAATTGCCGGTGAGATCCAAGGCAGCTGGGCAAAGTATCAGCTGCGGGCAATTTGGCGCGCGGAAGACAACGTCCTACAACTGCTTTGTCTGCCCGATGTGCGGGTTGCCAAGGAAAAGCGCAGCGCGGCGGTTGAACTTCTGGCACTGGTCAATGAGCAGATATGGCTCGGTCATTTCGATGTTTGGTCAAAAGGCGGCGTGTTGGTATATCGCAATGGCGCGATGCTGGGGTCAGACGGGATGCTCAGCCTCGATCAGGCACAGGCGCTGGTTGAAACGGCAGTCGAGGAATGCGACCGGTTCTATCCTGCATTTCAATTCGTACTGTGGGGCGACAAATCACCCGATGATGCTCTCGAAAGCGCTCTTGTAGATACCTCGGGCGAGGCTTAGCTGATAGCCTCATAAAAAGGCGTGCTATGGCATTCGACAAAATTTTGATCGTTGGGTTCGGCACCATGACTGGTGCGATGGTGGAGGGGTGGCTTGCCGCCGGCAGCGATCCTTCGCGCTTCGAGGTCTACCATCCGCGAACAGGTGAAGTTGCGCACGGGCTGAAGGTTCATAATAAATGGCCGACAGGACATTTCGATGCTGTGCTGCTGGGTGTGAAGCCACATATGGTCGATGATGTCGCAGAGGGCCTAGAGCCCATTTTGGGACCAGATACTGTTCTGATTTCAGTTCTCGCTGGTAATGAATTGGAGAGCTACACATTGCGGTTCCCGCGCGCAGCCGGAATTGTCCGCTTTATGCCCAATCTGGCGGCGGCGCTGCGTAAATCGCCCAATGCGCTGATCGCTGCCGGCCTGTCAGACGAGCATCGGGATGCTGTCACTCAGCTCGCCAGCGATATCGGCACAGCGGAGTGGCTTGGGAATGAGGCGCATTTTGATCTGGTCACTGCACTTGCCGGATCGGGTCCGGGCTTTGTTTATCGGTTCACCGATGCACTTGCGTCGGGAGCAGCCAGCCTCGGCCTGCCGGAAGATCAGGCGGCCCGCCTCGCTGTTGCTATGGTGGAGGGGGCCGGGGCACTTTCGGCCGCATCGGAATATTCCCCGAAAGAGCTTGCCCAGCGTGTCGCCAGCCCTGGCGGAATGACGCAAAAAGGCCTTGATGTGCTCGATAAGAGCGGCGCTTTGAATGCTCTCATGACCGAGACTTTACGCGCCGCAAGAGACCGCGGAGCCGAGATGGCCGAGGCTGCACGCGGCGAAAATCGGAAAAATGGTTAATTTTCAGCGGCAGTGAGAGTCCGGTTTCCCTTGAAAAATGGCGAATAAACACCGATATTGATGTCAGAGCCGGAGCCTATCGGGGTTTCGGAATAAGGAGTTTGGATCGAAATGGCTAATTGGAACGAACCTCGGGGCGATCGCACCGACTTCGGTACGACGCCGGGTAGTTATGGCGAAGTCGCCGATAACACCGTAATGGATCAGGGCCTGCGCAAGCATATGCTCTCGATCTATAATTACATGGCATCAGGCGTGCTGCTGACAGGTATTGTCGCGCTCGCTGCTGTTGCGACGGGCGTAACTCAGGCGATCTTTGGGACTGGCCTCTGGTTTGTGGTCGCGCTTTCTCCACTGGCTTTTGTCCTGTTCATGAGTTTTGGTGCAAACAAGTTTAGCGCCGGTGCCTTGCAAGTGATGTTCTGGTCGTTTGCGACAGTGATGGGCGTGTCGATGTCCACCATCTTTCTACAATTCAGCGCTGATTCCATTGCGGTGACATTCTTCGCAACAGCGGGTGCGTTTGCGGGTCTCAGCCTGTGGGGATACACCACGAAGAAAGACCTGTCCGGCTTCGGCAGCTTCCTGATTATGGGTGTCGTCGGCCTGATTATTGCATCGCTGCTTAACGCATTCCTGATTGGTTCGCCCGGTCTGGAACTGGCGATCGCGGCGATTGGAGTGCTGATTTTCGCGGGTCTCACAGCTTATGATACACAGCGCTTGAAAGCTGAATATTTCCACTTCCGCGGCACCGAATGGGCGCAGAAGTCGATCATTCTCGGCGCGCTGAGCCTGTATCTCGACTTTATCAATATGTTTATGTTCCTGCTGCGCTTTCTGGGAAGCCGCGAATAACGAACTGTCGCATATTTGACTCACATGAACGTGCCCGGGATGCCAATTGCATTCCGGGCATTTTCTTTGCGCCAAGCAAAGGTTAGGGTTCCTCTTCATACCAGCGTAAGGCAGGGTGTGGGAACGTATCGAACGGATACGGATTATCGGCTTTGGAGGGCCCTGAATGTTCGCGACGAACAAATCTAAAATCCGCCTTGTATCGGCGGTAATCGGCTTAACAATGCTGGCTGGCTGTGTGACACCGCCGCCTCCGCCACCTCCACCACCGCCGCCTCCGCCACCTCCACCGGTTGTTAAAGTGATACCGCCGCGTCCGGTGCCACCAGGAAGCGCGGCACTCGGCATGTATATCCCGCCGCGCGGCAGCGACGGTTTGCGCCGGACTGTTAATTACGGACTGACAAAGCCGCAAACGCTGTGGAATTTGCGTTCTGCGCTCAACGTTGCCGCGCTCAATTGCCTTGATCCGCAATATGCTTCAATCCTGCCAGCTTACCGTACTTTGTTGGAACGGCACCGGAACAAGCTGCGCCGTACTAGTGACTCGATCCTTGCGCAGTATCGTGAGGACTACGGCAGATCCTATCGTGCGGAATATGATGGCTATATGACGCAGGTATATAATTACTACGCGCTACCGCCAGCAAAGGGACAGTTCTGTCGAACAGCTACGCAGATAGCCAACGACTCGCTAGCGGTGGAAGTCGGTCAACTGGAGCTGTTTGCGAGCATCAATTTGCCCCGTATCGAGCAGGTGTTCGACAATTTTTATTCATCATATGAAAAGTATCAAATTGATGTGACCGAATGGGACGCCGAATATGCGCCCAAGCCTGTCCCCGTTGTCGCGAGCAGCGTGGGCCAACTCGTTCCGGCGCAGGATGTTGACCAAGCAACCGGGATGGGTGCAACCCAGACAATGGGCCCATCGCCAGTCGGCCCGTCCACCGCGCCGGATGCGACGATTTACACGGTCGATGTTCCGCCTTCTGCTTCGACCGCATCGGCCATCACGCCAGCGCCGGCCACGTCGCCGCCCGCTGGTACAGTTGGCACGATGGCGACACCGAATATCGCCTATCCCGCAGTCAGCTCGGTCGAGCCGAGTGCTGCCGATCCGTCGATCACTCTGCCATCACCAAGCGAACCCGTTGCGATTTTGGCACCGGATAGCGCGGGTATAACGCCCGGCTTCACGCTGTCGCAGGATCCCGCGAGCACCGATGTGACAGTGCCTGCTCCGGCGCCTTCGACCCAACCGGTCTTTGTGAGCAATCCTGTTGTTCAGCCAACACCTGACGAAGAGGAATCGGGTGGTGGCGATGATGTCGGTAAAGGTATCGAGTGATCTGATCGAGATGTGTGACTGCTAGCCAATCACGGCCAATGGTCCTAAAGGCGCGTCCATGCACTTTCTCGACCAAGCCAAGATATACCTGCAGTCCGGCCAAGGCGGCCCGGGGGCTGTTAGCTTTCGGCGTGAGAAATATGTCGAATATGGCGGCCCGGATGGCGGCAATGGCGGCAAAGGCGGCGATATCATTTTCGAGGCCGAGCAAGGCCTGAATACGCTGATTGATTTCCGCTATGCGCAGCATTTCAAAGCCAAACGCGGCGGCCATGGTATGGGCCGCGACCGCACAGGTGGCGGTGCGGATGATCTGGTCATCAAAGTACCGGTCGGCACGCAGGTTCTGTCGGAAGACAAGGAAGAGATTCTCGCTGACTTCACCGAAGTAGGGCAGCAGGTTGTGTTTCTTGAAGGCGGCAAAGGTGGTCGCGGCAATGCGAGTTACAAAAGCTCGACAAATCGTGCGCCTCGCCAGCATCAGCCTGGGGAGCCTGCCGAGGAAATGTGGGTCTGGCTGCGGCTGAAACTGCTTGCCGATGTCGGCCTATTGGGCCTGCCCAATGCGGGTAAATCGACTTTCATCAACCAGATCACCAATGCCAAGGCCAAAGTCGGCGCATACGCCTTTACCACGCTGGTTCCCAAGCTCGGCGTGGTACATCACAAGGGCCGCGAGTTTGTGATCGCGGATATTCCTGGTCTGATCGAGGGCGCATCCGATGGGGCGGGGATCGGCGACCGGTTCCTCGGCCATATTGAACGCTGCCGCGTGTTGATCCATCTGGTCGATATCGCCGGACCAGATCCGGCAGAAGCGATGAAAACGGTCCAAGACGAACTTGCCGCGCATGGCGAAGGCTTGGTCGACAAACCACAGCTCATTGCCCTCAACAAGACCGATCTGGCCGATGGCGAGCTGGTTGCGGGGTTCGCAGAAGAACTCGCACAAGCGGGTGCAGAGCGCGTGTTCGCTGTGTCCGGCGCTACAGGTGATGGGATGGAGGAATTACTGAACGCAGTCCTGTCCTACCTGCCTGATCGCACTTCGACAGAGACCAATGCAGCTGAAGAAGAAACGGTTGACGAAGAGAAGCCTTGGTCGCCCATTTGATTTCTAATCACCGGCGCGCTTCTAAAAACATCTGACGCACGTTACGCTGCTTGCCATGACAATCGACACTCTTGGCGGATTAACCAATTCGGATCAGTGCAGCACGCTGGTCCTGAAAATCGGATCGGCGTTACTGGTCAATGCTGATGGCGACCCGCGCCGCGCGTGGCTTGACGGGTTGGTTAGTGAAATCGCAGAAATGCGCGCGCGCGGGCAGAATGTCATTGTCGTTAGCTCGGGCGCGATTGCGCTTGGCGCGGCCCGGTTGAAAATGCCGAAGGGCGGCCGGGCTAGCCTGTCGGATGCACAGGCTTCGGCTTCGGTGGGCCAAATTGCACTCGCCAGGCTTTGGTCCGACGTGCTCGAAGGGCACGATATTCCTGCGGCACAGATGCTGGTGACGCTCGACGATCTCGAAGAACGAAAACGCTATCTGAACGCTTCCTCGACATTGTCGCGCTTGCGTGAGGCGGGGGTAGTGGCCGTGGTAAACGAGAATGACAGCGTCGCGACCGAAGAAATCCGTTTTGGTGACAATGATCGGTTGGCTGCACGGATTGGGCAGGCAGCGGGTGCGGATGCTGTTCTGCTGCTCTCAGATGTTGATGGTCTGTATGATCGCGACCCGGATGAAGCTGAAGCGAAATTGATCGCAACGGTAGAGGGCGTGTCGCCAGAGATCATCGCGATGGCGACCGTGGAATCGTCGTCTGGCATGGGTTCCGGAGGGATGCTGGCGAAATTGCAGGCTGCTCGTATTGCGGAGCGTGCGGGGATCACACTGGCAATCATCAATGGTACGCAAGACAGACCGATCGCCGCAGCGATTAAGGCGGACCGCGGAACGCTGTTTCTACCGCAACGCAGTGATACGGCGCGCAAAGCTTGGCTTGGCGGAAGGTTGGCCCCCGAAGGCGTACTGACCGTAGATGGGGGATGTGTCGAAGCGCTGGGGAACGGTGCAAGCTTGCTTGCTGCGGGTCTGACCGAAGTAGAAGGGGAATTTGAACGCGGTGCCCTTGTCAGCATCCATGGCTCGAAAGGAGAGCGGTTGGGGCAGGGGCTTGTCGAATATTCCGCCGATGAATGCCGTGCGATCCTTGGCTTGCGCGAAGGTGATCAGGCGGCGAAGCTGGGCTATACGCCGCGCGCCGCCGTGGTCCATCGCGACCATATGGTGCACCTGTGACCAGAACCATCGCAATCACGGGTGGAACCGGCTTTGTCGGGCAGGCGGTGCTTGATGCGGTGGCGCGTCAAGATACTAGCGTGCGAGCGTTGGCCCGAAAGGTGCCCGCGGATCGACCCACCGTCGATTGGGTAGAAGGCAATCTTGCCGACCATGCTGCGCTTGGAAAACTGGCAAACTGCGCGGAAGCGATGATCCATATTGCCGGTCTGACTAACACGCCCGACCCGGTCGAATTTGAAGCTGCCAATGTCACCGGTACACAGGCCGTGATCGATGCGTGCAAAGCGGCGAAGGTTAGCAGGCTCGTGTTTGTATCGTCACTGTCCGCGCGAAAGCCTGAGCTGTCGCACTATGGCGCGTCGAAGCTCGCCGCCGAGAAACTGGTTGAAGCGAGCGGCTTGGACTGGACCATTGTCCGCCCGCCCGCTGTGTATGGGCCGCGCGACAATGATATGTTCGAACTGTTCAACAGCGCGCGGTTTGGGGTGGTTCCCTTGCCTCCGGGCGGGGCGACATCGCTAATCCACGTCGATGATCTGGCGAAGCTGTTACTTGCTCTGGTCCCCTCGTCATCCAAGGTCCGGCGGAAAATGTTCGAGCCAGATGATGGCCGCGTCGGCGGTTGGTCGCACAAGGAAATGGCGCAGGCTATTGGTGAAGCGATGGGGCGAAAAGTGTTTACGCCGCATTTTCCGAAATTTGTCCTGTCGAGCGCCGCGAAAGCGGATCGATTGCTGCGCGGCGATAAGGCTAAGCTAACCGCGGATCGGGTTGGCTATATGTGTCATCCCAACTGGGTTGCGCGGACAGATAAGGCCGTTCCGCGCGACGTGTGGATGCCCACGATTCCGTCACGCGAAGGGCTGAAATCGACCGCTGATTGGTATCGCAAGCAGGGTTGGTTTTAGAACGCCGGATCGAAACCGGGCGGCAGCTCGCCATCCTCGCCGACTGGGGTGTGGATACCGCATTCGGTTTTGTCCCAACCTTTCCAACGGCCAGAGCGCGGGTCCTCGCCCGGCGCGACTTTGTTGGTGCAGGGTCCGCAGCCGATTGACGGATAGCCCTGTTCCACCAGCGGGTGACGCGGCAGGTCGTGTTCTTCGAAATAGGCTTGGATATCGTCAGCAGTCCAATCGATCAGCGGGTTGATCTTGAGGCGGCCTTGAGAGTCGGATATATCCACTTCAAATCGCGGCAAATTGGCGCGCGTGGCGGACTGAAAAGCCTTCCTGCCTGTCAGCGTCGCATCAAAATCGGCCAGCGCGCCCGCAAGCGGAATAACCTTGCGAATTTCGCAGCAGCCGTCCGGATCATAAGACCAACGCAGTCCGGTTTCGTCCTTTGCGGCGAGCGTTTGCTCGTCCGGTGTCAGATTGCGCAGATTGGTCAGGCCGAACTTGCTGACGATCTCGTCGCGATAAGCCAATGTGGCGTCAAAATGCTTGCCCGTATCGAGAAACAGCACCGGAAGATCGGGCGCGACTTCGCTGATAAGATGCAGTAAAACAGCGCTTTCCGCGCCGAAGCTGGAAACTGTCGCAAGATCGCCGACCATATCGTCTTCGATCATATTGCGCAGCATTTCGTGCGTATCCTGCCCGCGGAACATCCGGTTCAGGCGAACAGCATCATCATCGGAAAAGCGTGGCCCCGTATCGATGCGATCTATGTCTCTGGCGATGGCGCGCATATCATTCATGGTGCCTGGTTCCGTGACGGATGTTCCAGATCGGGTTCCGCCCATCGGTGGTCGCTTGATAGACCTCGGGCCATGTGTCGAGAGCGGCCTGTGCGTCCGCCTCGTTCATCGGCACATCGGGCTGGAACGCATCAAAACCGCAGCGGCGCATATTGTTCAGTTGATCGACGAGAACATCGCCGACCGCGCGGATTTCGCCCGCGTAGCCCGCCTCGCGCAGGATGCGCGCAGCCGAATAGCCGCGACCATCGCCGTAAACGGGGAAGTTCACTTCGACGAGCGCAATACGGTCCAGATGTGGCAGCAAATCGCGCGCATCATCGCCCGGCTCAATGCGAACAGCGGATGAGTTGGATTGCTCTAGGAATGAGTCGACCGTCACGCTCGCATGATCGACCATTTCATCATCGCGGAAGCGGAATTGAACGCCATCAGGGCTTGTTCCCAAATCAGTCATAGAGAGCCTCCTTGAAAGGGGCCATGCCGATGCGATTATAAGTATCGAGGAAGCGCTCCCCGTCCTCCTTTTGCGCAAGGTAAACGTCGGTCACGGTCTCGACCGCGTTAATAACACCTTCTTCATCGAACCCGCGTCCGGTGATTTTGCCGAGCGCGGTGTCCTCCGCCTCGCTGCCGCCGAGCGACAATTGGTAATTCTCGACGCCTTTCTTATCGACGCCGAGTATGCCGATATGGCCCGCGTGATGATGCCCGCAGGCGTTGATGCAGCCGGAAATCTTGAGCTTCAACTCGCCCAATTTGTCCTGTTTGCCGCTCTCGGCAAAGCGCTCGGAAATCTTCTGCGCCAGCGGGATCGAGCGGGCATTGGCAAGGCTGCAATAGTCGAGACCGGGACACGCGATAATGTCTCCAATCTGGTCGAGATTGGGGGTGCCGAGGTCTGCGGCATCCAGCTTGGTCCAAAGCGCATGCAGATCGGCGATTTTCACATGCGGCAGGACGATGTTTTGCGTGTGCATCACGCGCAGTTCGTCAAAGCTGTATTCTTTGGCGAGGTCCGCCATCAAATGCATTTGCTCAGCGCTGGCATCGCCCGGAATGCCGCCGACGGGTTTCAGGCTGATCACTGCACTGACATAGCTGTCATGCTTGTGGCGATGCGTATTGCGGTCGATCCAGAGCGCGAAATCGGGATCGCTGCGATCAACGGTTTTCACGCCGTCTTCAAATGCCGGATCGGCGAAGTAGGGCTTGATCCGTTCAAGTTCGGCAATCGGCGGTTCGATGCCTTGCTCGAGCAAATGTGCGAACTCTTCCTCGACCTGACGCGTGTATTCTTCTGCGCCCAATTCATGGACGAGGATCTTGATCCGCGCTTTGTACTTATTGTCGCGCCGGCCATAGCGGTTGTACACACGCAGGCAGGCTTCGGAATATGTGATCAGCTGATCGAGCGGAACAAATTCGCGGATATTGGGCGCGATCATCGGAGTGCGGCCCATACCGCCGCCGACATAGAAGCTCGCACCGATCTCGCCGCCACGCTCGACAATCTGGATGCCGATATCGTGCAGGCGCATCGCCGCGCGGTCGGTATCGCTGGCGATCACCGCGATTTTGAATTTGCGCGGCAGATACATGAATTCAGGGTGGAAGCTCGACCATTGTCTGAGCAACTCGGCGTAAGGCCTTGGATCGACCAGCTCATCCTGCGCAGCGCCCGCGAAGTGATCGGACGAGATATTGCGGATGCAGTTCCCGCTGGTCTGGATCGCATGCATTTCGACCTTGGCCAGATCGGCAAGAATATCGCCTGCATCTTCCAGTTTGATCCAGTTGTACTGGATGTTCTGCCGCGTGGTAAAGTGCCCGTAACCGCGGTCATATTTGTCCGCAATATCGGCTAGCGCGTGCATCTGCGTGCTGTTGAGCGTCCCATAGGGGATCGCGACACGCAACATATAAGCGTGCAGCTGCAGATAGAGCCCGTTCATCAGCCGCAGCGGCTTGAACTGGTCCTCGCTCAATTTGCCTTCGAGGCGTCGCTGCGCCTGATCGCGAAATTCGGCAACGCGGGCATCGACCATCGCTTGGTCGTATCGGTCATATTTATACATGCTAAATTACCCACTCGCCGATATCGGGATCGGCCGGTTTGAGGGTCAGGTCGGGTCGGACGGTCGGGCCGAGTGCGCGGACGCGGTCCTTTATGTGCGCAGGGCGCACACCGTTATCGTCTTGGGTTGCCTCGATGGAATAGGGAACATTGACGCGGCGGGCGGATTCTTCGCGCGCCATGATTTCGGCAGCTTGATCACCGACATCGACGGCATTGTCGACATGCGCGGACCAGCTGACGCCATCCCACCACACGACCGCGCCTGTTTTGAGGTCATTGCCTGTCAAGATAATCATCGTGCGGCCTCCATCGCCACGTAAGCCACGGCTTCATTGGCGCGCGCTGTCACTTCGCCGATTACAATCAACGCAGGGCTCACGATCTCCTCGCGCTCGACCAGATCGGGCAGTGCAGCAAGCGGTCCGCGCAGGACCCGCATTTCAGGGCGCGCTGCGTTCTCGATAATGGCCACGGGCATGTCGGGCGTGAGCCCGTCTTCCATCAGCTTCTCGGCGATCTGGGGAGCGGTTTTGACGCCCATATAGATCACCAGCGTACGGTTCGGACCGGCTAGACCAACCCAGTTCTGATCCTTCAGCCCTTTGCACTGTCCAGCAACGAAACTGACGATGCTCGCGCTGTCGCGATGGGTAAGGGCAATCTGTGCAGCTGCTGCTGCACCATTGGCCGCGCTGATACCGGGTACCACTTCGACCGGGACACCGGCGGCGTAGCAATCTTCCATTTCCTCACCGCCGCGCCCGAACACGAACGGGTCGCCGCCTTTGAGGCGAACAACATCACGGCCAGCCCGGGCTTCACGAACCAGCAAACCGTTGATCTGATCCTGCGGAAGAGTGTGTTTGGAGCGCTTTTTCGCAACCGAAATAAGCGTCGCATCGGGCCGCGCCATGGCGAGGATTGCCGGATCGACCAGACCGTCATGAACGATCAGCGATGCCGATTGCAGCAGCCGAGCCGCGCGCAGCGTCAGCAGCTCCGGATCGCCCGGACCCGCGCCGACGAGATAGACTGTACCTGTTTTTTCCATCAGCCCGAAATGGACCCACCATTAGGCTATCGCCAGCTAGAATGGATGTCAGTGCAGGAAGGAAACTTATTGAAAGCGGATGTAACCAATCAGGAAGTTCAGCTTTTGTGCGCCGTCGCGTGGACTATTTCTTGTCGCCGTCATCTACGCGCTGCGCAATGGCTGCAACCAGCTGGTCCATCTGTGCGCTGCCGCGAATGTTGAGGTCGCGCTGCGGGAAGGGGATTTCGATACCGCTTTCCTGAAACAAGTCCCACAACCGTTTGAGAACTTCCGATTTGATATTGCCGATGCCGCCCTCGGGGTCGGTAATCCAGACCTGGATGACGAAATCTACCGAGCTGTCACCATACCCGTCCAGCCAGCATGTGGGTGGGGGCGATTTGAGCACCCGGTCGCAGTCCTTGGCTGCTTCCAGCATCAACTTCTCTGCCAGCTTGATATCGCATTGGTACGATACCCCGACGGGAATTTGCATGCGCACGTTTTTGGACGAATATGACCAGTTCTCAACCTGATTGACCATCAGGTTCTCGTTTGGAATGAGATATTCCTTTTGATCGCGCGTGGTAATCGACACAGCGCGAATACCGATTTTGCGGATCTGCCCGAAAGTCGTGGCGCCGGCCTGATCGGCGACCGCGATAACGTCACCAGGTTTGATCGACTTGTCCATCAACAGGATAATACCCGCGATCAAATTACCGAAAGTTTTCTGCAGGCCGAAACCGATTGCCAGGCCGAATGCGCCGGAGAATACTGCCAGGGCCGTCAGGTCGATACCAAGTAGATCGATACCGAGAAAAAACGCCGCGCCCCAAATTGCAATGGTGGTGAGCTTTTCTGCCAAAAGCCTCTGTGTATTGTCGAGCTTGGTCAATCGCCTGAGCAAAGAGCCGCAAAGCCTGGTCGCACCCCAAGCCAGCGCAATGACGAGGAAAATAACCCCGATCACGACCAGCCCGTCCCACAGCGAGATCCGCATATTGCCGACGCTGACCGCCATGGCGTCAAGCGTGTCGACCATGCTGCCTAGCGTTTCGCTCTGTTCGCTGACCGTGTCCTTGATATCCTCTGCCGCGCCTACCGCCTCGGTCGGTTCCGGTTCAGGCGCTGCTACTACGTCAGGTACTGCGCTTAAGGGTTCACCGGTTTCAGGATCAATCAGAGGTTCACCGGTTTCGGGGTCGAGCATTTGTGCAGGTTGCGGCGCGGGAATACCCATCAATTGTTCGCCATCTGCGTTCAGTAGCGGCTCGCCAGTTTCAGGATCGCGCAGTGGGACAGGCGTTGGCTGGGCGTCTGCGCTGCCTGTTGCTGCCGGTGTCGGCTGAAGGTTTGCAGTAGCGGTCGTCATGAATTCTCCATCACGGCAAAGCCCAGTTCCAGATCGGCAATCAGGTCTTTGGGGTCTTCCAGCCCAATCGCTAGCCGAACGCCGAGATGTTCGCCAGTGCCCCATTCGGCGGGTGGCCATGCGGATGCCGACCGGTTCTTGGCTGGATCGAACGGAATGGCGAGGCTTTCATACCCACCCCAGCTATAGCCGATATCGAACAGTTTTAGCGAATCGACCAATCGCGCGCGGGCTTCAGCGTCGGCATTGGCGAGGGTAAAGCTGAACAATCCGCATCCGCCGGAGAAATCGCGCTTCCATAAATCGTGACCGGGTGCTCCGGGCAGCATCGGGCACAGAACGCGCGACACTTCGGTGCGGGTTTGCAGCCACTTTGCGATTACAAGAGCACTTTCGGTGGTCCGTTGCAGCCGCAGCTCCATCGTTCGTACACCGCGCAAAACCAGCGCCGTATCATCGGGTGACACGACCGTGCCAAGCCGCTGCGCGGAAATACGCAGTTTACGATACAGCTTCTCGCCCGCAGAGGCGCTGCCCATCAGCACATCGGCATGACCGCCGGCGTGTTTTGTCAGTGCAGTAATCGATATATCGCAGCCATGCTCCAGCGCGGGAAAACCAAGCGAGCTCGCCCAAGTGTTGTCGATCAGGCTGACTGCGCCATTTGTGCGGGCAATCTCTGCCAGCGCAGGGATGTCGCACACTTCTATAGTCAGGCTGCCGGGGCTTTCGAGCAGCACTGCCTTGGTCCGCTCACAAAACAGTTCCGCATAGCCGTCCAGATCGAGCGGATCGAAGAAGCGCGTCTCTACGCCCATATTCTTCAGAACCGTATTTGCGAGTGCGCGGCTGGGATCATAGGCGTTGTCGGTCATCAACAGGACATCGCCATGCTTCAGGACCGCCAGCAGCGAATGTGACAATGCAGCCAGTCCGCTAGGATACAGCATCGTCCCGAATGCGCCGGGCTCCAACTCGGTCAGCGCATCGGCCAAAGCCCATTGGGTCGGCGCTCCGCGTGTACCGTAGTGAAATTGGCCGTCCTCATTGGGATGACCGGCTTTCAAATCTGCGCAATCTTCGTAGAAATGCGTGCTGGCGCGCCAAACCGGCGGATTTACAACGGGGCCTGTCCATTCGCGGCGGCGACCAGCACCAACGAGGCGTGTGCCGAGGCCTTTGTCGTTATCGCTGTCGCTCATTGCGCAGGCCCTGTTTCCTTGGGTGTATCAGGGTCGGTGCCCCATTCGCCCCAGCTGCCATCATATAGCGCGGTATCGGGGTGGCCGAGCAATTCCAGTGCGAACAACACAACAGAGGCGGTCACGCCGCTGCCGCAGCTTGCGGTGATCGGGCGGTCCCAATCGAGACCTGATGCATCGACCACTGCTCGCAGTTCTTCCGGGTCTTTGAATGTCCCGTCATCGCGCAGCAATTGAGCAAAGTGCAGATTGCGTGCGCCAGGGATGTGACCACCGGCAAGACCGTGGACGGCATCCTCGATCTCTGCAGTAAAGCGGCCTGCATCGCGCGCATCGACCACTTGTTCTGCGCAAGTTTCGCAATTGGCGAGCATATCGGCTTTGCTGCGCACATTGGTGCGGTCATCCTGCGCTGCGGAATAGGCGGAAGAGGATATTTTCGCAGCGCCGCTTTGAGTTGGTAGGCCTTCGGCTTTCCACTTGGCGAGGCCGCCATCGAGCACCGCGACATTTTCGAACCCGAAGATCTTGAAAATGAAATAAGCGCGGCAGGCTGTGCGCAGAGCGCTATCATCATACAGCACCACGCGGTCGGTCGCGACCACGCCTAATTCGCTAAGGCGCTTTGAAAACTGCTTTGCAGTGGGCAGTGCTGCTGGGACGGGCGAGTCCGGGTCCTTCAGCGTCGGCAGGCCGAGATAGCGGGCGTTCTTGATATGCTCGTGCGCGAATTCCGCCTCCGGATCGCGTTCTGCTGCGGGTAAATGCGCAGACGCGTCCAGAATGACCAGGTCGGTTGCACCGAACGCATCGGACAACCATTCGCTTGAAACCAGAATATCCATACCGTCTGACTAGCGGTGTCGCTGCGATCAGTCGAGTAGGCGCAACCCGATATTGCGGTAGGTCTGCGCCATTTCGTCAAGCCGGAAAGGTTGCAGTTTGGCACCGCGCTCGGGAGGTTTGATGCCGACAACGAAAGTGCAGATTATCGGTTCGACCTCGGGCGCCTCGACGCGAAGGCGTAGCAGCGGGACATAGAGCGTCGCACCGCGCTGGGTAATTGGACGGATCGCGTTGACAGGCAGGCTGAAGCTGCCTTTGACTTCATGCGTCCCGCGGCCTTCAATCGCGGCGATAAATGCCGTTTCGGCCAATTCGGTTTGGGTATCGGCAACTTGCTCGCTCACCGGGGCACGGCCATGCGCTGTGACCATATCCGCCTTGATTGAAATCTCGCTCAACGGCTGGTTCTGGAGATTCATCAGCTCCAGCCGGTACGAAATCGTGGCATTCATCAGACTGCGGCTGAGGGTCAGCGCCTGCGCCTTGATTTGCAAAGTCGACTTGGTGCTTGCCGGTGTGTCGAGACCTGCAACCAGCGGAGCTTCGGCGGGTTCGGCCTGTTTCCTTACTGGTTCCGGTTCTGGCGGTTGTGAGTGCGGAAGAGGAGGCAAATTGGCAGACTCGGTCGTCGTTCTGATCCATTTGGATGGCGGCTCGATTTCCGGTACGCCAGCCGTTGCCGGTTGGCGCTGACGCCAGAATACGAACAATCCGCCGATAGCGATGAGCAACGCTGCCAAAGCAGCCATCCACAAGGCGATACCGCTCGTGGCTGTTTCGTCTCCGGGAGCGCTTTGGGCTTCGGCTGGCGCGGGTGGGGTCGGCAGAGCGGCCGTAGGATCGAATTGCAATTGGTCAGCGGCGCTCGGTGCCGAGCTGGCTGGAGTAGCGGTAGGTGAGGGGGCTGATGCCACTGGTGTCGGCAAGGTCGCGGCAGGCACGCTTGTGGTGCGCTGCGCCGCCGGTGTTGCTGCTTGTGCTGGTCGCGCAGTAGGCTGCCGCGTTGGTGCAGGTGTTGGCGTCGATCTGGGAGCGGGACTTGGAGCGGGCCGTGTTGCTGTCGGTGCAGGAGCGGGCGTTGCCGTCGGAATGACCCGCGGCCCGATGGGAACTGGACCCTCGGTATCGACCGGACCTTGGACTTGCGCGGTCGGTGTCGGGGTAGGCGTAGGCAGCCGGAAATCGGGCACCGAAGCAGGTGCACCTGATACGGGCATAGCAATCGCGATTGCTGTCAGAGAGGCGGCAGTTCTAAATTTCATGTTCGGATTAAGGCTGTCCAGCCCCGGACTTATTGGAGACTCATTGGGGGCGGCGCTGAATAGTCACTGAATTCGCGATATACCACAGGTGACTTGTGCGAAAGCGTCGATCACGGCATCAGCGCGGCATGAGTGACACAGTTTCAAATGATTCCAGCCCGCAATTTCTAGGCCAGCAAACGCCGCTTCCTGCATCACCTGAGGAGGCGGTGCTCGATTACGTGCCCAATCCGCGTCCGGGAGCGCTATATTTGACACGGTTCGCTGCACCCGAATTTACGTCTTTATGCCCCGTGACCGGGCAGCCCGATTTTGCGCATCTGGTGCTGGATTATGCGCCGGGCGAGACGATTGTGGAATCAAAGAGCCTTAAGCTGTTCCTCGGCAGTTTCCGCAATCACAACGGGTTCCATGAGGATGTAACGGTTGGCATTGGCCAGCGGCTGGCGGAGGAAATGAAGCCGCGCTGGTTGCGCATCGGTGGCTATTGGTATCCGCGCGGCGGAATCCCGATTGACGTATTCTGGCAAACCGGCGCGCCGCCGGAAGGACTGTGGGTGCCCGATCAGGGTGTGCAGGGGTATCGCGGACGGGGCTGATCCGCGGGCAAGGTCACTTTTTAACCCGCCAATCGCGGGCATAGGTAGACTCTTCGTGATATTTGCGCTGCTTCGCCGCAGCCTGTTCAGCCAGTTCTTCCGGAGTTGAGGCGCGCGCGGTGGTTTGCTTGAGCAGAGCATCGCGCTTGATCGGTATACACTGCGCAATCGGCGTGCCTGCGGGCAGGAGATGCTCGCCAGTCGGGCCGGTCCACACGAAGGGGATGTTCACTGTCGTATCGAAGCGGTCACAATCGACCATCCCAGTGAAACAGGTGAAGGGTAGATCGGGACGGCTCAGCGGCTGCGCGAATAGCACTGAATACCCGTCAGGCACCTTGATCCGCCACGGATTGATAAATTTCAGCGGCATCGTGCTTTCAAACGGAGGCTCTGGTGCACCGATCTGGGCGGGGTGATGCTGTTCAATCGGCTGGAACGGTACGTCGGGTGCCCAACCCATCTGGATCGACACACGGTCCTCGGGAATATGCAGCTGCACATCGAACGGCAGCGGGATCATATAGCCAAGCGAGAATGTGTCGGTGACGGGTAGACAGGCCTTCACGGTCAAACCGGGCAGCCCGTTCGCATCTTTCATTCCCATTTCGCGGTCGAGCCGCTTGAACCATTCGGGCGCGGACCGGATCGAGCGCTCCGGCGCCGGAATTTTGCCAAGCAATTCAGGATCACACAGAAACTCGATTGTGTCGTCTGGAGCAGGGCCGGTTGGTTCCGGCGGAGGTCCCGGTTCGGGCGTTTTGTCCGTCTGGGTAAAGCCGAAGCTCACTTTGAAATCTGACATCACACGCTCCGATTCACCGAGCCGCTGGGATGTCCGAAAAGCAACATTCTTGCAAGAGAGGCCCCGAACCTTCGTTGCGGCAGCCAGAGCGCGACCGCGCGACGCGCGGTTAGTGCGGACGCCTAAGGGAGTGGATGCGACCGCCGGCGCTTGAGGCAAAACAAACAGGAAAAATGGATGGTGCCGGTTGCACGATTCGAACGCGCGGCCTGATGATTACAAATCAACTGCTCTACCAACTGAGCTAAACCGGCCCATCATCTGCACGATCATGTGACGTGCGGCGCGCCCTTTGACTTAAAATGCGCCGAAGGTCCAGCCCTCAGTTGCAGCAATTTCAGATGAGAGGCCCTTCGGTGACCACAAATCGCGGTTTTCGGCTACTTTACGGAGCCACGCTGCGGTGAGGATCGCGTCCGAACTGTGGTCATCAATCGGGCCATGCGATGCAGTTGATGGCGAATCGAGCGCTGCCAATGCTGCGTTGAGTTCACCACAGTCGCGTATCTTGCTGCGACTGGCCGAGCGACCTGCAGCTATAGCTGCAAGGCCGGTGTAGATTTCGACGATGACCGAGCCGGTCCCCGGCAGCGGATCGATTGGCCAGACGGGGAGTGCGCCGTTCAATTTGTGCAGCATCCGCATCCCGGTGAGGCTGGATTTGCCCACCTGTGCCGCGCCGACAAGGTTGAAGTTGGAGTAGGGCTTGCAGCCCATCGCCTGTTGCGCACGTTCGGTCACGCGGAGACGGCCGCGTTTGTCGGGCGCGTCAGGCGTGTGGAAGCGGTCGCCTTCGCGGCCACCATGGCGGCGGAAGAAGTGCGATAACTCCGGATGATCGACGAAACTGCTCGCTTCGAGATTCGGGTCATCGGTACAGATGTGGTCAATCAAAGCCCAAAGTTCCTTTGCGTTATCGGGACTATCGACCCAGCCGGGAAAGAACGCGCCGCAGTCGGCCCAGGGCAAAGATATGCCCAGATCCATTCCCACCAGCGTATCGGCAGGAAGATCATCGCGGAGGATGCCGAGCACTTCTTCGCGCGACCACGCCGTGTCGCGCTGTACCAAAGCGGGCGCGCCGCCGTCGATTGCGCAAAGGGCAACGGCAATGCCCTTTTGCCGCGGCCCGGTGGCACCCGACCAGTCTATCGCACAGAAATAGTCGAAACGCCGCGGCTTCATTCGCCGCGCAGTTCCTGCCGCTTGCGGTCCCACCATTCCATCCGCTCGCGCACTTTACGTTCAAAGCCGCGCTCGACCGGTTCGTAATAGGTCTGCGGTTCCATTTCCTCCGGCCAGTAATTGTCCCCGGAGAAGCCGTCTTCGGCGTTGTGATCGTACGCGTAATCCTTGCCGTAGCCGATATCCTTCATCAATTTGGTCGGCGCGTTGAGGATGTTTTGTGGCGGCATCAGACTGCCGGTTTCCTTGGCGGCTTTGAACGAAGCCTTTTGCGCGGCGTAGGCGGCGTTCGATTTCGGCGCGGTCGCTAGATAGAGGCAGGCCTGCACAATCGCCAGCTCGCCCTCCGGACTCCCCAGAAATTCATAGGCATCTTTGGCTGCAAGACATTGGGTGAGTGCCTGCGGATCGGCGAGGCCGATATCCTCGCTGGCAAAGCGCACCAGTCGGCGCAGGACGTAAAGCGGCTCTTCGCCTGCCGTCAGCATCCGCGCCATGTAGTAAAGCGCGGCCTGCGGGTCTGATCCGCGCAGGCTTTTGTGCAGCGCGCTGATAAGATTGTAATGTCCGTCACGATCCTTGTCATAGACGGCAACGCGGCGCTGGAGGAATTTGCCAAGGCCAGCCGGATCAAGCGGCTCGCGAATATTGGCGGCGTATAACGTTTCCGCCTGGTTGAGCAGGAAGCGCCCGTCACCATCGGCTGATGCGACCAATGCGTCTTTGGCTTCGCCTGTGAGAGGGAGGGTGCCCTCTAGTTCCTCTGCGCGGGACAGAAGTGTAAACAGTGCATCCTGATCGAGCCGTTGCAGGATGAGGACTTGTGCGCGGCTAAGGAGCGCGGCGTTCAGCGCAAAGCTGGGGTTCTCGGTTGTCGCGCCAACCAGCGTCACTGTGCCGCGCTCGACAAAGGGCAGAAAGCCATCTTGCTGTGCCCGGTTGAAGCGGTGAATTTCGTCCACGAATAGCAGTGTGCGTTGTCCCGCATCGGCGGCTTTGTCGGCTGCGGTGAAGGCTTTCTTGAGGTCAGCGACGCCAGAGAATACTGCGCTGATCGCTTCAAACCGCATACCCACTGCATCGGCCAGCAGGCGTGCCGTAGTGGTCTTTCCGGTGCCCGGCGGACCCCACAAGATCATCGAGGATAGTTTGCCCGCTGCGACCATCCGGCCGATTGCGCCGTCTGCGCCGGTCAGATGATCCTGCCCGACAACTTCATCCAATGCGCGCGGGCGTAGCCGATCAGCCAACGGCGAATCCTCTCTCGGCTGGTCGCGCGCAGGCAGTGGCGGGATGTCATCGGCAAACAGGTCAGTCATTCGTCGGATCAGATAGGCGCTTTGCCGAAGGATTGCATCAGCCACTTGTCAGATTGTCATTAAGATATATCTTAGAGCTATCTTAGCTATATTGAGAGGAATGCTGATATGAGAGTTCACAAGATGAGAAAGATGCGTCGCCGCGGGTTCCCGATTGAGGCCATGTTCGCTTCCGGCAGTTGGGGCAATTGGGGTGGCGATTTCGGCCGAGCCTTTGGAAGCGGAGGCCAGTTCGGTGGCGGTGGTCGCGGCCATCGCCGCAAACGCCGGATGTTCGGTACTGGCGAGCTTCGCCTGACACTTTTAATGCTGATCGGCGCCGAACCGCGCCATGGGTATGAGCTGATCAAGGCCATCGGCGAAATGACCGGCGGGGCCTACGAGCCCAGCCCGGGTGCAGTCTATCCAACGCTGCAAATGCTGGCGGATGAAGGTGTGATCACAGAAGCGAAGCCGAAAAAGGGTGACGAGGCCAAGAAAGCCTTCGAGATCACGCAATCGGGCAAGGAAGAGCTGGCCGACCGTGAGAATGAAGTCGCCAAAATCGTCGAGAAGCTGACCGCAATGTCGGGCAATGAAGAACGCAACCGCGCGCCTGAACTGTTCCGGGCGATGGGCAACCTCGCTGGTGTGCTCAAAAACAAATATCGCACCGGCGGATTTGATGCAGCCGATATCGAAGAGATGGTCGATATTATAGACGATGCCGCCAAGCGGATCGAACGGCTTTAGTTAGCCACTCACCGAGTCGCATTTGGCGCAACTGCGATCTGGTGCTATTTCCCCTCCATCGAATTGGTGGAGGGGAACATCACTATGGGAAGTTCAGCGGAAAACACCGGCAAAGCGCCGTGGCACCTTTGGATCATTGGCGGGATCACACTTTTGTTCAACGGGTTTGGCGCGAACGACTATCTGCAATCCCAACTTCGCAATCGCGATTATATTGAATCGATGATTGGCGGCTACGACATCACAGTCGATCAGATGCTCGCCTATATTGACAGTTTCCCTGCTTGGGCCAGCGCTAGCTGGGCATTGGGTGTATGGGGCGCTGTGGCTGGATCGCTGCTGCTTTTGTTGCGGAGCCGGTTTGCTTTTTATGCCTATGCAATCGCGTTGGTAGGCCTGCTGTTCACTACGATATACCAGTTTGGCGGAGCCATGCCTGAACAATTGGCCGGACCAGGCCAGATGGTTTTCGCAGCAATAATCTGGATTGTAACGCTGGGGCTGGCATATTACGCTCGCCGAATGTCGGCAGCGGGCGTTCTTCGCTAACGCTTATTTCTGACGAGCTTCGATCAGGCGGATATAGGTATCGGCCACCGCTTGGTTGATCGCGTCCCAGCTATATTCGAGGCTGCGTTTTTCACCCGCGGCGCCTTGCTGCGCGCGTAGGCCGTCGTCGGTGCAATAGCGGGCAAGCGCTTCTGCAAAGGCTTCAGCGCCTGTTGGCGGGACCAGCGTGCCGGTTTCCCCATCCAGAACCAGACTTGCCGCGCCGGTCGCGCCGGCTGCCACCACGGGTAGGCCACACGCCATCGCTTCCAATGTCACATTGCCGAACGTTTCGGTGATCGACGGGTTGAAAAAGATATCACCACTGGCCAGCGCGCGGCCTAGATCAGGGCCCGTCTGGAACCCTGCAAAGATACCGCCTGGTAGAGCCTTTTCGAACCATTTCTGCGCCGGGCCTTCGCCGATGACCAGCACCTTGTGCGGGATCTGGCGTTTGCGCAGTTGAACAATGGTCTCGGCAAAAATGTCGAGCCCTTTCTCCATCACCAACCGGCCAAGGAACACGATCGCGACATCGTCGTCTTCGATACCGAGCGAACGGCGCCATGCAAGGTCGCGTTTCTCGGACGCGAATATCGTCCGGTCCACGCCGCGTGACCAGATGCTGATATCGTGATGCATTTCCTGTTCGCGCAAAGTTTCGATCTGGCTTTCCGACGGCGCGACCAACCCGTCGCAGCGTTGGTAAAAGCGGCGGAGCATCGCCTCCAGCCATGGTTCGGTAAAGCCGAGCCCGTAATAGCGCGGATAGGTTTCAAACCGCGTGTGGACCGACGCTAGGATTGGCAAGTGTTTGTCGCGTGCCCAACTAACGGCGCGGTGCGCCGAGACGTCGGGCGAAGACACATGCAGGATGTTTGGATTGAACGCTTCGATATCGTTCTTGACCGCATCAGGCAGGCCAAGCGGGAAGCGGAACTCGCTCCGTCCGGGAATCGCGACCGATGGCAGGCTGACCAGATCGCCTTGTGGTTCAAAGGCCGGTTCGTCGATGGTAGGCGCATAAACGCGCACTTTCGCGCCTTGCCGCAGCAAATACTCGACCAGCCGGTTCAGGGCCTGATTCGCGCCATCACGGACATAGTTATAATTGCCGCTAAACAGGGCGATACGAAGGTCTGACGTCTGCATCGGGAGCGCTTTATAGGCCTGCGGTGCGTTTGGCGAGAGTGGAGTGTTTTGTTTGTTTGGTCCTGCGGGCGCGAGGCATCCGCCTCGCTTGCTTCCTCGCATAAGCTCGGGCTGCCGTGCAGGTGGCCTTGCGGTCCGCTGGTCGCGAACCGGACCATTCCAAGCCAGCTATCTCTCGTACGTGTTTTTGGTCGCGGCAGCCATAGGGCCAAGCGGCCCGCCCGCAGCGGAGCGACCGTCCGGGAGCGAAAGCGAGGATAGCCAAGTGAGCGGATGCGACCGCCGGCGCTTGAGGCTAAACAAACAAAAGACTCCGGCGACTGAGGGGCTAAAACAAACAGTAACCGCTTGACATGGTGCGACGCAACATTACTGCGCCACTTGGGCCACGCGGTCCCAACGCCGCGCGAGCTCTCTGTAAGGAGAGAATACATGACTGACGTAACCCACCAGGGCGCGCCTGCGCGCCCGTCTATGCCGGCGCTGAAGCCAGAGCGTCCTTTCTTTTCGTCTGGACCAACTGCCAAATTCAAAGGCTGGTCGGCGAGCAATCTTGAAACCAAAGCTCTCGGGCGTTCGCACCGTTCTGCCGTCGGCAAGGCGCGGCTGAAATATGCCATCGACCTGACTCGCGAATTATTGGGCGTGCCCGATGATTACCTCGTCGGCATCATGCCGGGTTCGGATACCGGCGCTCTCGAATGCGCGATGTGGACGATGCTGGGCGCCCGCCCCGCGACCGTCGCGGCGTGGGAAAGCTTCGGCAATGTGTGGATTCAGGACGCAGTCAAGCAACTGAAGCTGAAAGACCTGACAGTCCTCGACGCCGATTACGGCGAAATCCCCGATCTGGCGAGCATTCCGCAGGACAATGATGTTGTCTTCACATGGAATGGCACAACATCAGGCGCGAAGATCAAGAACACCGACTGGCTCGCGGATGACCGCGAAGGCATCACCATCAACGATGCGACCAGCGCGATTTTTGCTCAGGAGATGGATTGGGCGAAGCTCGATGCCACGACTTTTAGCTGGCAGAAAGTGATGGGCTCGGAGGCGCAGCACGGGATGCTGATCCTCAGCCCCAAGGCGGTTGCGCGGATCGAAAGCTACGATCCCGAATGGCCTCTGCCGAAGCTGTTTCGCCTCAAAAAAGGCGACAAAATCAATCGCGCAATTTTTGAAGGTGCGACGATCAACACGCCCAGCCTGCTGGCGACTGAGGATTACATCCTTGCTCTCGAATGGGCGAAATCGCTCGGCGGACGTCAGGCGATGTTCGACCGCGCCGATGCCAATGCGAAGATCGTGACTGACTGGATCGAAGCGACGCCATGGCTTCGCAATATGGTTTCCGATCCGGAACAGCGCACCAATACTGGCGTGTGTTTCGTTCTCCAGGGCGAATATTACGACAGCTTGTCGCCGGAAGATCAGGCGGCGGTTCCTAAGAAAATCGCAGCGAAGCTCGATGAACTGGACGTAGGCTACGACTTCAACGGCTACCGCGATGCGCCGCCAAGCCTGCGCATCTGGTGCGGCGGTACAATTGAGGAAGAGGATTTGCGCCGCCTTCTTCCGTGGATCGAATGGGCTTACGCAGAGCTTCAATCCCAATAAATTTCCCGTCATACCCGCGGAAGCGGGGACCCAGAGTATAGAGCTCATACTTTACCGCCCTGGGTTCCCGCTTCCGCGGGGATGACGATGTTTGAGGTATTTTCAAATGACCAAACCCAAAGTTCTCATCTCCGACAAGATGGACCCGAATGCCGCGCGTATTTTTGAAGAGCGCGGCTGCGATGTAGACGTAATCACCGGCGAAACGCCTGAAGAACTGATTGCCCGTATCGGCGAGTATGATGGCCTCGCCATCCGCTCTTCGACCAAAGTCACGCAGGAAGTGCTCGACGCCGCGACCAATCTGAAAGTGATCGGCCGCGCAGGCATCGGGGTCGACAATGTCGATATCCCCTATGCCAGCGGGAAGGGCGTGGTCGTGATGAACACGCCATTCGGTAATTCGATCACGACCGCAGAGCATGCCATTGCAATGGTGATGGCGCTTGCCCGTCAAATTCCGCAAGCAAATACGCGCACGCAAGCGGGTGAATGGCCCAAGAAGGACTTCATGGGCATCGAGATCACCGGCAAAACGCTGGGCTTGATCGGTGCCGGTAATATCGGTTCAATCGTTGCCAGCCGTGCGCTGGGCTTGAAGATGAAAGTGATCGCTTTCGATCCATTCCTGACCGAGGATCGCGCGATTGAAATCGGCGTCGAGAAGGTTGATTTGGACGGTTTGCTGGCCCGGGCGGACTTTATCACATTGCACACCCCGCTGACCGACCAGACGCGGAATATTCTGAGCCGTGAGAACCTGGAAAAGACAAAACCGGGCGTGCGCATTGTCAATTGCGCGCGCGGCGGTTTGATCGATGAGGCGGCTCTCGCTGATCTGCTGGAAAGCGGTCATGTTGCTGGCGCAGCGCTCGACGTGTTCGAGACCGAGCCTGCCACCGAAAGCCCGCTTTTCGGCAAAGCCAACTTCATTTGCACGCCGCACCTCGGCGCATCGACCACCGAAGCGCAGGTCAATGTCGCGCTGCAAGTGGCCGAGCAATTGTCAGACTATCTCGTCAATGGCGGCGTCACCAATGCGCTCAATATGCCCAGCCTCAGCGCGGAAGAAGCGCCCAAGTTGAGGCCATATATGGCACTGGCAGAGAACCTGGGTTCGCTGGTCGGGCAACTTGCGCATGGCAATCTGACCAAAATCAGTATCGAACGCGAAGGCGCAGCTGCTGACCTCAATGGCAAACCGATCACTGGTGCCGTTCTGGCCGGTTTCATGCGCCGCTATTCGGACAGCGTGAACATGGTGAACGCGCCTTATCTCGCCAAGGAACGCGGCATGGAAGTGCGCGAAATCCGCAACGAGAAGGAAGGGTATTACAATACCCTGTTGCGGGTGACGGTGGAAACCGAGCAGGGCAATCGCTCCGTCGCGGGTACTTTGTTCGGCAGCGAAGCGCCGCGTCTTGTCAATATTTTCGGCATAGGCATCGAAGCCGATTTGCAGGGCCACATGCTCTACATCGTCAACGAGGATGCGCCGGGCTTCATTGGCCGGATCGGTTCGCTTCTGGGTGAGAACGGCATCAATATCGGTAACTTCAACCTTGGTCGCCGGGAAGGCGGGGGTGAGGCGGTGTTGCTGCTGTCTGTCGATCAGCCGATCCCGCAAGAAGTCGTCGATCAAGCCTGCGCGCTCGAGGGTGTGAAGGTTGTGACACCGCTGGCGTTTTAAGACCAAGTTGCAAATCGTCGTCATCCCCGCGAAAGCGGGGACCCAGAATAAATCTGACCGGCGCAGCCACACTGGGTTCCCGCTTTCGCGGGAATGACGAAGTAGGTAAGGGGCGTTACCATGACCACGAACACCGATGATCTGCTGCCCGTAGGGCTATCCGACCGCCTCCCGCGCGAAGCCGCGATTGCGACCCATGCAATGCGCGCAGTGTTGGGGGCGATGGACAGTCATGGCTATGATCGTGTGCGTCCGCCGCTGGTCGAGTTCGAGAAATCGATGGCGGAGCGGATGGACGGGATTCAGCCGCGCAAGATGTTCCGCTTTGTCGATCCGGTCAGCCTCCGCACAATGGCATTGCGGTCTGATATGACGGTGCAGGTCGGGCGCATTGCCGCGACATCGCTCGCGGGCGCTGCGCGTCCATTGCGGCTGTGTTATGCGGGTGAAGTCGCCACGATTACCTCCGATCAACTCGATCCCGCGCGCCAGCGCTTGCAGTTAGGCGCCGAGCTGATCGGTAATGATAGCGTTGCGGCAGCGGGCGAATTGGTCGCGTTGGCGATTGAAGCGCTTGAAGCCGCCGGAGCAACCGGCATCTCGGTCGATTTCACGCTGCCCGATCTCGTCGACGTTCTGGCTGTGAAGGCGATGCCGCTCAATGACAGTCAAATGGCTGCGGTACGCCGCGAACTCGACACCAAAGATGCGGGCGGCCTCAAGCAGGCTGGCGGTGAATCCTATTTGCCGCTGCTTTATGCGACCGGCGATTTCGAAAAGGCTATCGAACAGCTCGCTGCCATCGATGCAGGCGGGGCGCTCACATCACGGATAGACGGTCTCAAAGCTATCGCTGCACGTGTATCTGACAAGGCTCGAATTACTCTCGACCCAACCGAACGCCACGGCTTCGAATATCAAAGCTGGTTCGGTTTCACGATCTACGCCGAAGGCGTTCGAGGGGCGTTGGGCCGGGGGGGGACCTACACAATCTGTGGCAGCGACGAAGCTGCGACCGGTTTTTCGCTCTATATCGACCGCTTGATCGATGCATTGGATGAAGGCGGGGAACGCCACACGTTGTTCCTTCCCTTTGGCCACGACACAGTGGCCGCCACCAAGCTGCGCGCCGAGGGATGGCGGACTGTTGCCGCGCTTGGCGAAACCGATGGTGATCCGGTGGCAATCGGCTGTACCCATACGCTTGACGGCGTGGAGCCGACGAAGCTCGGCTGACTACTCGGTCAACTGCGCAATAAACGCGTCCACCTTTTCCGTTGCCAAATTGTCGGTGCCAAGTTCGGTATTCATCCGGCGGTGATCGGTATTTGGGATCGCCACCGCCTCGGCATTGGCTCCGGCCTTGCGCAGTTTCGCCGCGAACATTTCCGATTGTGCCTTCGCTCTGGCACGATCCGCTACGTGCAGGATCAGCCAGTCCGAGACATCGGGAGCGCCCACATAGGTCGCTGGCGACAGGGCAGCCTGTCGCGCGGGGTCGGCGCTGAAGGCTGGCTCGTAAATCCGCTTCGTTAGTGGTCCGGCGGTCTCCAAAGTGCTCACAGCATCGTAGCCAGCCCCATCGAGCAGGATTACGCCTTTGATAGCGGCCAGATCATCGCCGAGATAGGTCGGGTCGGTCGCAACCAGCGCGGCCAGGTGCGCGCCTGCACTATGGCCCATCAGGATGATCCGGTTCGGGTCGAAGCCAAGTTCCGGCGCATCAGCGCGCAGCTTAGCGACGGCTGCTGCGATATCTGCGGCCTGATCCTCTACTTTAACATTAGGTACCAACCGGTATCCGGTCGACGCATAGGCATATCCCGTCTGCTGGAAATGCGAAGGCTTGGCATGGTTGGCACGCGCGCGGTCGCCCATCTGCCATCCGCCGCCATGGACGAACAGGATAAGCGCAGGAGGCGCGTCTGTGGTGCCCGCCGATGCCATGGGCCGGTAGAAATCGATAGCTTGCCGCGGATCATCGCCAAACGTCACAAGATCGAACTTTTGCGGCGCCATACGTGTCGGCACAGCACGATTGCCAGCACGCCGCTGCTGCATCCGCTCGCGCAGTTCGCTGGCGCATGTTTCGCTGAGTTCACTGCGTTTTTCACGGAGGCAACTGCGTATCTTGCTGCGATCGGAACCGCAAAGCTGGACTATTTCCTGCCTGCACTCGCGCGGCAGCCGCTGTTGTGCGTGGGCTACGCCTGCCACAAGCATGCCTGCCAGCACTGCTCCGCTAATCCAGATTCCGCGCATATGTGCCCTCCTGATGTGACGCGGCAATATGGTGCCTTACCATACGCCAAAAAGTCCAGTCGCAGATTGTCGCGTAGTGTCGCGATGACGGGTGTGAACCCGCTTTCCTACACGCAGCTAACGCGCTATTTCATTATTCATCTAAAGGCGGCACTCCGTGTGCGGCCTTTTGTTGTTTTGGCCGCCTATGGATTGTTTTGTCGAGTGCTCTACAGGATGTGTTTCATCAACTTGCACATTATCGAACATTCAGGCTGTTGCCCGCTTTCCGGGCGTAGTCTACGGCGCATCGGGTTTTTGGGCCGGTTTTTTTGAAGGATAGTCGGATTGGCTAACGTAACTGTGATTGGTGCCCAATGGGGCGATGAAGGCAAAGGCAAGATTGTCGATTGGCTCGCCAGCCGTGCCGATGCTGTCGTCCGTTTTCAGGGTGGCCACAATGCCGGGCATACGCTGGTCATTGACGGCAATGTGTTCAAGCTGAGCCTGCTGCCGAGCGGTATCGTCTCGGGGACGCTGTCCATTATCGGCAATGGCGTTGTGCTCGACCCCTGGGCACTCAAGAGTGAGATCGAGAAGCTGGAATCGCAAGGTGTCACCATTACGGACGACAATTTCGCGATTGCCGACAATTGTCCGCTGATCCTTCCGATCCACCGCGATCTGGACGGTCTGCGTGAAACGGCCGCTGGCACTGGCAAAATCGGTACCACCGGTCGCGGAATCGGCCCAGCCTATGAAGACAAAGTCGGCCGCCGCGCAATCCGTGTGTGCGATCTGGCGCATCTGGACAAGATGGGACCGCAATTGGACCGTCTGTGCGCGCATCATGATGCGCTGCGAGCTGGTTTTGATGAGCCGCCGGTTGACCGCGATCGTCTGCTCAAGGATCTGACCGAAATTGCCGATTTCGTTCTGCAATATGCTCAGCCGGTTTGGAAGCGCTTGAAGAAAGTTCGCAAAGCCGGGGCGAAGATCCTGTTCGAAGGTGCGCAGGGTGTGCTGCTCGATGTCGATCACGGCACCTATCCCTTCGTCACCAGCTCCAACACGGTCAGCGGTACTGCCGCGAGCGGATCGGGCCTCGGTCCGAACTCGACTGGCTTTGTGCTGGGTATCGTGAAAGCATACACCACACGCGTCGGAAGCGGTCCGTTTCCGACCGAGCTGGACGATGCGGACGGACAGCGCTTGGGCGAGCGCGGCCATGAATTTGGCACTGTCACAGGCCGGCAGCGGCGCTGCGGCTGGTTCGATGCGGTACTCGTCCGCCAAAGCTGCGCGATCAGCGGTGTCACGGGTATTGCGCTTACCAAAGTGGATGTGCTCGACGGGTTTGAAACAGTCAAAATCTGCACCGGATACCGGCTGCGTGGGAAGATCATGGATTATTTCCCGTCACATGCCGCCGATCAGGCCGAGGTCGAGCCGATCTACGAGGAAATGGAAGGCTGGAGCGAAAGCACCGCTGGCGCACGCAGCTATGCCGATCTTCCTGCCAACGCGATCAAATATATCCAGCGGGTACAGGAATTGATCGAAACGCCCGTTGCGCTGGTTTCGACTAGCCCCGAGCGTGACGATACGATCCTGATGAAAGATCCGTTCGTCGATTGATGGCCCCGTTTGTTGATTGATGGCTATGCGAGGTGCTTTGGTTCTGGCGGCGCTTGTGCCGCTCGCAGCTTGCCAGCCGACCTCAATGCCAGACGGTCTTGTTCCAAACGAAGAGGATGGCCAAGGGGCAAACTCAGCGGGACTGGACCGATGGCTGTATCGCGGTCTTCCATGAAGATATCAAAGAACTGTGGGATGCGGTTCCGAATGGCATGCCCATAGAGAAACGCCCTTGACCCGGCGATAGTTTGTTCCCAATATGTTCTAATCCTTCAGGAGTCGGAACATGGCACAGGCAGATTTTCAGTATCACCCCACCGAGGTCGTGCGCGATGCCGCTAATGATGCAGCCGGTGTGCCGGTGGCGGTTTCAATCTTTGCCGACCGCGCGCATATTCGCGATACGATTGCCGATGATGCCTGCGCGGCCGGATTGCGTCTTGGACAGGTGGGCGATGTTGCGGATTTGCTTGGCGGAGCAGCGCGGCCATTAGGCGAAGTTGTGGTGCTGGATTGTCCGGTGATCAATGGACGCCGGCTTGCTGCGATTGCGCGGCTTGATGCACGAGCGGCGAATAGCGGTGCGCATTTGATTGTCTCGACGTCGGTTGATGCGCTGGATGATGTGTTTGGCTGTCTCGATCAGTCCAATCCGCAATTGCTGGTCGATCCGGGTAGGGGGGAGCGCGTAATTGCACTGGGCCGCGTTCTGGCCAAAATGCCGAATATGCGGTTGCGCGACCTTTCCGATGAAGACCGGCTGTCTTTGATCCGGCTGACCGAACAGGTTGGCCAGATTGCCGAGCGGCTGGAAAGGCTCGGCGTGAAAGGACAATCGGAAGTTGGCGGCGCGTTTCGCTTTGAATCCCCATTGAATGAATATGGTGGCGAGGAGGCGGAAGACGGATCGGACCGGCTCGTGCGTAAACCACGCCCGGCGATGCCCGACCCGCGTCTAGTGCGCCGGATAATCCGCCAGCGGCAATTGCGCGCGCGGTTTTTTGACAAGGATTTGTTCGCTGATCCGGCGTGGGATATCCTGCTTGACCTGACGGCGGCCCGCGCAGAGCATATGCGCGTTTCGGTCACGTCGCTGTGCATCGCCTCCGGTGTTCCGCCCACAACGGCGCTGCGCTGGATCAGCCAGATGGTCGATGCGGGGCTGCTCGACCGGGTCGAGGATGAGACTGATAAGCGCCGCGCTTTCATCGCGCTGAGCGACAGGGCTGCGGACGCGATGGCCCGCTATTTCGCCGAGGTCGGGAAAGAGGCGAGCTATTCGGTTTGATCCTTTTCACGCCATCCGCAAGATGATCGTGAGGCCTTCCGGAGTATCACCATCAAACGGCAGCTCGCGGCGCAGAGCGTCCGCGCGAGAGCGATCCAGAATGGCAGCAGGTACCTTTGGGTCATGCAGCAATGTATCGACAGTCCCGAGCAACCGCGCCTGCTTGAGAGTGAGATCGTCGGGATCATCGCTGGCGAGCTGAATTTCGATTGTTTGTGATGCAACGGCTTGCTCCGAGCCGGTCAGCCAATCGTCCACGCGTTCGGCCGCCTGGGGATCAAGCGGGTCAAGCAAACCGCCTTCAGCCAATGCAGCATCCAAAGCATTGCGCCGGTCCGATCCATTGGGAAAGCGCGCCCGCATTGCATCGCGGCTTTGTTCAAGCTTTGCAGCGAGCGTGCCTAGTGATTGCGGAAGCAGTTTCTCGAACCGCAGGCGCAGTTGCTTGGCGAGGCCTGCCGATGCGCCGGACGTTCCCATCGCCACCAGCACCGGATCACGGTCGAGAATGCTGGGTGTGGTGAATTCGCACAGTTCGGGCATGTCGGCGACATTGACCAGCAGGCCTTTGTCACCGAGCCGCTTGGCCGCCGCCCGCGCGGCTTTCTCATCTTCCAATGCGATAAATGCGAGTTTCGCCTGATGTGCTTCGGGCTCTCCGCAGGGAATACCGCCAGCGCGTTCGACCAGACGTGTCTTGGCTTCGCCCATCTCGCCGTCGCCGATCACGACTACTTTCTTGCCAGCGATGCGGTGGAGCAGAGGCAAAGAGCGGATCATAGCCAGTCGGGAACGCGCTCTGCGTCCATAATCGCGGCGGCGGCGAGACGGTCGGCGACGACGGCATATTTGTCGCCATCTACCAGAACTTCAGCGACAAAGCCGCGGCTGTTGTAGCTGGAGGCCATCGTTGCGCCATACGCACCAGCGGTGCGGAATACGGCTAGGTCGCCCGATTCCAATGTGTCCATTTCGCGGTTCATGGCGAAGGTATCGCCGGTTTCACAGATCGGGCCGACGATGTGCGAAACGCTTTTCGCGCCGCTCGGTTTAACAGCTTCGATATCGTGCCATGCGCCGTACATTGCCGGGCGCGCGAGATCGTTCATCGCCGCATCGACCACGACAAAAGGACTGGCGTTGGAACTGCGTTTCACGCGGATAACCCGTGTCAAAAGAATGCCCGCATTGCCTGCGATCACCCGGCCCGGTTCGAAAGACAACGCAACGTCCCAATCCTTCGTCACCCGCGCGACCATCGCGCCATATTCAGCAGGTGAGGGCAGGACTTCACCCGCTTTGTACGGCACACCCAATCCGCCGCCGAGATCGGCATGCGTGACTGTCTCACCTTGCGCCCTGAGTTCCGCGATAAGTTCACCGACTTTGCCAAACGCTGTTTCGAGCGGTTCCAGCGTCGAAAGCTGGCTGCCGATATGCACCGCAATGCCGCGCATATCGAGGCCGGGTAGGGCGGCCAACGTAGCGTAAATCTCGACAGCGCGGTGGATTGGCACGCCGAACTTGTTCTCCGCCTTGCCGGTAGAGATCTTCTCATGCGTGCGGGCATCGACATCGGGATTGACCCGCAGAGCGCAGCGCGCGATTTTGCCATGCGCCGCCGCAATAGCAGCCAGTTCACGGCCTTCCTCCTGAGACTCGATGTTGAACTGCCCGATATCGGCCTCAAGCCCTTGCAGCAGTTCTGCATCGGTTTTTCCAACGCCTGAAAACACGATGTTTTTCGGCGCCATATCGGCCTCAAGCGCGCGCACCAGCTCGCCGCCTGAAACCACATCAGCGCCGTAGCCTTCGCGGCTGAGCACTTTCAGCACGGCGAGGTTGGGATTGGACTTCACAGCAAAGGCGATATGCGGATCTTTGACGCCGCTTAGCGCCTCGCGGAATACGCGGGCATGGCGCACCAGCGTTGCGCGCGAATAGACATAGACGGGTGTGCCGACTTCCTCCGCGATGCGGGTCAGCGGGATATCCTCGGCGTGCAATACGCCGTCACGAAGTTGGAAATGGTCCATAAGGTTTGCTCGGGGCTATTATTCCGGGGGAGGTAGATCGAACGGATCGTCTTCGCGTTCTTCACTGCGGCGGCGCAATTCAACGCTGCGTTCGGGCGCGGCCTGCGGCACGGGCGTTAGCAATTCTTCAGCGTTTGGCGGAGCTTCTGCGCCAGTCGGGGCAACCGGCAATGTCGCGCCTTCAAGCGGCTCAAGATCGCCCTTTTGCGCGCAGCCACTCAAAGCACCCAGAGCAATTATACCGACCAGCGCGCGTTTCATGTTTCACTTTCCTTTGTCATGCCCAGCGCTGTGCGCGCGATGGCGACTTGGCGTTTTACCTGCTCCGGGGCAGTTCCGCCATAGGATGATCGCGCGGCCACTGATGCCTCGACCGAAAGAGCCGAGTAAACGCGTTCGTCGACGCGGCTGTCGATGGCCTGAAGTTCGTCGAGCGACAGTTCGTCCAAGGCAACGCCCTTTTGCTCAGCCAGTTTGACCGCAGCGCCGGTAATATGATGGGCTTCGCGAAACGGGATGTCCGCCTCTGTTACAAGCCAGTCGGCCAGATCGGTCGCGGTTGCATAGCCAAGTTCTGCCGCCTGCCGCATTCGGTCTGTTTTGAATGCGCTGTCTGCTACCATGCCGGTCATCGCTGCGATGGAGAGGGCCAGCAGGCTCGCAGCCTCGAATACAGGCGGTTTGTCGTCCTGCATATCCTTGGAATAGGCGAGCGGTAGGCCCTTCATTGTGACCATCAATGCGGTGGTCGCGCCGATCACGCGCCCTGCATGCCCGCGCACCAGTTCCGCCGCATCGGGGTTTTTCTTCTGCGGCATGATCGAACTGCCGGTGGAGAGGCTATCGGCCATCCGCACAAAGCCGAACGGCTGACTCGCCCAGATGATGAATTCTTCGGCCAAACGCGAAAGATGCAGCGCAATCTGGCTCGCCGCCATCAGATAATCGAGCGCAAAATCGCGATCCGAAACTGCGTCGAGACTATTCGCGGTGGGCCGGTCGAAGCCAAGCGCACCGGATGTCGCATCGCGGTCAATCGGAAATCCTGTTCCTGCCAGTGCTGCTGAACCGAGCGGACTTTCGTTCATTCGCGCCCGCGCATCGGAAAGCCGCGACCGGTCACGACGCAGCATTTCGTAATAGGCCATTAGATGATGCCCCAACGTCACCGGTTGCGCGGTCTGAAGGTGGGTGAAGCCGGGCATGATACTGTCCGCATGGACGCCAGCTTGTTTGACCAAGGCAGCCTGCAAAGCTTGCAACCCCGCATCGGTTTGCTCCAGCATATCGCGAACCCACAGCTTGAAATCGGTCGCGACCTGATCGTTGCGGCTGCGGGCGGTGTGAAGCCGTCCGGCAACCGGGCCGATCAATTCGGCAAGCCGGCCTTCGGTGGTCATGTGGATGTCTTCGAGATCCCAATCCTCGGGAACGCCATCCGCTTCATATTCTGCGGCGACTGTGTCCAAACCATCGGAAATCGTTTTGGCATCCCGCGCACTGACGATACCTTGCGCGCCCAGCATCGCGACATGTGCTTTGCTGGCGGCGATATCCTGCCGCCACAGCGCTTTGTCGAACGGAATCGAAGCGTTGATTTCGCGCATGATCGCGCTAGGCCCTTCAGCGAACCTGCCGCCCCACATCTGATTGGAGCCCGTCTTGTTATTACCGTCTTCGCTCACGCGCACTGCCTTGATGCTCGCCGGATTCTCTCTGGCGCTGGGCGCCTGCGATAGTGGGGCGGAGGCTCCGGGGCAAGAACAGGCCGGTTTGGGCGGCGAGAAGGCGAACTTGTTGGGCGAAATAGACCCAAGCTATGCAGGTGAGCTGATGCCCGCGATCAATGTGACTGATCCGGATGGCAAACAGCTTAATCTGGGGGCCTTGCAGGGGCGGCTAGTGCTGCTCAATCTGTGGGCGACATGGTGCGCGCCGTGCAAGGTGGAGATGCCGATGCTGAATGATCTGGCGAAAGAGAATGAAGCGTTGAAAGTGCTGACCGTCAGTCAGGATTTTTCTGGCCTGGAAAAAGTGCCGGCCTTTCTGGACGAGAACGAGCTCGACCAGCTTGAGCCTTGGCTTGATCCTGACGGGAAAGTTGCGGTTGCTGTCGGGTCAAGCGTGCTGCCGACGACTATCCTTTACGATGAGGCGGGTGTCGAAGTGTGGCGCGTGGTTGGTGACTATGATTGGTCGAGCGCAGAAACGCAGGAAGCGATTGCGGCCGTGCTAGGCAATTGATGTTGGCGTACCCGGCGCTTCGCTTGGGATTTTCGAGCGAAAACCGTTCGAAAGTGGTTCCTCCCGCGCTATCGCTTGTGAGCATTTTGGCCAAATTCATCCCCAGGATGAATTCGCGTCACAAAATGCTGGTGGGCGATGACAGGCTCGAACTGCCGACCCTCTCGGTGTAAACGAGATGCTCTACCAACTGAGCTAATCGCCCGATCCGTAATCGGAAGCGCTCTCATAGCGCCCAAAAGTGCAAAAGCAATTACCAATGTGGATTTCTTTGTGCGTTTTTCAAACTGGCGCTAAGGGCGCAGCATGACAAGTGGCCATATTTCCATCTTCGCGACAGGCGGCACAATTGCCGGAATTGCGGGTTCAGCCACGCGGCGAGATTATTTACCCGGGCAGATCGGTGTCGCCGAGTTCCTCGATTCGCTGGCCGAGCTCGACCTTGGTGTTGAACTGCGCGGTGAGCAATTTGCGAATATCGGGTCGGAGGATATCGGTCCTGAATTGTGGCAGCGGCTGCACGAGGCAGCGCTGGCGGCGATGGATGATGCCGCCTGTCAGGGCATTGTCATCACGCACGGCACCGACACGGCGGAGGAGACCGCGTTTCTGCTCGACCAGACATTGCCGACGACCAAACCGGTGGTGCTGGTTGGCGCGATGCGGCCTGCCGATGCGGTGGGCAGCGATGGCTTGCGCAATTTCGCCAATGCGGTGCGTGTTGCGAGCGATCGTGACGCGGCAGGGCGCGGCGTTATGCTGGTGATGAGCGACCGGGTGTTTGCCGCGCGCGATGCCCGCAAGGCGCATACCGAGATGACCGATGCGTTCAAAGGCTTCCCGCGCGGGCCGATCGGCCATGCGACGCCGACGTCTCTCGAATGGTTCGGCCCGGCGTGGCGCGTGGGTGAAGCGGCGCGATATGATTTCCACCTCGACATGCCGAAAGTGTCGATCCTCTATGCCTATGCGGGAATGTCGGCTGATAATGTCGCACAGGCGGTGCAGGGCGGCGCAAAGGGCATTGTCCTTGCAGGATTCGGCCACGGTAATGCCCCGCGCGCTATCCGCGATGCGCTGGCCGAGGCGGTGAAGGGCGGTGTGCCTGTGGTGCGCGCGTCACGTGTCGATGAAGGGTTGGTTGATCGTGAGCCGGAGGATGACACCAGCAATTTTATCGCTGCGAGGGCACTTGGTCCGGCGCGGGCACGGATATTGCTTCAATTGCTGCTTGCGAACGGGATCACTGACCCCGCCCGGATTCAGGAAGAGTTCGGGCGGCGGTAAAAACTCCGTTCGCCCTGAGCCTGTCGAAGGGCCGTACTTGATTTTGAGGCCGAGCAAGAAAGAAAGCCGATCTTTCGACAGGTTCAGGATGAACGGTGTTCTTTGATTTTACGAATGCGGCGTAACCAGATATTTCTCGCCCGTCCGCATCGCGCGGTAATCAATCGCGGCGTCTTTCTCGAGCATTTGCTCAAGATTGACATGCGCTTTGTAATTGCTGGCGAAAGTCGTCTTCATATTCTGCAACACACGGGTGCGCATGCGGATGACGGTTTCCATGCCAGCCTTGGCGAGGAACGGTGTCAGCAACCAACCGGCAACATGCCATTGCAGGCCGTATGAAGGCGTCAGAATGGTAGGGCCCAGGTCAAGGCGGCCATATTGGTACATCTTCTTGTCCTGGTTCGAACCGTAACGGCTGAACTCGGTCATTTTTGATGAGGCGACCTGCTCCATTGCTTTCAAGCAGGCATCAACCATTTTGCCGCCGCCAATCGGATCAAAACCGAGATAGGCGTCGGTCGCGTCAATCGCGCTGCGCAATTGCGCCATGAAATCATCGTCGGACGAGTTTACGACGTATTCCGCGCCCTGACTCTTGAGCAGATCGACTTGCTCCTGCTTGCGCACGATATTGACCAGCTTCATGTCGTCTTCCTGACAGATGCGGTTGAGCATTTGCCCGAGATTCGAAGCCGCGGCGAGGTGGATGATCGCATTGTGACCTTCCATCTTCGCGGTCTCTACGAAACCCAGCGCAGTCATCGGGTTGACGAATGCCGACGCGCCCTCGACCGAAGAAATGTCACCCAGTGGCAAACACATCGGCGCGTCCGCGATGCAATACTCACCGAACGCATTGCCGGGTACGCATGCCACGCGCTGCCCCATCAGGGCCTGCGCCATCGGATCGTCGCCGGTCGCGACAACGGTGCCTGCGCCTTCATTGCCTACGACCGCTTTCTGGCCGTGACGACCTTTTGCGCCCGACAGGAACGGCTCGGGCATTTGCGCGACGATCTTGCCGGTCGAATATTCGGCATTCTCCAGATCAGCGGCGCTGAACAGCAAGGCAAGATCGGATGGATTAATCGGAGCAGCTTCCATTTTGACCAGCACCTGTGTGCCTTTCGGGTCAGCAATAGTGGCTTCCCCGACTTCAACCGTGAGCGTTCCGTCCGCATCGAGAGTTGAGAAAATCTGCTTGCTGGTCGTGGTCATGTGTTGGTTCTCCTTTGAAACTTATCCGTAGGGAAGCACAGGAAGACTTACAACCGCAGTAAACCCACCCCCCACTGCGACTAAGCGCCGCTCCGCGACGCAAAGTCTTGTTGCCCCTCCCTTGAGGGAGGGGTTAGGGGTGGGTGTACGGCGGCGATGATGGCAGACTAACCCGGCTCATTCCGGATACCGAGCTGCGACGAAATATAGCCCTTGAGGTGGCGCGTTGCGCCCGAGCGCCTGCCTGTCTTTGGCTTCGAGCGCCTCCTGCAAACGCTGCTTCGACCAGCGGCCCATGCCGACATAGGCGAGGCAGCCGACCATCGATCGAACCTGATGATGCAGGAAGCTGAGCGCTTCCGCCTCAACCAAAACCCACTCGCCCTCTCGCCTTACATCCAGCCGGTCGAGCGTTTTGATCGGGCTTTTCGACTGACAATTGACCGAGCGAAACGTGGTGAAATCATGCAGGCCGACAAGCACCTGTGCCGCATCATGCATCGCAGATTGATCGAGATCCTGCGGCAATTGCCACGCCCGGTTGCGTTCTATCGTCAGCGGCGCGCGGCGGTTGCAGATGCGGTAGATGTAGCTGCGGCCAATGCAGTCGAACCGCGCATGCCAGCCATCGGGTCTGACTTCGATATGCGTCACGGCTACCGGATGCGGGCGAAGCTGCGCATTGATCGCTTCCATCACGCGAAACGGTGTCAGTTCGGTCTCGATATCGACATGGCTGCGCATTCCGTAGGCGTGCACGCCCGCATCGGTGCGCCCTGCCGATTGCATCCGCACCTCTTGGCCGGAAAACGCCAGCACTGCCTCCTCGACCGCTTGCTGCACGCTCGGCCCATGCTTTTGCCGCTGCAGCCCCATAAAAGGCGTGCCGTCAAATTCGAGAGTGAGCGCGAAGCGGGTCATCGCCGCTGCCTAAACCAGACAATGCGGATTTAGTGAAGCCTGCTTATCCCGCGAGGGTCGGCATCGGCTTCGCTTCACAGCCGCCATCGAAAGCCACTTCGCGCGGCTCCTTGCCCGGCTCGGTGAGTATTTTGGTTACCTCGAGTGTCTCGGCATCGATCTTGGTTTCTGTGCGCGTTCCGTTGGGCGCGGTATAATCGGATGCGATCCGCCCGTCGCCTGCCTCCAGCGAGCAGCCCACCATTCCCGGGTAACACATATCGCGCGCCTGACGGGTCCGCGCGTCATAGCGTTTGGTTTGCCCATCTAGGACGAGAAAATTCTGTGTGATGGTAATGCCCAACTGGCCGTCATAGTTGGGGAAGGCGCAGTCGATGAACATATCTGCGACCGGCTCCGCCCCTTCCGGAATAGCGAATGCACTGGGCGTCCATTCCGCTTGCGCAGCCTCTGTCGGCGCGCCTTCTGGCGGGGTGTCTGTTCCATCACATGCCGATAACAGCATTGCAGTAGAAAGGACGGATGCGGCGCAGAATTTGGAACGCATAATCGAATCTCCCTCGCGCGGAAGTTAGCCGATCTGCGTTCCCGATGGAACCGGCGAACCGCGCAGAAATTCCGCTGCGTCCATTTTCGGTTTTCCGGCGCGCTGGATGCGCAAGGGGCGCAGCGCTTTTTCGCCGCATGCGATGGTGAGATTGTCGTCGATGGTAGTCGCGGCTTCGCCCGAGGCATCGATCAGCTCGGCTTTCAGAACTTTCACCCGCTCGCCGTTCAGTTCGAACCATGCGCCGGGAAACGGGGCTAGCCCGCGGATCTTGCGCTCGATCATTTTGGCGGGTTCGTTCCAGTCGATCTTGGCCTCTGCCTTATCGATTTTTGGCGCGTGTGTTGCTTCGCTATCGTCCTGTTCGACCGGCTGGTGGAAGCTGAGATTGCGGATCGTGCCAACCATCAGTTGCGCGCCGAGTTCGGCCAGTTCCTCAGTCAGTTCACCGGTGGTTTTGTCCTCGATAGGTGTGCGTATAGTGGCCAGCATCGGTCCGGTATCAAGCCCTGCTTTCATCTGCATAATCGTGACGCCGGTGCCCGGATCGCCTGCCATAATCGCGCGGTGGATCGGAGCGGCGCCTCTCCAGCGCGGAAGGATCGAGGCGTGAACATTCAGGCAGCCATGTTCGGGAATGTCGAGCACCGCCTGTGGCAGGATCATTCCATAGGCTGCGACCACGGCGATATCGGGTTCCAGTGCGGCAAATTGGCGCTGCGCTTCCTCGGTCTTTAGCGAAGTGGGGCAGCATACTTCGATGCCGAGCTCTTCTGCTTTCAGCTGAACCGGTGAGGGTTGTAATTTCTTGCCGCGGCCAGCGGGGCGGGGCGGCTGGGTATAGACGCCAACGATATCGTGCGCGGCTTCGTGCAGCGCGGCCAAAGTCGGCACGGCAAAGTCCGGTGTTCCCATGAAGATGATGCGCATTTTGTTTCTTTCCCCCCTCCCTTGAGGGAGGGGTTGGGGGTGGGTGTACCGCTTTCGCAAGGGCCGCCGTACACCCCCTCCCGACCTCCCCCTCAAGGGAGAGGAGATTGTGGTTCAATTCCTATTCGTTTCGCCCTAACTAGGCTTCCATGGCTTCGCAAGAGATCGAGACATTGGCCGCGGCATTGGCGCGTCTTCCCGGATTGGGGCCACGCTCTGCGCGGCGGGCGGTGTTGTGGCTGGTGAAACGGCGGGAAAATTCGCTCGGCCCGCTGCTCGATGCGCTGGAGGCGGTGCGCGACAAGCTGGTCGAATGCGACTTGTGCAGCAATGTCGATACCCAGAACCCCTGCGGCATTTGCGCCGATCCGCGCCGCGATCAGAGGTCGATCTGCGTGGTGGAGGATGTGTCCGACCTGTGGGCGCTCGACCGCGCTAAACTGTTCACCGGTCGCTATCATGTTCTAGGCGGGAAGCTCTCAGCAATGGATGGTGTGCGGCCCGAGGACTTGAATATCGGAGCATTGCTGGAGCGTGTGCAAGCTGGCGGGATTGATGAGGTCGTTCTGGCGATGAATGCCACGTTGGAAGGGCAAACCACTGCGCATTACATCGCCGATCGTTTGGAAAATTTTCCGGTGCGGATTACGCAATTGGCGCACGGCCTGCCGGTCGGCGGCGAGCTGGATTATCTCGACGAGGGCACACTGGCGCAGGCGCTTCGGGCGCGCAGGCCGGTGGATTAGCCGCAACTGCCGTAAACCCATCCCGCTGCGACTAACCGTGCGGCGCCCGGTAAGTCTCACCGCCCCTCCCTTGATGGAGGGTTTGGGGTGGGTGTTCGACGCTTGCGGGATCGGACAACCCTCCCTAAATAGCCCGCATGGCTATCCGTGAAATCCTTGAAGTGCCGGATCCCCGGCTGAAAACCGTGTCCACTCCCGTCACCACCTTTGACGATGAGTTGAAAGTGCTCGTCGAAGATATGTTCGAGACGATGTATGACGCGCCGGGCATTGGCCTCGCCGCGATCCAGGTTGGCGTGCCCAAGCGGGTGCTGGTGATCGATCTGCAAGAGCCCGACATGGACGCAGAGCCCGAAGAGTGCGGTCACGACCATGGCGACGGCGAAGGTGCGCACAAGCACTATCCGCCCAAAAAAGACCCGCGTGTGTTCATCAATCCGGAAATTCTCGATCCGGCCGAGCAACTGGCGACCTATCAGGAAGGCTGCCTGTCAGTCCCCGAGATTTACGCCGACGTTGACCGTCCCGAGACGTGCAAAGTCCGCTATCAGGATTTGGACGGCAACACGCATGAGGAAAAGCTCGATGGGCTGATGGCAACCTGCATCCAGCATGAGATGGATCACCTCGAAGGCATATTGTTCATCGACCACCTCAGCCGGCTGAAAAAGCAAATGGCGCTGAAAAAGCTGAACAAGCTGCGCAAGGCGGCGTAGTCGCCACTTCCATCCAATAAAAAAGCCCTCGAAACCGAGGGCTTTTTCTTTTCATCCGGCCTGGTCCTAGTTCATCGTGGACAAGGCTTTGCGGAAGTCTTCCACGCATTCACGGCACATCTTTGAGCAGCGCTGGCAATGCGGATTGTCATGCGTACCGCAATGCTCTGCGCTTGCTTCACATGCGACGATCGCAGTTTCCAGAAGTGATTTGATCACAGCCACATTGCCCGATGTCCGGCGGCTGGCGACGCGATATACCGCTGTGCAAATATCAGACGTGTCGGAACAAAGGCGAATGCATTCGCGCATATCCATTTCGTGTGATGAACACGCATCGACGCAGCTATTGGCAATCGCGGCGCAATACATTGCATGCTTTACAGCTTCGCCCAGTTCGTCCGTGTAATCGTCGCCTACTTGCGGGTGGTCCTGAATCATCTCTTTGATCGACATAGTGTTTTCTCCTTCAGTAACTCCAGCGTTTGACATGGGGGATTGGTTCCAAATCGTGCTTGGCTAGCCGGAGCGTTCCAGCTATGTTCCGGCAATGGACACGCTGACCCTTGTATCAATATTCCTAGCGTTACTGATCGGCGGCGGTGCGGGCTGGTTTTTCGGTTCGCGGCCCGTGGCCGAATGGCGCGAGCGCTTTGCCGAGCGTGACACCGAGGCGAAGGATGCGGCCGAGAAAGTCAGCCGGATGGCGCCCGAATTGGCGACTATGAGCGACCGTGCGGCGAGGGCGGACGGGCTGGCTGCGCAACTCGACCAGACGCGCGAGGAATTGACCGGATTGAAAGCACAAGCGGCCGGGTTTGCGGAACAGAAACGCTTGCTTGAAGAATCGCGCGAGAAGCTGCTTAAAGAATTCGAGAACACCGGCGCGCAGGTGCTTGGAAAGGCTCAGGAAGCGTTTCTACGCCGTGCAGACGAGCGGTTCAAACAATCCGAAGAAACCGGCGAGCAGAAGATCAAGGCACTGCTGGAACCGGTCGGACAGCGCCTCAAGAATTACGAAGAGCAGGTCGCCACTTTGGAAGCCAAGCGGGTCGATGCGTTTGGCCAGCTCACCGGCCTGATCGACAATATGCAAAAGGGCCAGGAAGAGGTCCGGCGCGAGGCGCAGCGGCTTGGCAACTCGCTGACCAATGCCCCCAAAGCACGCGGGCGTTGGGGGGAGCGGGCGTTGCAAAATGTCCTCGAACAATGCGGACTATCACAACATACCGATTTCAATCTCGAGCAGTCGGTTGATACGTCCGAAGGCCGCTTGCGGCCCGATGCGATCGTCAATGTGCCTGGGCAAAAAAAGCTGATTATTGACGCCAAGGTTTCACTCAATGCGTATCAGGAAGCATTCGAAGCGGATGATGATGATGACCGCAAAGTGTCGCTTGCTGCCCACGCCAAATCGATGCGCAATCATGTGCAGCAATTGGGTGCGAAGAGCTACCAAAGCCAATTTGATGAAGCGCCCGATTATGTAGTGATGTTTGTGCCCGGTGAGCATTTTATCGCGGCAGCGCTGGAAGCTGACCCCGATCTATGGGACTTCGCTTTCCAGAACGGCGTATTGCTGGCTTCGCCGACCAACCTCGTTGCGATAGCGCGGACCATCGCGCAGGTCTGGCGGCAGGATCAGCTTGCTGATGAAGCGCGCGAAATCGGTAAGGCGGGGGCTGAATTATACGAACGTTTGGCCGTCGCTTCACAGCATTTGAAGCGGATGGGATCGGGCCTCGAAACCGCTGTCGGCAATTACAACAAGTTCGTCGGAAGCTTCGAGCGTAATGTCTTGTCCTCGGGCAAACGCCTTGCGGAAAAGGGCATTGAAGTGGGCAAGCGTGAAATCGAGGAAGTCCCGCTGGTTGAAGGCGCGCCCCGCTATACTTCCGCAGATGTCGAAGCGGATGAACACGCTGCGCTGGCGGATAAATCGAACGCGGCGGATTAGAGCGTAATTTTCCTACACGCATTTGGTTTGCTAAGCGCGGCTCTGTTCTTTGAAAATGGCAGTTCCGCGAAGCAATAGCGGGCAGAGGGGGCCTTGTTCGTTTGGTGTCGCCTTCGCCAATTGAATGGTAAGCTACTGATAGTATTAAGAAAATATGGAAATTGCGAAGGCGACACGGTGTCGCTTTTGTCGTTTTGTTAATTGGCTGGGTCGAAACTTAGCCCAAGAATGTCCGGTCGGTCGATAATGAGTGCGCCGGACGGTGAAAAAACAATGTTTGTCGGCTGGCTAAACAGCTCAAGGAAACGTTGCTCAAACTTGCCAGTCAGGCCCTGACAGCGCATCTTCGTCATCGCCAGCGGTCCGACATACAATAAACTTCCCTCGACACGGTATTCGGCCGAGAAGCGGTTGCAGCCTGTTGTTCCCGAGACCGTGCCATTGGCAAAGCGCAGCGTTCCATCGAATTGACGCGGGATCATATCGCGGAATGCAGGCAGTTGTTTTTGTCCGCGCCAAGCGCTGCCTTCCAAATCCGCTGGGGGGAGCTTCACGCCGCCGCAGCCAATAAGCTTACGGCCGTTCACATCTACACGAATGCTGTGAAAATAGCGGTCCCCGCTCATGGAGTCAGTGCAATGACCGCCGAGAAATTCAATTGTCAGACCGTCCATCCGGTAGACTTGCCGGTCCGAATCAAATGCTTGTCCCGCCGGAACCTTTCCGGTCTTGTCGATTCCGAGCGATGCAATCGAGATCGAGTAGCTTTCTGGATTGATTGTCATTTGCCAGTCCGGACCGCTCCCGAATGCTGTGATCGATCCCGGCTTACCGTCTGGGGCTTTGGGAATCGAATGAACCGGTCCGGGTTGGGGGCAGCCCCCTAAAGTCAGCGCGACCGGCAGAAGCAATAGAGATGTTTTGTTAGATGGCATCGATGATGGCCTAAATACGTCGAACTGAACGGTGCCCGAACGCTGGCTATGCTATTGTGATGCTAGAACTTCGTAAGCCAGCACAGCACCTGCCACCGCAGCATTCAAGCTGTCAGCGCGGCCTTTCATCGGCATGGTCACACGGAGATCGCATTCGTCTTCATACGCCTCGGGCAGACCGCGCGATTCATTGCCCACAAACACAAAGCACGGGGCAGAGTAGGGCGCACCGCGGTAATCGACCGCGTCGCGCAGGCTCGCGGCGACCAATTGACCTGCTCCGCCGCGCAGCCACGGTACAAATTCGTCCCAAGTCGCGCGGCCGATTTGCTGGGTGAAGACTGCACCCATGCTGGCGCGCACGGCCTCCACTGAGAATGGATCGGCGCAATCGTCGATCAGGATCAAGCCGCCTGCGCCGACAGCATCGCAGGTCCGCAGCATCGTGCCGAGATTGCCCGGATCGCGCAGCGCCTGTGCGACCATCCAGATCGGGCCCTGCGAGCGGTCCAACGACGATAACGACGTGTCGAATTCGGCAAACACGCCTGCGACTGTCTGCGGATTATCCTTGCCCGTGATCTTGGTCAGGATGTCGGGCGTGGTTTCGATAATCTCGCCGCCAGCGCCCGCGACCGCTGCTTCCAGCTCATCGAGCAATGGATGGGCATCGCGCTTTGCGGCCATCACCAGCGTTTCCGGCAGCTTGCCGCATTCGCGCGCATCGGTCAGCAGCCGAAGTCCCTCAGCGAGGAATTTGCCTTCACGTTTGCGGTGCTTTTTCTCGCGCAGACTGCGCAGATATTTGACTGTGGGATTGGAAAAGCCGGTTATTTCACGCCGCTCGAAAGAGGACATTATTCCTCGCCAAATCCGTCGCTGATCAGCGCGCTTAGGTCTTCGAGCACCGCTTCGCTACCGTCGCCGGAAACGATCAGGTCGACCGAGTCGCCTTTGGCCGCGCCCAGCATCATGAGGCCGAGAATCGAACCACCGGCTGCTTCATTGCCATCCTTGGCAATTTTAACGCTCACGCTTTCGGGAAGCTCGGCGACTGCACCAACGAACTTGGCGCTGGCCCGCGCATGCAACCCGCGCTGGTTGACGATTTCGAGAGTACGGCGAACTTCGCTCATGATGCTCTCCCGGCCTGTTGTGTTTCCTCACCGAGGAATTCCGATGCGATAGTGATGTAATTGCGTCCTGCATCGCGCGCCGCCTTAACGGTTGCATCCATATCGCGCTTCCCGCGAATTCCGGCGAGGCGGATCAACATGGGCAGGTTGATCCCAGCGATGACTTCAACCTTGCCCGCTTCGAGCAGTGAGATCGCCAGATTGGACGGAGTGCCGCCAAACAGATCGGTGAGGATCACGACACCTTTGCCATTATCGACTTCTGTGACAGCGCTCGCAATATCGACGCGGCGTTGTTCCATGTCGTCATTCGGCCCGATGCACACGGTTGCGACGGCATCTTGTTTGCCGACGACATGCTCCATCGCATTGACGAATTCGTCTGCCAATTGGCCGTGGGTTACCAGGATCAAGCCGATCATAGCGCTGCCATGTGTCTGTATTTTGCGCGCGGTGCAAGGGGGGAGAGTGATAAGAGCATTATCACCCTTGGCGCCCCTCAATCTCGTCAGCTGCGCGCGAGCCGAGATTGCGATGCAGCACTGTGGGGGAGAACCCCTCGTTTTGCAGTGCATGCGCCATCTGTGCCGCGGTAAATACCGAACGGTGTCGCCCGCCCGTGCATCCGAAGGCGATATTCACATAGCTTTTGCCCTGCGCTTGGTAGCGGGGAAGCAGTGTCAAAAGCAGATCGCGGATCTGGATGAAGGCGGCGTCAAATGCGGGGTCCTTGCGGATATGCACGCCAACCGGCTCGTCCAGTCCGGTCTGCTCGCGCAATTCGTCGATCCAGTGCGGATTGTCGAGGAACCGCATATCAAACACCAGATCGGCCAGTGGCGGAGTTCCGCGGGCAAAGCCAAAGCTGGAGATGATGACCGACATATTCTGCGGCGCGCTGCTCGCGAATTGTTCGCGGATCGATTGCTGCAACTGGTTGCTGGCAAAGGCGCTGGTATCGATTACCGCATCAGCCCAACGGCGCAGCGGTTCCAGCAGCTCGCGCTCTGCCTGAATACCCACGCGCACCGGGCGCTCCTGCGCCATCGGATGGCGGCGGCGCGTTTCGTTGTAGCGCCGCTCTAACTCGCCGCTCGCGCAATCAAGAAACAAGGTAGTGATGAGCAGGTCGTCGCGTTCCGAGAGCTGCTTCACGCTCTCGATAATGTCCTGCGGCACGAATCCGCGTGTGCGCGAGTCAAAGCCGATAGCAAGCGGAGTGCGCTCGCCGATATTGTCAGCCTGTTCAACCAGCCCGCCGAGCATGCGGATCGGGAAATTGTCGATCGCTTCCCACCCCAGATCTTCCAGCACGCGCAAAGCGGTCGTCTTGCCAGCACCGGATAGGCCAGTAACCAGCAAAATCCTTTGCCGTTCGTCGAAGGGAGCTGATTGCGAATCGTCGGTCATGGGTTGCGGGGTGTGAGCCTAAATCCGGTGCGTGAAAAGGCCTAGTTACCCTTGTGTGCCGTTGCCGCTAGGCCATGCAGGTCCAGAGCGGCTTCGGCGCGGATCGGGTCGGCCTCATTATAGCGGGCGAATTGGATGATCGGAATATCGTGGCCCAATATGGCGATTGTGTCCGCCCGTTCGATGTAGCGCGGTGCATCCGGTGTTATCGCGAGTATGAGCGAGACCGGGGCAATGATGCTTGGGCGCTCGATCAAGCCAACACCGCGAACTTCGATCAAGCCGGAGGTATTGGGCGGGGGCGAAGCGATCAGGGCGCCGTCATTGGTAGTCAGTGCCACTCCATCGTCACCAATCAGGCTTGCTCCCCGATCAAGCAATGACAATGCCAGAGTGGTTTTTCCGCAACCGGGTGGTCCCTCGATCAAGAGAGCCTTTCCTCCGATTGCAACAGCAGCCGCCTGCCGGATTTCGGCAGTGGTCATGGCAGGCTGGGGCCCGCCGCCGGTAACACCAGCTTCAGGCACGCTCCACACGTGCCGTCGGGCCGGTCATGCGCGGTCACTGTGCCATCATGGGCTTCGGCAATCGTGCGCGCAATCGCGAGGCCCAGACCGCTGTGATTGCCGAAATCTTCCTCGTCAGGCCGGACCGAGTGGAAGCGGTGGAACACTTTTTCTCTGGCGTTTTCGGGAATGCCCGGACCCTGATCGCAGACTACCATGGACACTTTGTCGCGTTCCATGGTGATCTGGACGCCGATCACACCCTCTGGAGGCGAGAATGAAACCGCGTTGTCAAGCAAGTTCTCGATCACGCGTTCAAGACGCATCGGGACGCCATTGACCACTGCGCCGCCCATCGGCCGTTTAAGCTCGACCCGCTTCTCGCCGTTCTCGGCACGGTATTCGCGGCGCTCGATTATGCCTTCGGCGAGCACTGCCAGATCGACCAGTTCAAAAGTCGCGCGCGACAGTTCGGCATCGATGCGGCTCGCGTCGGATATCTCCGTGATTAGTCGGTCAATTCGCCTGACATCATGCGAGGCGATATCGGTTAATTGCTGGCGCAGTTCCGGGTCCTCTACTCGGCCCATCGATTCAATCGCGCTGCGCAGGCTGGCGAGCGGATTTTTGATTTCATGCGCAACGTCGGCGGCGAAATGTTCGACTCCATCGATACGCTCGCGCAGTGTAATCGTCATGTCGGAAACCGCCCGCGCGAGCAGTCCGATCTCATCATGACGGTCCGGCAGGCGAGGGACTTCTACCCCGCGATCGCGCCCCAGACGCACACGAATTGCCGCTTTGGCGAGTGAACGGAGCGGAAGTACAATCGTCCGCGCCAGATAGAGCGACAGGGCAATCGAAATAAGCAGCGTCAGGAATACTGCACTGACCAGACTGGAGCGTGCGGCGCGGACGGTTTCGGTAATGTCGACTGCATTGCGGGTCGTCAGCAGCGTTGATCCCACCAGCCCGACAGGCGCGGCAGCGTTAATGACCGGAGTTCCGTCTGGCGCATCACGCAGCTGAATCTGGGACAGGCCTTCTTCGCGTGCCCGGGCGAGTTCCGGCCATGAGTCGGCTCTGGCTTCCTCCGGTTCGATGTAATCGGGGATCGGTTCCGCGCCGACAATAGTATCAACAGCCCGGTCGAGGATCTGCGCGAAATCTTCCTGCCAATCGTCAGTCGTAGGGTCGTCAAACGTGAAAGCAGGTTCATCGAGCTCGAAACTGTCCGCCCACAGATTTCCTTCGGCATCGAACATACGCAGCCGCATGCTTTGTTCCTTGCCGATCTGGATCAGCAGGGCCTCCTGCCGCTCACGGGTCGCACCCGCTAGCGCTTCGGCGGTAATCTGGGCTTCGATTCGCGCCAGCTTGTAGCGCTCATCCAGCAATTGTTTGCGGTAGGTATCGAGGTAGAAAATGCCGCCGCCCAGCAGCGCAAGAGGCAGGATATTCACGGCCAGAATGCGCGAGGTGAGCGAAACCCAGTGGAACCAGCTCATCCGCTCGATCCCGGCATCGAGCCGGTCGCCAATGGTGCGTTCAGCCATCGGTGAAGCTGTACCCTGCGCCATACAGCGTTTCGATGGCATTGAAGCTGGAATCTGCAACGCGGAACTTGCGCCGCATCCGCTTGATATGGCTGTCGACCGTGCGATCATCCACGAACATATCATCAGGATAGGCCGCATCCATCAACTGGTTGCGCGATTTGATCACGCCGGGGCGAATCGCCAGCGCTTCCAGAATCAGAAACTCGGTCACAGTGAGGGAGACTTGCTTGCCGTCCCATGTCACATGATGCCGCGCAGGGTCCATGGTAAGACGGCCGCGCGATAGTGTTTCCACTGGTGGCTCGGAACTGGAGACTGGACTGCTTGTCATCGCGCCTGCACGTGCATCGCTACGCCGCAAAATTGCACGAATCCTGGCAAGCAGCAGGCGGATGCTGAAGGGTTTTGCGATGTAGTCGTCCGCACCCTGCGCAAGGCCGGCCTCTTCGTCCTGCTCGTCATCCTTACTGGTCAGGAAAATCACAGGGAGCGATGATTCTTCGCGTAAATGGCGGAGCAGTTCCATCCCGTCCATCCGCGGCATCTTGATATCGAAAACCGCCAGATCTGGCGGGTTTTCCAACAAGGCCTTTAGCGCTGCTTCGCCATCCGAATAGACGCGTGTTGCAAACCCTTCCGCCTGCAATGCGATAGACACCGTGGTCAGAATATTGCGGTCATCATCGACCAGCGCGATCACTTGCTGACCCGCGCTGTTTTCTGCCTGTAATGATTGCTGCGACTCTGCCACGGACTTGCTCGTCTCCACATCGTGTAATGTGAAACAGAACTAGCCCGTTCATGACGATCAGACAACGCGGCGATGCAACTTACCTGTTTGAAGGATATTTCAATCGCCAGCGCATCCGGCTATTGTACACAGCAAGCGCTGCAGCACGCAGACTCGGTTTGACGTAGCTGCGCTGCGTCATTATGCGCTGCAACGCGCGCCCGTGCATTCGTATGCAGGCGAATCGGACAACACCCATCCGAGCCTTTTCTGATGGCCCAGACGGTCATCGCAAAGTGGCTTGGTAAGGAGATTTCAGTGACGACCCCCCTTTCCTATCCGCTTTCCGACCAGGGCATTGCCACCAATGCCACGATCCATCCCAATTTGGGCACCGCCCAGTTGGTCGAGCAGGCACTATCCAATGGCGAGGGACGGCTTGCCAAACACGGCCCGCTGGTGGTGGAGACCGGCCAGCACACCGGCCGCTCGGCGAAAGACAAGTTTATCGTCCGCGACGCAACAACCGAAGACACCGTATGGTGGGGTAAAGTCAACGCGTCGATGACGCCCGAGCATTTCGCCAATCTGAAAGAAGACTTCCTGGAAGCGGTTGCCGCGAAAGAAACGCTCTATGTGGCTGACCTGTTCGGCGGCTCGCAAGCAGAGCACCGCGTCAATGTCCGCGTGATTAATGAACTGGCGTGGCACAATCTGTTTATCCGTACTCTGCTGGTGCGACCTACGGCGGAAGAGCTCGACGGTTTCACGCCGGAGTACACAATTATCGACTTGCCAAGTTTCCGCGCGGATCCGGAGCGTCACGGTACGCGCAGCGAGACCGTGATTGCGGTCAATCTGACCGAAAAATTGATCCTGATTGGCGGCACCAAATATGCCGGTGAGATGAAGAAGAGCGTCTTCGGCATTCTCAACTATCTCCTACCGGCCAAGGGCGTGATGCCGATGCATTGCAGCGCCAATATCTCTCCGGAAGGCGAAACCGCCGTGTTCTTCGGCCTTTCGGGCACAGGTAAGACGACTTTGTCCGCCGATGCCAGCCGCACGCTGATTGGCGATGACGAACATGGCTGGTCGGACGAATCCGTCTTCAACTTTGAAGGCGGTTGCTATGCGAAAATGATCCGTCTTTCGGAAGACGCCGAGCCAGAGATTTACGCCACCACGCGCAAATTCGGCACTGTGTTGGAAAATGTTGTGATGGATGCGGATACGCGCGAGCTCGATTTCGACGACAATTCGCTCGCTGAAAACACTCGCGGTGCCTATCCGATTGAATCTATCCCCAATACGTCTGCCGACAATCTTGGCCCGGTTCCTACGAATGTGATTATGCTCACCGCCGATGCATTCGGCGTGCTGCCTCCGATTGCGCGTCTGACGCCTGATCAGGCGATGTATCACTTCCTGTCGGGTTATACCGCCAAGGTTGCTGGCACAGAGATCGGCGTGACAGAACCCGAAGCAACATTCAGCACATGCTTCGGCGCGCCATTCATGCCGCGCCATCCGAGCGTTTACGGCAATCTTCTGAAAGAACGTATCGCCAAGGGCGGCGTTACCTGCTGGCTGGTCAATACCGGCTGGACCGGCGGCAAATATGGCGTTGGCAACCGGATGCCGATCAAGGCGACCCGCGCGCTGCTCAATGCTGCGCTCGATGGTTCGCTCAACAATGCCGAATTCCGCAAGGATCCGAATTTCGGTTTCGACGTTCCTGTCACTGTTGCGGGCGTCGACGGCGCCATTCTCGATCCGCGTTCGACCTGGGCGGATGCCGATGAATATGACCGGACTGCGCAGAAGCTGGTGCAGCTGTTCGTCGATAATTTCGCCGAGTTCGAGGCGCATGTCGACGAGGGTGTGCGGCAAGCAGCACCAACCGCTGCCTGAGCAGGCTTCACACGGTTTTACCTAGAGAGGAGGCCCTCTTCCCGGAACGGGGAGGGGGCTTTTTCGTTGGTACATCGACGGCGTGAACCTTCCATCGGAGCCGAAAATCACACAGGAGATAACTCATGGGACTATTCGACAGCATCCTCGGTCAGGTGACCGACAATCCAACGGTCAAGAACATGGCGGAAAAGCTTGGTATCGATCCGGCTGAAGCGGCCAAGGCGGTTGCTGCTCTAGGCGAAGCACACGGTGAGGAAGGCGACACCGTTGAAGGTGCCGCAGCCAAAACCGGCATGAGCACCGATATTTTGGGCCAGATCAAGGATCACATCGGCGGCGAAGGGTCGCTTGGCAAGTTCGCTTCGATGCTGGATAAGGATGGTGACGGCAATCCGCTCGACGATATTGCGGATATGGCATCGGGCCTGTTCGGCAAGAAATAAGATAACGACACTTTTCAGGAGAGAATTATGAGCCTTGCAACAATGCTGCAGCAAAGCGGCGTCATCGAAAGTATGGCTGGCGAATTGGGCATCGACCCGCAGACAGCCAAGGTCGGCGCAGGCGCTTTGCTTCCGGCAATTGTCGCCGGCATGGGCCGCAGTGCCACCGGTTCAGGCGGAGGCGGCGCATTAGGCGGCCTTGGCGGACTGGCGGGTGCAATCATGGGTGGCGGAGGCGGCGGCATGCTCGACGCTGTTCTCGGCCAGAAACCCACGCCCACCCAGCAGGGCAATGACATACTCGGCAATATCTTTGGCAGCAAAGATGTCAGCCGCGGAGTGGCGGGTGAAGTCGCGGCGCTGACAGGAATTGACGAAGGTGTCCTGAAAAAGATGCTCCCGATCCTGGCCATGGCAGCAGCCGGTTATATGGCGAAAAACGCTACCGGCGGCGGCCAAGGTGGCGCTGGAGGCGGCGCGGGGGGTGGCGCTCTGGGCGGCATCCTCGGGTCAATCGTGACCGGCATGATGTCACGCTAAGCGCGATCCGCAATCAACATTCGAAACGGCGGCGGGAGCGATCCTACCGCCGTTTTTTTATCTAACCCATTTCGGTCGGCTCAACAGTTTCGTCGTCATCTGTCAGCGGGTCATTTTTAATAGTTTCCGGGGCAGAATCGCTACCGAATGGCGTACCCTCTTCGGCTTGTCCTAACAATTCGATCAATTTCTTGGCAGCTGCGGCCTGCGGACCGCCATGTGGATTTCCAGCCAATGGAGCGAGGCTCTGTTGAGCTATTGCGATCTTGCCTTCGCTTGCCTGCATCAGCCCGACATTCATCCATAAAGAATGATCGAAAGGAGCGAGCATCGCCGCTTTTTCAAGCGCCAGTTTGGCTTGCTCGGGTGGCGCCTCGCCGCGCTGCACATAGCTACGATAGTAATAGATCAGCGGAAGAGGGTGATTGTTTTCGATTTTGTTGAGCGCACTGAATGGCTTCATAGCTTCTTTATAAGCCGCTTCCAGATCATCCGCATCCTCTGCCATGCGGAATAGTGCATAGCCTTTCTGGACATAGGCATTGCCTTTCGTGGGATCGATTGCGATCGCTGCATCAGCGGCAGCAATTGCCGCAGCATCATTTCCTGAATCATACTCGGCTTCGGCCAGTGCAGTGAGGACTCCTGCATCACCGGGATATTTCTCCGCGACTTCCCGCGCATCGACGACCACTTCTGCCGCTTGCTCCTGATTAACGCCTCGCTGTGATCGCATGCGGATCGGCATCATTTTCGCTTCACCTTCGGACAGTTTGCGAACGGAAACTTCACCGAATTTGAGCCATTCGGGCTTTAGCCGGTAATTGAACATGCGCCGCTGTTTCAGATAGCGCGTCAGCTCTTTTTCAAGTTCATCGAGATCGCCGAAAACAGCTTCGGCCGCATCCATTGAAGATGAGCCACTTGCGACTTGCTGCCAATAGGCAGATAATTGCCCTTTGCGCGCATCATCGAATGTCAAGAAATGATAGAGCAACCAGCTACGCCCATAGAAGGCATCATATTTGTTGCCTTTGTTCTTCTCGTAGAGCTCTGAATCGAGCAGTTCGTAAATTGAGACATCATCGGCAAAGGCCAGCTCGTTCGCGCGGTGGAGGGCGGGGCGGCCCACTTGCACGCTGCCATCTTTGTTGAACGATGACGCTGCAAAAAACTCCGCAGCGCCCTCGCTCATCCAGCGCGGCATTGCGAAGCGCGAGGTTGAGATGAGGAAGTGGTGCGCATATTCATGCAGCAATACGACAGTGGAAAAATCCGGATATCCGTTGGTGAGTCGTACGTCCTGCACGAATGCTTTGGAACCACCTGCGCGCGGAACATAGAAGCCTGCAATATACTTGCTTTTCGTGCCAGCCAGTTTGCGAATGTCACGTTGACTGCCGACCGCGAAAATCACAACTCTGTTGGACGGACTGGGTTTTTCTACTTTCCGGCCGGTAATAAACTCCATTGATGCGTGGTATTGCTCCAGCATTTCGGCAAAGCGCCGCACATCTTTCTCGCTATCGTCCGCATAAATGACGAAGTGATCGCTTTGCGCCTCATGCCACTTTGCGTGTGCTGGTGAAGCCAAACCGATGACGACAAGAAAAACGATTAAATACTTCACAGCAACTCCCAAGCTTGAGCGATTCGACTATTGCGAGAAATAGCGGACGAATCAATTAGTAGAGCCGAATAATTGCTTATTTCGTAGAGCTATATCCGACTGCTGCATCGTGCGACTACCAATAGAACCACGGCAGAAAATCCTGCAAATTTCGCGTGCTGAACAATTGGTATCAGTGTGCGATGCCCTGCTTCCTTGCATGACATACGGGTCAGGTCCTGTCCTTTCAGGCTCTTGATCGTGCCTCGGCCGTTACAGCTTGAGCAGCGGCTTCTTTGAGGCGTGAACAACGCCAACGGCTTGGTGTCGATGGCAGCTTGCCATTTGCAGCATCGTCCATTGGATCAACCAATTTTCGCAATATACCGCTCAACATTGTTCGCCAGCACATCCATCGGGGCATTGCCGCCCAGAATGACCGCATCGTTGAATGCCTTCATATCATACGCCGCGCCGAGTTTTTTCTGTGCTTTGCTGCGCAAATCGGTGATGCGGCTGTGCCCTAGTTTATAGCCGGTGGCTTGGCCGGGCCAGCTGCAATAGCGGTCAACTTCGCTGGCGACTTCCTGCGCTTTGGATCCGTTGCGGGTGACAAAAAAATCGACGGCTTTTTCCCGGCTCCAGCCCTTCGCATGCAGGCCGGTATCGACCACCATCCTGCAAGCCCGGAAGGCGAGCGATTGCAGATAGCCAAGGCGGCCAACTTTGAAATCGTCATAAGCGCCCAACTCGTCCGCCAATTGCTCGCCATACAGCGCCCAGCCTTCGGAAAACGGATTGAAGGCAAGAATGCTGCGGATGAGCGGCAGGCGGTTGGAGTATTCGCCTTCCCATACATGTCCCGGGATCGTCTCGTGATAGGTCAAATCGGCGAGGTCATATTTGCGGTGCAGATCGGTGGTGCGCAGATTTATCAGGAACCGGCCCGGTATCGTACCGTCCTTGCTCCCCGCGCCGCCATAGGCGCCGGGCGCGCCAGCTTCTTCGGCGATGGGGATGCGCACGACTTCTAAGTTGGGATCGACCAGAGTGTTGAACGCGCGCGGCATCTGCGCTCTGATCCACTCGATACGCTCGTCGATAAATGCGAAAATCTCGTCGCGGCCCTTATCGCCTTCAGCGAATTTGTAGCGCGGATCCGCGCTCAACCCCTGCATTCTTTCGCCGACAGAGCCGCTGGTGTAGCCGATGTCGCGCAGGATCGGGTCCATCTGCGCGTGGAGCACTTCAAGTTCTTCCAGACCCTGCTGGTGGATCTCGTCGGCGGAAAGGTTGGTGGTGGTGCTGGAACGAAGCGCCCATTGGTACCACTCCTCGCCACCGGGCTGTTCGCGCATACCCGGCGCGCTTCTGGCTTCAGCGCGCTGTGATTTCAACTCGTCAAGCTGGCGTTGAAGCGCCTCGACAACAGGCCCGCCTTCGACCTCCAGCACAGCTTCGACAGGCGGCCGTTTCAGCTCAGCCTCTGCCGCTCTCTCGCTCAATGCTGAGGAGAACAATTCGCCTTTCCGGGCACTGGCAATTGTCAGTTCGAGCTGCGGAATGGCTTTATCGATCAGGAAGTCGGGCGGAATAACGCCCATCGCGCGCGCTTCTTGCATCCGCGACAGCTCGCCATCTAGGACGGTAGGAAACTGCTCTATGCGGGCGAGAAATGCATCGGCATCGTCGTCACTCCTGATAGGGTGATCGAGCTGCATAAAGCGCGGCACGCCCAGATAGGCCCCGACATTCTGGATGACGACATAGGGCGCGGTGCGCCAACTGCCCACCGGTGTATCGCCATAAGGGAGAGCGAAACCAGCGAGCGCGGTCTCGTATCCGCTTGCGACAACTTCGAAATTGGTGCGCGTATCGGAGTCGAAACCCGACATGTCGAGGCCGCGAATACGCTCCAGATCTTCGCGTAATGTTGCGGCGTAGGCATCTTGGCCAGCTTGCGATTGATCTTCCAGCTTGCCGCGCAGGGCCGAAAACTCACCGGTGTCTACGCCTAGGCCTGTGGCCCGCTCGGGTTCATGAGCGAGCAGACGATAAGCGATAGCGTCCAGTTGTTCTTCCGGCGTGCCCGATAGCGTCGTTGAAGCGGGTTTGCAGGCCGGCAGGACGGCCAAAGAAACACCCGCCCCAATCCCGTACAGGGCTTGGCGGCGGGTGATCGAAAATGTGTCAGGATGTGCCATCCCGATTGTCTGACGCGGCCAGGTGCAGGTGTCAAACCGACCCAGCCACTGTCATCGGAGCTTAATCGAGAAATTCGGCCGGCACCGTGCCGCCATTCTTGGCGAGTTCCTGCATCGTTTTCTTGTGCAGCCAGATGTTCTCTTCAGCGGAGCCGGAATAGTTGATGTCACCCAGTTCGCCCGCGAGTTCTTTGCGGTTAGAAAAGCTTGCATCTACGCCGATCAGCTTCAGCAGGTCGACAATCGATGTACGCCAGTTGAGCTTGTCCGCGCCGGGCATAGCGTCAAGCCTGGCAGCGACATCAACCTCGCCAATAGCGGCCGGAGCAGCAGGTGCGGCTGCGGGTGCTGGCGCTGCTTCCGTTTTCGCTTGTTCTTCGTCACCGCCAAAGATCGCATTTTTGATCGAACTGAAAATACCCATAGCTTTCGCTCCAATTATGTTGAAATTATTGCCGGTCAGAAATTCCCGACTTGCAAATAATACAACGGTCATAGGGCGGTATTGTTCCGCTGAAAAGCGGTTCCTTTCGGGCGAATGAGCGGTTAGGGACAGCGCATGAATTTGGTGCTGTCACTGGTGGTTCTGGCGTCGTTCGGCTTGTTGCTGGGCGCGTTCGCCTTGTGGAAGCGCGGCGGGGAACCCAAGCAGGTGTTCTTGATGGTGCTGCTCGCGCTTATCGCGATGGCCAATGTCGCGATCTGGACGGTCCCCGATGCCGAGGGGACGACGCCCCTCGACCAGATCGAACAAGCCGAAGAATCGGCTGCCGAGTAGCAAACGCTATTCCGGCAACTGCCAAAGGATCGACTTGCTGTATGTGTCGGTCACCTTTTCACCATTGCTGTTGAGCGCAGGCTCGAACCGGGCCCTCCTTTTTACCAGCTGACAGGTTGCCCTGTCCAAGGCACGGTGGCCAGTTGATGTTGTGATTTGACAATCTTTTACACGGCCATCGGTGCCAATTGTGACTCGGAAGCGCGCCTTGCCTTCAAACCCGCGATTGATCCAGCTGTCGCGATAATCATCATTGGTGACCCATAAACCGGAATTGTTGCTGGGTTTGGCCGCGACCGGATCGAAGATGGGCGGCAACGGAGTGAGGCCTGTCCCGGCATTGGAACCTGACCCCGCAGGCGGCAGTAGATCATCCAGAATGGTGTCGCTTGCCGACGGATCGTCAGTTGCGTCAATGACCGGCGAATCTGTGGGAATATCGTTGATCGGCTGCGGAATGAAAATCCGGTCATCCCGCGGCGGTGTCCGGTCCTTTTTGTCGGGTTTCGGTTCCGGTGGCGGGGGTTTGGGCAGTTCAACTTCGATATTGGTCCCCTCGAAAGGGACATCTTCTTTCGGTACGAATACCGTGTTCGCCAGGCCGAGCACCAGCACGGTGCCAATTACACCATGAATTACCGCAACCCCTGCGATAGCTGTTTTTCTGTTCGCTTGTCCTCCCTGATCGACATAAGCCATGTTTGTCTCCTCTCCTCACGTTGCGATTACCGCACTCTATCAGGTATGTTACAACATTACATTAAGAAAGCAAGGGTTGGACAGAAGGGATCGCGTGCCGTTTTGCCACGGACCTCTTGTGCAAGGAAGTCTCCAGAGGGTGATGCGTGATGACATGCCAGCCGCTCAGTAGCGGCTTTACAAGTCAGCTAAGCGCTCAACGGAGGGAGATCCCCGCATATGCGGGGATGGCGCAAGGGCCTAAGCGCTTGCGTCACTCGATCGGGCCTTACTTAATTGGACAGGCCGGATCGAGGCGGAAGTCGAGATAATTGTCGACCGACGCCATCAGCTCTTTCTGCTCGTTTTCGAAGAAGTGGTTCGCGCGCGGGATTTCTTCATGGTGGATGGTGATGTGCTTCTGCGTGCGCAGCTTGTCGACCAGCTTCTGCACTGCGCTCGGCTGAACGACGGTGTCGGCCGTACCCTGAATGAAGATACCCGATGCGGGGCAAGGCGCAAGGAAGCTGAAATCATACATGTTCGCAGGCGGTGCAATCGAGATAAAGCCGCGCACTTCGGGGCGGCGCATCAGCAATTGCATACCGATCAGCGCGCCGAATGACACACCGGCAACCCAAGTGGTTTGCGCCTCTGCATGGATTGACTGGACCCAATCAAGCGCTGCCGCTGCATCGCTCAGCTCACCAATGCCGTTGTCAAAGCTGCCCTGGCTGCGTCCGACACCGCGGAAGTTAAAGCGCAACGTCGCAAAGCCGCGATCGGTGAAGGTCTTGAACAGTTTTTGCGTCATCTGTTCGTTCATCGTACCGCCGCCTTGCGGGTGCGGATGCAGGATCATCGCCACCGGCGCGCGCGGGCGAGGAGCTGGAGTGTAACGACCTTCGAGACGGCCTTCTGGGCCAGGAAAAATTACGGATGGCATGGGCTGTACCTGTCAGATGGTTCAAACACGCGGGTAGCGCGCTGTATTTCGCCGCCTATATAGTGATCAATGCACAATTCGCAATTGCGATAACCATATCAGAGGCATCGATTCCCGAACGTATTTATCTCGACCACGCTGCGACCACCCCGATCCGGCCCGAAGCGCTGGCTGCGATGCAGCAAGGTTTCGCCATTTGGGCCAATCCCAGCAGCCCGCATGCAGAAGGCCGCAAAGCCAAGCAAGCGCTCGAGGATGCCCGCGAACGGGTGAAGAAAGCGCTTGGCTGGGATGGGGAAGTGATTTTCACCAGCGGGGCTAGCGAGGCGCTGTGGATTGCGCTTAATCGAGCGAAAGTGGACCGCAGGATTGTGAGTGCGGTAGAGCATGATGCGGTGTTCCGCGCAGCGCCGGATGCGGAGGTGGTTCCGATTGGTGATGGGGCCTGTGTCGACCAAGATCAATTGAATGATATGCTTGCGCGAGCTGGCCGATCAATTGTCGCGGTTCAACATGTCAACTCTGAGACCGGTGTCCGGCAACCGGTTAGCAGTCTAGCCCAGAAAGTGACAGAAGCTGGTAGCCTGCTGATCTCTGACTGCTCGCAATCTGCGGGTAAGTACACGTTGCCTGATGCAGACATGATTGTGCTTTCTGCACACAAACTAGGTGGACCAATTGGAATCGGTGCTCTTCTGGTTAGTGATTACAATCTGCTCGAGCCAACAGGAGGTCATGAGCGGGGGTACCGACAAGGTACGGAAAATCTTCCGGCTGTGCTGGGGTTCGTGAGCGCTTTGGAAGCGCGCGCGATCAGCAAGAAGACGGTTGGTACGGGCGTAGATACAAGCGCAATTGCGGGGCAAGCTGATTGGGTCACAGTCGCCGGGCTTACTTTTGTCGATATCGAACACTCGATCAATAGTGCCAATGGCCAATTTCAGCCGCCAAATTCCGACTGGATTGAGCACGACTACTCGATCTTGGCTATCAGCCATCCGACAATGAGTGCCCAGGCACAGCTAATTCGCCTTGATGCAATGGGCTTTGCTGTATCTGCGGGTAGCGCGTGTTCGTCTGGAACACTTAAGAAAAGCCGTGTGCTGGATGCGTTTGGCGTTTCTGATGAGGTGGCTGCGCGAACTATCCGGGTTAGTATGGGTTGGAACTCTACCTATGATGAGATGCAGCAATTTGCCGAGGCTTGGCGCAGCCTCTCCTAGTCTCTGTTCGCCATCCCGGATCAAGTCCGGGATGGCGGAACCACTTGCAACTTTCCTACATCGGCGGGATCGGGCTAACGCACTAGAAGATTTGCAAAACCGCGTGGGAATGGGAAATAGGGTGCCGATACCCTGTTCGTCCGGCTGTCAGAATTGTAATTTAGGAACCTGAAATCAAACTCTTAAGCCTCTTTATCGAAAGTGACACGCTGTCACCTTTGTCCGCATTTCCAGTCCGGCAAGGTGAGGCTGCGTAATGATTTATTTCGACTACCAAGCAACAACCCCGCTTGCCCCCGAAGCGCGCGACGCGATGTTTCGATGGCTGGACGGGCCCGATGGTTCCGGCTTCGGCAATCCCAACAGTCCGCACCGGATGGGTCGGCAGGCGGCTGCGGCAATAGAGCTGGCGCGGGATCGGGTGGCGGCGCTGCTGCCACCGGGCGGTAAAGTGATCTTCACCGGCGGCGCGACCGAAGCGCTTAATCTGGCAATTCGCGGAACCAGGCGCAGCGAACGCAAAGATCGCATTGCCGTGTCGACTATAGAGCATCTAGCCGTCGGTGATACGGTGCGCTCGCTCAATTGCCCGGTGGAAGAGATTGCGGTTGACCAAGAGGGCATCGCCGAACTGCCCGACCATTTCACCAAATCGACACGCATGGTCGCGGTGATGCAGGTCAATAACGAGATTGGCACCGTCCAGCCCACTCTCGAGATTGCGCGCAAGGCAAAAGAAGCGGGCGCATTATTCCTGTGCGACGCCGTGCAATCCGCAGGGAAAATGGACGTCGCCAGCGCGGATTTGATCGCGGTTGCAGGTCACAAGATGCACGGCCCAAAGGGCATCGGCGCTTTGTGGGTTCGCGACGGTGTCGAACTCGATACGGTGCAAACCGGCGGCGGGCAGGAGCAGGGCATTCGGGCAGGCACGCTCAGTCCTGCCCTATGTGCCGGTTTTGGAGCGGCTGCGCAAGTCGCCAAAGAACGGATGCAGCGCGATGCTGAACATGTCGCCGCGCTTTGGAGCCGCGCCCGCGATATGTTCGACGGGTGGGAGCTTAATGGCAGCGCGCAGGCGCGCTATTTCGGCAATCTCAACATTCGTAAGGACGGCGTGGATGTCGCGCGGTTGATGTCCGATGCGCGCGATGTATGTTTCTCGGCGGGGTCGGCCTGTGCGAGCGGATCGGGCAAGCCGAGCCATGTGCTGGCCGCGCTGGGTCTGTCGAAAGAACAGGCGAAAAGCTCTATCCGGCTGGGTTTCGGGCGCTACACTACGATGGCAGATCTGGAAAAGGGCGTCAGCGAAATACTGTCCGCCGCGAAAGAGCAGGGTGTCTGATGGTCACAGTCGCTTTCACCGATGCTGACGGTGCCGAAGTCCAATGCGAAGCCGAAGAGGGAGTATCTCTGCTCGAAGTCGGTCAAGCTGCTGGAATGCCGCTCGAAGGAACTTGCGAAGGGCAGATGGCGTGCTCCACCTGCCATGTGATTGTGGCGAAAGGCTGGTTTGACCGGCTTCCCGAAGCAAGCGATGAAGAGGAGGATATGCTCGATTTGGCATTTGGCGTCGAGCGGACCAGCCGCCTCTCCTGCCAGATTGATGTCACTGCGGAGTTGGATGGATTGGCAGTACGCATTCCGTCCGAAAGCCGTGATATGTCTGGCTGACATAGAAAGGGCGGCCATCCGCGAGTGGGAAGATGGCCGCCCTTTGCCTTGACATACCGAGCGGGAGGCGGGGTTATCCATCCGCCAAAGGTGCTACACTTACTTTGCCGAAACGGCGCTTGGCCGCACGGCCAGCCCAGGCAATTCCGCCGATTGGCAGAAGGATCACAGCCAGCAACATCAAACCAGCAATGATAAAGCCTAGAATCGACCCTACGGAGCCTATCGCAGCCTGAATTGGCGCAAGAAAGTCATTGCTGACAATCGCTCCGGTTTCGTAACGGATATTGACGCGGCTATAGGCAATACGGCCCTTCATTTCATTGAGCCAGCCGCGTGCTTGATCGATCTCTTCGTTGACCTGTGCCACACCGCGCTCGGCCTTAACCAGTTCGCCTACACTACCCTTGCGCGTGCGGAGCACTTCTTGGAGACGATCACGTAAAGCAATGCGAGCCTCCAGCCGGGCTTCGGTATCAACGATGGCTTTGGACATCTCCTCTGCCTGAATATTCGCAGAGATTTGCTCAGCTCCGGTTTCGGTTGCTTCTTTTTCCAGCAAAGCACCGAATGCGCGGGCATGGCGAGTGGCGACGGCAAGTTGGAGTTCGCCAGTGACCTCATCACCCACTTCGCCATTCTTGCTCATGCCCATAATCTGGCAAGATGCAGGTCCCTGCTGATCGCAAAGGTCCGCGTGGCGACGTTGCAACTTGCCGATATCATCACCGGCCAGTCGCCACGAGAAGTCGTAGACGTAGGCCAGCTTCGGTAGATTTATCGCCACATCTGACAGGTTGGGGATAGGCGAAGAGGCGCTGTCGTCATTCGTTTCGAACAGAGCGACCGAATCTGCCGCTGCTTCGGCCTCGATCGCTGCAGACTCGTAGCTTTCAGACATTGGCGCGGCATCATTGGCGGATTGATCGTCCGCTTGAGAGCACCCTGCGAGCAGTACCAATGGCACGATTGCTCCAATGAAAAGCTTACTTGAAAACCTCTGCCTCATTTTGGCCTCCTTTTTGCCATAATTTCGCCACAATTGGACTTCGGAAGGTCACATTGTCAAGCCGAACATGAAAAAAGCCACGCCGCAATGTGTGCGACGTGGCTCGATCTGTAACGAAAAGGCGTTATATTACGCGGCTTTATCGGTTTCCATTTGGACATATCCAATCAAGGCATTGGAAAACGCCGGAATATCGTCTGGATTGCGGCTGGTGATCAGATTGCCGTCTTCTGCAACTTCCTGATCGACCACATTCGCGCCTGCATTGCGTAGATCGGTCCGGATAGATGGCCAGCTGGTCACCGTGCGGCCTCTTACGATATCGGCTTCGACAAGCATCCACGGTGCGTGGCAAATTGCTGCAATCGGCTTTTTGCGCATATCGAAACTGCGTACAATATCAACCGCGTGTATGTTGCCGCGCAGAATGTCGGGATTCATCTGACCGCCCGGTAGTAGCAGTGCATCGAAGTCATCGACCGAGACATTGCCGATCGTTTCATCCACTTTGATACTGTCGCCCCAGTCACCGTCTTTCCAGCCGCGAATTTCGCCTTTGTCGATGCTGACGACTGTAGTCTTGATTCCTGCGTCCTCAAGCGCTGCTTTCGGTTCGAACAATTCGCTTTGTTCAAAACCATCAGTGGCGAGGATCATTACGCTAGTCATTACATACTCCATTGTTAGTGTCTGACGTTTCAACGGCTTATGGCCTTAAATCGTTCCGAGAATCTTTGTCAGACGTGGCTGGGCTGCGATCAATTGCATGATTGCCCGCACGGCGGTAACGCGGACGCGTAATCACGATTTTTTAAGGCATCCCATGCGCGAGAGACTTCGCAATTTTATCGAGTCGAGCCGGTTCGAATGGACCATCACGGCGGTCATCGTCGCCAATGCAATTGTGCTGGGGCTGGAAACCGTGCCGTCGATCATGCGCGATTATGGCGGTCTACTGTTGTGGCTCGACCAGATCGCGATTGCGATTTTTGTGATCGAGCTTCTGCTGAAGCTGTTTGTATATCGTTTCAAATTTTTCGCCAATGGCTGGAATGTGTTCGACCTGATCATAGTTGGCGCTGCCCTGGTCCCGGCAAGCCAGCAATTCAGCGTGTTGCGTGCGCTGCGGATATTGCGCGCGCTGCGGCTGATTTCGGTGGTGCCGAGCATGCGCAAGGTCATCGTCGGCCTGTTCAAAGCGATCCCCAGTATTGGCACGGTGATCGTAATGCTGCTGCTGCTATTTTACATCAGCGCGGTGATGGCCACGAAGCTGTTTGGCGAGGCGTTTCCGGACTGGTTCGGCAACCTTGGCTTATCGCTCTATTCGCTGTTCCAGATTATGACCCTCGAAAGCTGGTCCATGGGCATCGTGCGCCCGGTGATGGAAGTCTATCCCTATGCGTGGGCGTTTTTTGTGCCGTTCATCCTGCTTACCAGCTTCATTGTGCTCAATCTCTTCATTGGTGTGATCGTCAACGCAATGGCAGAGGCAACGGGCGAAGAAGCGCATAGCGAGCGTGAGGAGATCCTGCTGCAGCTCAAGGCGCTACGCGAGGATGTCGCAAAGCTGGGGAAACAGGGATAGCGCACTCCCTTACTCGGCAACGCCTTGCTAGACGGCAGCGATGAGTTCCGACGACAACGACATCCCCGATTCTGATCCGTTCGACGCGATTGTCGATGCTCCATTCGATTCTGCCTTGTCGGAACGCTATTTAGTTTATGCGTTGTCGACGATTACGGCGCGCTCACTTCCCGATCTGCGCGATGGGTTGAAGCCGGTTCACCGGCGCCTGCTGTGGACGATGCGTCAGCTCAAGCTGGATCCGAGCAATACGTTCAAAAAATCCGCTCGCGTTGTGGGCGAAGTTATCGGTAAATATCACCCGCATGGTGACACTGCCGCCTATGATGCGATGGTCCGGCTCGCGCAGGATTTCTCGCTGCGTTACCCGTTGGTCGAGGGGCAGGGCAATTTCGGCAATATCGATGGCGATAATGCCGCTGCTTACCGGTATACCGAGGCCCGCCTGACCAAGACTGCGATGCATCTGATGGCGGGATTGGATGAGGGCACCGTCGACTTCATCCCGACCTATAATGGTGAGGAAGAAGAGCCCGAGCTGATGCCGGGGCTGTTCCCCAATTTGCTCGCCAACGGCACCAGCGGGATCGCTGTGGGCATGGCGACCAATGTACCGAGCCACAATGTCGCCGAGATAATCGATGCGACTCTTGAACTGATCGACAATCCGCATGTCGAGCATGAGCGGCTGATGGAACTCTTCCATGGACCCGATCTGCCGACTGGCGGGCTGATCGTCGATAGTCCCGAAATCATCTCCAAAGCCTATGCAACAGGACGCGGTAGCTTCCGTATTCGCGGGCGCTTTTATGCGGAGGAAGCCGAGAAAGCGGAAGACAAAGATGCGGGTATCGAACGACTTGGTGGCGGGCAATATCAGCTCGTTATCAGCGAGATCCCGTATCAGGTTCAGAAGGGCAAGCTGATCGAGCAAATCGCGCAGTTGATCGCCGACAAAAAACTACCGATTCTCGAAGACGTGCGTGATGAAAGCGACGAAAATATCCGGCTGGTGCTGGTTCCCAAGAACCGCAATGTCGATCCCGAATTGCTTAAGGAGTCGCTCTACAAGCTGACCGATCTGGAAACGCGGTTTGGCCTCAACCTGAACGTGCTCGATGCGACGCGCACGCCGTTGGTGATGGGACTGAAGGAACTACTCCAGAACTGGACGACAGCGCAGATCGAAATCCTGCGCCGCCGTACGCAGCACCGCCTGGACAAGATCGCATCGCGGCTGGAGCTGCTCGAAGGCTATATCATTGCCTTCCTCAATCTTGACCGCGTGATCGAGATTATCCGGACGGAAGACGAGCCCAAGCCGGTGATGATGGAGGAGTTCAAGCTCACTGACCGTCAGGCCGAAGCGATTCTCAACATGCGGCTGCGCAGCCTGCGCAAATTGGAAGAAATGCAGCTGCGTGAGGAGAAAGACGCGTTGCTGAAAGAGCAGGACGAGCTCGAGAAGCTGCTCGGTTCACCGGCTCGTCAGCGCACGCGCCTGAAGCGCGATCTTGCGGCCCTTCGCAAAGAATATAGCGAAGACACCGATATCGGTCGTCGCCGTACAACGATTGCCGAGGTGGCACCGACTGTCGAGTTTAGCATGGACGCGATGATCGAGAAGGAACCGGTCACAGTCGTACTCTCGCAAAAGGGTTGGGTTCGCGGCGCGAAAGGGCATGTCGATCTGGCCAGTGCAGAAGACGGCAAGGGCGATTTCAAATATAAGGAAGGCGACGCGGCGGCTTATGCGCTGCACGCGCAGACGACCGACAAGCTGCTGATCGCGGTCGACAATGGCCGGTTCTTCACGCTCGGCTGCGACAAATTACCTGGTGCACGCGGCTTTGGCGAGCCGATCCGCAATACGCTGGATATCGATGCCGAGACGCAAATTGTCGGGATCGTGGTATATAAACCCAAGGGCCAGTTGTTGCTCGCGGCGTCTAACGGCAAAGGCTTCGCGGCCGAAATGGACGAGATGCTGGCAGAGACCAAAAAGGGGCGTCAGGTCGTCAATCTTAAAGGCGATGCGAAATTTGCCGTGATGCGAGAGATCGCCAAGGAGCATGACCATATCGCCGTAGTTGGCGACAATCGGAAGCTGGTGGTATTCAGCCTTGAGGAGCTACCAATTCTCGGACGCGGCCAGGGTGTCATGCTGCAACGATACCGCGATGGCGGATTGTCCGATGCCACGACGTTCAAGCTTGAGGACGGGTTAAGCTGGGCGATGGGCGGGAAGGGCGACCGGACGCGCACCGAGACTGAAATCTGGCAATGGAAAGTCGCACGCGGTGCGGCTGGACGGTTGCCGCCACAAGGTTTCCCCAGAGACAACAGATTCTGACAACAGTTTGAAAAAAAGAGGGCCAAGCGCGATTGCTCGTGCCTGACCCTCCCTGCGACCCGAAGGCCTCTGCAACTGCATGATGGTACAGCTGCAGGAACTCTTCAGTCGGGAGAAGTCGCCGCCGCCCAATGAGGGAGGGCGGGCAGACGGCAACTTCTAACCTTTGTTGGTCAATTGACGTTTACGTTAAGGGCAATAACATTAAGCTAAGCTGAAGTAATAATGCATCAGTAATTCGTTACATTTGTTCACGATTGCCTGCGGCTTTGAGGACGGTTGCCACCGGCTTGGCCCGCGCGTGACGGACCTTTGCGATGGCCGGGTTTGCTGCCCTGTCCGCCGCCAGAACCGCCAACTTGCCCGCCACCGCGATCATCGCGCCGTTTGGCAGAGACGACCGGCTTGGTAACTGGGCCTTTCTTATGGCTGACATTTTTCGCGCGGCCATAGGTCGGCTCGTCACGTGCTTCATTGCCGCGATTGCGTTGGTCGCGATCTTCACGGCTTCGGTAATTGCCTTGATCGGGGCTGCGGCCCTCCGCGTCGCGCCAGTTACGGTCACGAGGCTGTTGTTGCGGTTTCTTGTTCTTTGGCTTGCCGCGACCGCCACCGCCACCGCCACTACCGCCACCTTTGCGGAAGCGTGCATTGCGATCATCGGGATTGCGCTCTGCACCGGAACCTTTGCGGGCTGGAGCGGGCAGTGCCTTGGCTTGGGCGATAAAGTCTTCCGGGATCGGAGCGGGCGTCAGTTTAACACCCGTAAGCCGCTCGATATCGCGGATATAGGGCCGCTCATCAGGGGCAATGTAGCTAACCGCAAGGCCGCTGCGACCGGCGCGTGCTGTCCGGCCGATGCGGTGGACATATTGCTCGGCGACATTGGGGATTTCGAAGTTGAACACGGCACTTACGCCGGGGACGTCGATTCCGCGCGCGGCAATGTCGGTTGCGACGAGCACTGGCACGCTGCCACGACGAAATCCGTCTAGCGCGCGGGTGCGCTGCGCCTGTGATTTGTTGCCGTGGATTGCGCCTGCATTGATTCCAGCCGCAACCAGATGACGTACAACGCGGTCTGCACCATGCTTTGTCCGCGTAAATACGAGCGCGGTTTCAATGTCGCCGTTCTCGATGCCCTTGCGCAAACTGATGGTCAGCAGTGCCTGCTTTTCTTTTTGGTCGATAAAGGTGCTAAACTGGTCAACCCGCTCTGCAGTGGTCGATTGCGGAGCAACCTCCACGCGGACCGGATTGTTGATGAAGCGCTTGCCCAACTCGACAATGCTCTTCGGCATTGTGGCGGAGAAGAACAGGCTTTGACGTTGTTTGGGCAACATATTGGCGATGCGGATAAGCGGCTTGATGAAGCCGAGATCCATCATCTGGTCAGCCTCGTCGAGCACAAAAATCTCGACATTGCTAAGCGATAGAGCACGCTGCTCGCACAGATCGATCAGGCGGCCCGGTGTCGCCACCAGAACGTCACAGCCGGGAACCAGCTTGCGGGCCTGCTGGCGGACCGGAAGACCGCCGAACACGACCTGGACATTCAGATCGAGGAAGCGCGCATAGTCGCGCATATTGTCGGCGATCTGTGCCGCAAGCTCGCGCGTCGGCGACAGGATCAGCATCCGGCACGACGCTGGTTTCCGTTCTTCCGGATTTTGTGCGAGCCGGTGCAATGACGGCAGCGAGAACGCGGCGGTCTTGCCGGTACCCGTTTGCGCGACGCCAATTAGATCTCGGCCATCAAGCAATGCGGGAATAGAATCCCGTTGGATAGGTGTGGGTTCAGTGTAGCCCTTCGTGTTCAATGCACGGAGGATAGGCTCGGCCAGGCCGAGTTTTTCAAAATAAGACATAATAACTTTCAAATGTGCGCCGAACGGACTCCCAAAGCATCAGGAATCCGCGCGCAAGTAGGTCCTTACGGCGACCCAAGCGTGAAAAGGGAAGCATGCGATTAACGCAAATTCCGTGCATTGGGTGCGGGACTAAATCCTTGTTTGTAAGGAGAAGTTCACGCTCGCAGCCAATTTCGCAGACGATTTCTGCGCCGGACGTTGAGCAGCATGTAGGGGCAGGGTGTTAAGATAGCAATGAAATAAGCTGACAGAAACTAGCCGTTCGGCGCGCGCCGTCCTGCGAGCTCTTCTTCCAGCATGGCCATGACGCGGGAACGATCCGGGAATTGTTCGTTGATCCAGCGATCCTCGACGGCTTTCATTATCCGCGCAATCTCCGGCCCGGCCTCCACGCCTTTTGCGACGATCTCGCCGCCTTTCAGAGGAAGCTCAGGAATGTCCCAACCCGCCAACTTGCTCAGCGATCCACCGGCCAGCAATACCCGATCAACCGCACAATCGCGCCCGTTGCGATAGGCCAGGGCGCGCGATGCATATTGGTCTTGTGGCAACCGCGCGGCAACGCAGAAAAGCCGCTCCCGCTGCTCGCGAGACAGCCGCAACCTCGCTGCCACCGTCTCCGCAACCGGCGGTAGCGCCGGCAGGAGCGCGGCAAGCCGGCGTAGAGGATCGGGCGAAACACGTTGCCCCTCCTCAGTCCTAATCAGTGCCGCAAGAACCTCGACCTCGTGCTTGCCCGTTTCTGGCAATACTACTGGCAGAACACCGCATTCGCGCATCCTTACGACAGTTGCGAGCGGGTTGGGCAATGCCAGCAACGATAGCAGTTCCTTAGCAATCCGCTCGCGGCTCAGCTTCGTCAGCGTGTCTGCCAATTCGGCGCAGGCTTCTTCTGCCTCTCGGTCCAGATCCGCCCCAAATCGCGCCTGAAACCGGTAATAGCGGAGGATACGTAGGTGGTCCTCCCGAATTCTTTCACGCGCGTCGCCGATAAAGCGAATTCGGCGGTCACTAAGGTCCTCCATCCCGCCGAAAAAGTCGGAGATTACCCGAGTCTCCGGATGCGCGTATAACGCGTTGATTGTGAAGTCTCTTCTGGCGGCGTCGTCGCGCCAATCGCTTGCAAAGGCGATTGTCGCGCGGCGTCCGTCGGTCGAGACATCCTTTCTGAGTGTAGTGATCTCCACATGCCCGCTCGGCAGAACGGCGGTGATGGTGCCGTGGTCAATGCCGGTTGGGACGGTGGTGATACCGGCTGCTTCCAGCCGTGCGATGACTTCGTCCGGGATCAAGATGGTTGCCGCGTCGATATCCTCAACCGGAGAACCGAGCAGCGTGTCACGTACCGCGCCGCCGACCCAGCGGATATTGTCTGCGTCCAGCGTCGCGACAAGCCGTGCCAGATCATCGCGCCTGGTCCATTCTGCAGCGGGCAAGAGACTAGCCACCAAGCAACTCCTCCACTGCAATCCGCCGGGAAAGATTGGCAATAATCGCCGCCGTCACGCCCCAAATTCTAAAGCCCTGCCAGTCCATTTCGAGATAATGCCGCATTTCGCCGCGCCAGAACACCTCGTTCTCGGTCCAATTCGAAAGATTGAACACTTGCGCCACGGGAACTTCAAACCACGCTTCAACTTCGCGCGGGTGAGGGGTGAGTGACAGATCGGGGGGAACCACACCCAGAACCGGAGTGATGTCGAAACCGGTGCCGGTTTGATAGCGGTCGGTTGTACCGATCAGGCGAACATGCTTGCGGTCTAGCGCCAATTCTTCTTCGGCCTCTCGCAAAGCCGCTTCGACAGAGGTTTCGCCATCGTCGACTTTTCCGCCTGGGAACGCGACTTGGCCGGGATGGTCGCGCATTGTGGTGGGCCGCTGGGTCAAGATTAGTCCGGGTTCAGGACGGTCGGTAACAGCGATCAAGACAGCGGCATCGGCTGTGCGCTCGGCAATTGCGAATCGCTGATCGCTAAGCAAGTCGGGGATGTCGGTTTGGTGGCCACGCTCGAACAAAGCAGACAGCCGGTCGAACAGCGCGCTCATACAGGTAGCAAAGAAAATTGTACGCCTTCGCTCTCAACTGTCCAATCATCACCCGATGCCAGCGCAATTTCGGCGAGTTGCTGGTAGGTGCTACGATTGAGCCGTGCTTCACAGCCCCGCCGGACGGTGAGATAGAGCGAAGGCGTATTCGTATCGCCGCGGGCTATCAAAGGGTTGTCCGGACCGGCTACAACCAGCTCATCCGTGTTCAGGCGAAAGCCGAGTCCGCCGTCGCGTTCGGCGACATCGGTGGCGATAAAGGCTGCATCCTCGACTTCGATCGAGAGTTTCTGGAATGGCGTTACCAGCCAATAGGCGCCGCTATCGTCGCGTATCAGCAGGCTGGCAAAAGCGCGTACCATCGCGGGGCGAGTGATTTCACCGCCATTGTGAAACCATGTCCCATCGGCGGCGATACGCATCATGCTGTCGCCGGTATTTTGCGGATCCCATTGTTCGACTGGGGGAAGCTTGCGCTGCTCGACCTGCTCGGCGATTTGAGCGAGCGAAAGGTCAGCGAGTTCGGGTGGGGCTGTGTAAGGCATTGTTGATCCTGCGATGCCAGACTTGAACTATTCCTTCAACGCCGATGGCCATGGGCCGAGCATTCCTTCGTCAGGGAGGATCACAGTATTCTCGCAGCGGACCAGCAGGCGGTCGTGGTCAAACGGGCCAGGGCAGTGCCAGTTCTGCGTTGCATCGGCGCTAAAGCCGAAGAACCGGCCATAATAATCGGGGTCACCGATCATTACTTGCGGGAGCGCAGCGCCTGCATCGATTGCGCCCAATGCCGCCAGCATCAGCGCTTTGCCGTACCCTTCGCTTTGCTTCTCGGGTAGCACTGCGACAGGGCCGACCATAATCAGCGGGTGATTGCGGCCGTCGGGGTCGGTCAATGCCACCGGCCACAACTGGATTGTGCCAGCCAGATACTCATCATCATCCAACGCTGCGAAACTCAAGGCTTCCAGCCAATCCACACCTTCGCGGATACGATACGCTGTCCGCGCCTGACGTCCTTCGCCGAAAGCACGATCAAGCAATCGCTCGATCAGATCGGTATCGACATTAGCAAGGGGAATAATCGTTGGCATTGCGGGCGAGCCGATAGGCCCCGTCCGCAATGCTGTCGATCAATTTCCGCTATTGTACAGTGTGGATCAGCTAGCAGGCGTTAGGCGTAGCAAGCGTCCGCCTTCGCCGTCTTCGATCACCCAGATTGCACCGTCGGGCGCTTCGAGCACACCGCGCAAGCGGGTGCCAAAATCGTACCGCGCGGCTTCGGTCGCATTTTCACCGTCTACCTTAATATGGATCAAAGCGTTGCTCGAGAGGCCCGCGATCAGCGCAGTGCCTTTCCATTCGGCGAACATATCGCCGCTAAGGAAGGTCATACCGCCAGGCGCGATAACCGGCGTCCAGGTAATGGCCGATTGTGCAAGGTCCGGACGCGTGTCGTTATCAGGAATCGGATCATTATCGTAATGCACGCCGTTGGAAACCACAGGCCAGCCGTAATTGGCTCCGGGCTTCACGAGGTTAAACTCATCGCCGCCTTTGGGGCCGTGTTCTACTTCCCACAAACGGCCTTCGGCATCGAAATCCATGCCAAGGATGTTGCGGTGGCCGTAGGACCAGATTTCAGCAGTCACGCCGCCTTTGTCGGCCATCGGATTGTCCTTGGCAGGCGTGCCGTCGAGATTGAGGCGCACAATCGTGCCGATATTGTTGGTATTGTCCTGCGCCGGGGTCATCTTCTGACGGTCGCTCGAAGCAACATACATCAACTTGCCATCAGGCGAGAAAAGAATGCGGTGTCCGTAATGTCCGCGACCGGTGGTTTTCGGGGCCTGCCGCCAGATGACTGTCAAGCCTTGGATCTCGCAGCTATCATGATCTTCACAGGCTAATGTGCCGCGCCCAACAACTGCCCCTCGCGTGTCGCCATCCCCGGCTTCTGCCCAGCTGAGATAGACCATCTTGCTGGTTTGGTAGTCCGGGGCAAAGGCTATATCACCAAGGCCGCCTTGGCCGCCATAGTCCACTTCCGGCTCTCCGGTTACGAAGCCGATTTTGCCATTCGCGGGCTGGAAGAATTTAATTGCGCCCGATTTCTCGGTAATGAAAACGTTGCCTGTTCCCGGCTCAATCGCAGCGGCCCATGGCTCGTTATATTCTCCATGCGTGGTGATCGTGAACGGGCCGACCGATTCCGCTTCCGCCGTCGCGACGACCGCGGGCGCTTGCTCTGCGCTGTCCACCGATGCGGCGGCTCCGCAGCTTGTGAGCGCCAGCGCGAGCGGTGATAGGGAAATAGCGATAAAGGATTTTTTTGAGATCATCATGTTAGCTGCAACTCCCGAAAACGGATTTGGTGCCAAGGGTTATGTCATAGGCTTAGATGAGGCGGGAAGGGGCCCGCTTGCGGGGCCCGTTGTGGCGGGCGCGGTCGCGCTTTGCAAGCCGCATCCAGCAGGGCTCGACGACTCGAAGAAACTATCCGCCAAACGACGCGCAGAACTGGATTTGGCGGTGCGCGCTAAATGCGCTTGGGCGGTTGGAGTGGTCGGTGTCGACCAGATTGACGAGCTTAACATCCTTGGTGCGACCATGCTGGCGATGACCCAGGCGGTCGAGCGGCTTACGCAGATTGTCGGCGGTATTCCGAAGGCGATCTTGATTGATGGCAATCTCTCGCCATCGGGGCGTTGCGACGAATGGCGGACTGGTTTCTGGGGGGAGGGGAAGCCGATTATCGGCGGCGATGCCTTGGAGCCTGCAATCTCCGCCGCCTCAATTGTCGCAAAGGAATGGCGCGACCGGCTGATGTGCGCAGCGGCAATAGAATATCCGCAATACGGGTGGGAGCGGAACAAAGGCTATGGGACCAAGGATCATATGATTGCTCTGCGAGAGCATGGTCCAACGCCGCTGCACCGACGCAGTTTTGCACCGGTAGCGCAGTTGAATTTGTTCGGTGCATGATTGGCAAGCATTGGAGCCCACATGAGAGTAGCCGAGTTGTATTTTGATGAAAGCGGCTCGCACCAAGGTTCGCGATACTTGACGGTTGCTGGGTTTTGGTTCGAGTCTGCCCAAGCAGTCAGGTTCGCCCGTGATTGGGAAAAAATATTAGATCGGTTTGGACTCCAGTACGCGCACATGACGGATTGTGCGCTAGGTTTTGGCCAGTACAAAAACATGTCACTGGAAGATCGCATTAAGTCTGGCAGCTTGTTGATCGAGAACATTAAGCGCCGAACCAGGTTTGGTTTCTCGGTAACAATTGAGCCATCGCGCTATCTAGAAGTCATGGCAGATGTCCCGGGCGCACCGAGTCCTTATACGCAGTGTCTCATGACTCTATTCCATCAAATCAGTCGATTTGTGAGGGCGAACAATTTTGACGGACAAATCCGCTGTCTGTTTGAGGCAGGGCATGAGAGCGCAGCAGAAGCAAACAGATACTTTGATGCCATCTCCCTACATGGTGCCGATTGGACTGATGCTGTTCGATATGGTGGGCACGAATTTGTCGACAAGCGAGATGCATTGCCGTTGCAGGCTGCGGACATGTTAGCTTGGCAAGTTCGTCACTTTTTTGAGAGGAAGGCTAAAGGGCACGATAAACCTCGCAAGGATCTCGTCGCTCTTACCCGTCCGCTCGACATGTCTGCGGAATTCGTTGGCAGCTCTCTTGAGGCCCTCAGAGATTTCCTCCTCGAATTAGAGCCAATTGTCCGTTCGGGGGATAATCTTTCAGCCTTGGCCAAAGGAGCCGAGATTTTTGATCGATACGGCCTTAGTTATTCTCCTCCGCCTAAGAGAAAAATCTAACTTAAAGTCGTCTATGCCAATATCTCGCGCGCTTCGGCGGCGACCACTTCTGCAATGGCAGCATAGCTGTCGGCGAAGGCTGCTCCTTCGCGCCAGATCGCCGCGATGGAGCGTTGCTGCGACCAACCTTTAATCTCAAATCGGCGTACCATGTCTTCACCGCCCGTTTCGGAGCGGAGGTAGAGTTCCGGGAGGATTGCGAGGCCAAGGCCGGATCCCGCCATCTGGCGCAAACTGTCGAGGCTAGTGCCTTCATAGTCGCGGAGCAGTTCGGCACCCATTTCCTCGCAGATCCGTTCGGCTTGCTGGTGCGAAGGATGCCGCCGGTCGAGACTTAGCACAGGCTGTCCGGCGAAATCCTCCATCGTGAGAGCAGGCTTGCTGACCAGCGGGTGGTCGGGCGCGCCCACCAATTGCAGCGGTTCGCGGAAAAGCGGCTCGCTATGCAGTTCAGAACCCAGGACAGGTAGCGGCGCAAGCATCATATCCAAGCGGCCATTGCGCAATTCGGCAAACTGATCGGCGGGAATTCCCTCACGAATATAGAGCTTCAGATCGGGGAAGTCCTTGTGCAGTCGGACAACCACATGCGGCATCAAATAGGGGCCAATGGTCGGCGATACGCCGAGCCGGATTGTACCCGCCATGCCGTTCTGCCCGCGATCGGCAATCGCGCGGATTTCCTCCATATCACGCATGACTTTGCGCGCTCGGCTGGAAATCTCGCGGCCTATCGGTGTCAGGCGTACCGGCCTGCCGCGCTCTACCAGCTTGGTCCCTAGGCGCAGTTCCAACTCCTTGAGCTGTTGGCTGAGCGTCGGCTGGGTGACATTGACGCTATCGGCAGCGCGCCCGAAATGCTCGGTGTCTTCGATAGCGACCAGATATTGCAATTGACGTAATGTTGGCATGATAGGTGAATTCTATCAAAAACTGCGAATACATACAATTGGAATTATCGAACGATCGCTGCAATATAGTGTTCAACAGGGCAGCAACAGGAGATTTCGATGAAGAACTATCTCAAGAAATTGCGCCAGAGACATCGCCGGATTGATCGCCTGATCGATACCAGCAAGTCATATGGCAAGCAGGACGATGTAAAGGTCCTCAAGCGTATCCGCTTGCAGCTCAAAGATCGAATTGCCGAGGTGCAGGCCAGTAATAGGCCAGCACCGCAATAATCGGTAAGGGCGGCGTCTGGTTCTCTCATCCCCTCCTCCCGAGGAACCAGGCGTCGCCTCACACATTATAGACAAACAGTAACGGCGTGGCGGTGTATTCCGCGGCGCCGTTTGCTATAGGGGCCTGCAAACGGGCTTATGCAAGGGGCAAAGGATTATGGTCGTTCAGAATGCGGTAGAGACCACCGGCAAGTATTTGCGGGACTTTTTGAAAGCGGAGAGCGCCGGCGGCATCGTCTTGATGGTCGCGGCGTTTTTGGCGTTGGTGGTCGCGAATAGCAGCCTGTCCGACTGGTATCTGAATACTCTGGCGACGCCGGTCGTGTTCACGGTTGGCGGCACCGGGATCGAAAAATCCGCCCTGCTCTGGATCAATGATGGCCTGATGGCGCTGTTCTTCTTCCTCGTTGGACTGGAAGTGAAGCGCGAAGTCTTGACCGGCCAGCTATCGAGCTGGAAGCAAGCCTCTCTTCCACTCTTTGCCGCAATTGGCGGTATGGCGTTGCCGGCATTGGTATTTCTGGGCATCAACTGGAATGAGCCGGAGAATCTCGCGGGCTGGGCAATCCCCGCAGCGACTGACATTGCCTTTGCTCTGGGTATCCTTGCGCTGCTTGGCAGCCGCGTTCCGGTTGCGCTGAAGGCGCTGCTCCTTGCAATTGCGGTTATCGATGATATCGGCGCGATTGCGATTATCGCATTGTTCTACACGCCGGGTGTACAGACCGACATGCTGCTGTCAGCTGCGGTAGTATTTGTCGCGTTGCTGCTGGTCGGCCGTGTGAAGATCGGATCGCGCATTCCCTATGTCATTCTCGGTGTGATCCTGTGGTATTTCGTCCTTAAATCGGGCGTCCACGCGACGCTGGCAGGTGTTGCCTTGGCGATGACTATTCCGCTGCATGACCGCAATGGGGAGAAGGTTCTCGAGCATATGGAGCACGGACTGCACCCATGGGTCGCATTCCTCGTTGTGCCGATTTTCGCCTTCGCTAACGCAGGTGTCGGCTTGCTCGATATCGAAGTTTCATCTCTGCTTGCACCGCTGCCGCTGGGCATCGCAATGGGCCTGGTTGTCGGCAAGCAAATTGGTATCGTTGGTTTCGCATGGATTGCAGAGAAGACCGGTATCGCCACCCTGCCAGAAGGTATCAGCTGGATGCAGATCTGGGGTCTGTCGCTGATCGCCGGTATCGGTTTCACCATGAGCCTGTTTATCGGTAACCTTGCCTTTGTTTCGCCGGAACAGATTGCTGCGGTGAAACTGGGCGTGCTGAGCGGATCGCTGGTTGCTGCACTGGGCGGGGTGTTTATTCTCCGCGCAGCGAGTAAGCCTGCTGCATGACAACAGCGGCACTGCTGGTCCTTGCGGGCCTGATCGGACTTGGGTTTGGCGGCGAATGGCTGGTGCGCGGTTCCGTGGGAATTGCGCAACGGATGGGCATATCCAATCTCGTCACGGGATTGGTGATTGTCGGCGCTGCCACCTCAATGCCGGAAATGGTCGCCAGTATTCAGGCGGCGATGATCGGATCGCCGGGTATTGCCTGGGGTAATATCGCCGGGTCCAATATCGCCAATACGCTGCTGATCCTGGGTGCGGCCGCGCTGGTTGCGCCGATTGTCTTGACCGGGGCGGGGCGGCGCGACGCGGTTGTCGCCTTGGCCGCATCGGTGTTGATCTGGCTGCTGACGTGGCAAGGCATTGCTTCGCCGCTGCTTGGCATGGGCCTACTGGTTCTGCTCGTGGTTTATATTGTGTGGCGCTACCGCCACCCGCGTCCTGATGATGAGGAAGAAGACGAAGACCCGCCGATCCTGTGGAAGGCGATCCTGTTCTTCATTATCGGTGTGGCGGCGCTAGTTGTCGGGGGTAAGTTGCTGGTCGATGGCGCGGTGGATATCGCGCGCTTCGCCGGTCTGAGCGAGACCGTGATTGGTTTGACCGTGGTCGCTATCGGCACATCGCTGCCGGAACTGGCGGCGTCAGTTGCAGCTGCGCTTCGCGGAAAGTCCGGTCTGGCACTGGGTAATGTAGTCGGATCGAACATTTACAATCTGTTGCTGATCGGCGGAGTTACGATGACCATCGCGCCATTCCCGATCCCGGCTGAATTGGTCGATGTGGAACTGCCACTGGTGGTCGGCTCGGCGCTCATGCTGCTGCTGCTGTGCTGGTTCGCAAACCGCATCAATCGCTGGCTTGGTGGAGCGCTCTTGCTCGGCTTTGCGGCGTTCAACGTGATGCTGCTCATCTAAATCGACACTTAAATCAGCGGGAGAGTCTTTCGCGCAACACCCCACCATATCGAGTCTGCAATTCTCAGCAGACTCAATATGTTGTGGGGGACTCTTTTCGTTCACTCTTGGTTCCGCCATGGTTAGCGGCCTGTTAACCATGTTCTGCGAAAACTCTTTCCTTGACGTGGAGTCCGCTAGGACTCACCCTGTGGATAACTTCAATCGGGGGAATGAGTATGGGGGTCCAAGAGACCTTACTAAAGCGCGCACCAACCAAGGCTCGCGCCAAGAAGACCGAAGTCCAGAAGGCCGATCTGCCGTCCAAATTACCCTTGGGTCAGATCCTGTCTGGCGACTGTGTGGAGGCGATGCGGAGCATCCCCGATGCCAGCATCGATCTGGTGTTCGCAGACCCACCCTACAACCTTCAGCTCGGCGGCGATCTCAACCGTCCCGATGGCAGCGCAGTCGATGCGGTTACCGATGATTGGGACCAGTTCGATAGCTTCAAAATCTATGACGATTTCACCAAGGCTTGGCTGACAGAAGCCAAACGCATTCTCAAACCCGATGGCGCGCTGTGGGTCATCGGCAGCTATCACAATATCTTCCGCGTCGGCGCGATTCTGCAGGATTTAGGCTTCTGGATTCTCAACGATGTCGTGTGGCGCAAGAGCAATCCGATGCCCAATTTCCGCGGCACCCGATTCACCAATGCGCATGAGACGCTGATCTGGTGTTCGCAGGGTGAAAAAGCGAAATACCACTTCAATTACCGCGCAATGAAAACGCTGAACGATGAACTGCAAATGCGCAGCGATTGGGTGCTGCCCATCTGCGGCGGCGGTGAGCGTTTGAAAGAAGGCGGCACAAAGGTCCACCCAACACAAAAGCCAGAGGCACTGCTCTACCGCGTGATGCTGGCGACAACCGAGAAAGGCGACGTTGTGCTCGACCCGTTCTTCGGCACCGGCACGACCGGCGCGGTTGCGAAACGTTTGGGCCGCGAATGGATCGGCTGCGAGCGTGAAAGCATCTATACCGAAGCCGCTCTCAAGCGGATCGAGAAAGAGCTTCCGCTAGACGAAAGCGCGCTGCAAACTATGCAAGCGGGCCGCAATGCCCCCAAAGTCGCTTTCGGCGCGCTGGTCGAGAACGGCTATATCAAACCGGGTACCAAAATCTTCGACAAGAAGCGCCGCTGGATCGCAGAAGTCCGCGCCGACGGTTCTGTAACGCATGGCAAGCAAGCCGGTTCAATCCACGGGCTCGGCAAAGAGTTGCAAGATGCCCCAAGCTGCAACGGCTGGACGTTCTGGCACTATGAGGTCGATGGCGACGTGAAGCCGATCGATGCAGCGCGGCAGGATTACTTGTTGGCGGTTGAGGATTGACGGTCCGGTAGCAATTTGGGCGCGCGAACAGGCGAAAAAGCGCGACCGGATACCGAACAGATACTCTCCCCATGAGCTTGTAAAGCGATAGAAGGGTTACCATATAAAAGTCATCGAGAGACCATTTTTAATGCCCCTCTTCGACTGAGAGACAATTGCGCTCCCGCATCAGGGAGTAAAGCGCATTGGACCTCAATAGACTTCTCTATGACCACCAAATAGCGTTGATGAATTTCGCATGGGACGAACCTGTTTCAGGCGAACACGACGCTGTTGATCTTTGTGAAAAGCGTCTGCGCTCAGCGCGTGGACATCTAGGCGTCACACAATATCCCGCAAACTCCACGAAATTCGACCGCGGACGGCAGTACCGTCCCGTGCGCAAGAGGACTCTGTCATGACTGCCAATATTGAACGCCGATTCACCCGTGGCCGTGGTCAGGGTGTCTTCGCCCTAGAGCCATTCACACGGGGTGAAACTCTCTACGTAGGTGTGCTCGACGACATCCCCGTCCAAAATCACTCTCATGCATCGCAATTGAGCAAGACAAAATTCGGCTTTCACAAAGGTTTCAGCTCGATCTTCAATCATTCTTGCGACCCGAATTGCGGTATCATCCTGAACGAATCCGGAGGCCATGATATCGTTGCGATCAGAGATATCGGCGTGGAGGAGGAAGCGACGTATGATTATGCGATGCGCAATTTTCGTATAGAGCATTTCCCCTATCCGTGCTCTTGCGGAACGGTAGGTTGTCGCGAGACTATCACTGGCTGGAAAGACTTACCACAGCGGCGCAAGGATCATTACGCCGGATTTGTCGCGCCTTACCTGTTGGAAATCGACAGGGAGAACACATTGTCCAAACGTCCGGTCCTGGATTCAAAGCGCGTTGTCGCTGATTTTAGAGGAGCTATCGACAGCTTGTAGAAATCCCTGCGCTCAGTTGGTAGGTTGCGAGAGAGCGGCTTTACCTGCTCTACATTCTGTCACGCGCTAATTACTGCTATCTCTCGGCCCCGACGTGAAGTGGCGGTAAAGCCCAACGGCCAAGGCAATGAGCATCACGACGAGCAGCGCCACCAGCCCGTAGATCACAAAGTGTCTAATCTGCATGCGTGCCCTGCTCGCCTTTGGCTTCTTCGGCAAATTCTTGCGCAATTTCGGTATCTTCTTGGCTGAGCGGAGCCGTCGCGTCAGCTTCATACTCTTCTGCTCGTAACGCCTCTTTGCCCCACGCCTCGGCTGCCGTGGCCGCAATCCGGCGGCGATTGAGCAGGGGATCGCTTAGGGACAAGTCCAGTTGACGTGCCTGTTCGGCGCGGCACTTTTCTGCGGTCAGGCGCACCGGGGTGTTACTTGCCGCGTCCGGTTTTCATGTGTTCCAGGCCTGGAATTACACCAGCTTTTTGTGATGGATTCGAGGCGTTGGTTTTGACCTTCTCTGCTTTCGGCTTGCGGATCTCACGCTTCGATTTTCTTTGTGACTTGGCCATTGATTGGGCTTTCCTTGATCTTTATTCATACGGAACTGTTTGTTGGCAGTCCTGCAGGATCGCTCGTTTCGGTCTGTCGAACATCCGTACGTGGCGATTGCTAAATCTGTCTCAGGAAAGCCGATCAGTTAAAATCTGATCGTAAGGAGACACCGTCAGACAGCGTTCCGGCCAACATGCCGCAACGACGTAGAATAGATATGGGGACGCTGGGCAATGATTGTAAGGCAGGCTTACACTTGTCAGCGCTAAACGCTGATTAAACCCTCAAAAATGGAAGCAGGTTTCGGCGGTAGTCGGGAAATCGACATCACGATGATAATAAGGCGATATCGTCTCTGTCCTACGGGCTTCTGCACCGCTAGAATCGCAGGATGATCATTACAAATCCAATCTGTTCCGATTCCTTCTCTTGGACCCTGTTCCATGTGTTCCATCGTGTTGGATTTACCGAGGGGAGAACTGCGCATGACAGATCTTAACCGCCCGTCATTCCCGCGAAAGCGGGAACCCGGAGTAATCGAGCGCCTAGCCACCCCCGCGGTTCCCGCTTTCGCGGAATTGACGTGAAGAGGATGTTGAGAGCCAAATGACCGATAAGATATACATCCGGCCCATCGGGCCGTCTGAAAGCCCGCAAAGTGAGGAAGGCGATACGGTCCGGCTTGCGGGCGGGATGGTCTATGCGCACCGGTTTGCGGTGTTGCATCGGAGCGGTGGCAAGACAGTTCAGCGGTGGCTGGTGGCGCCTTCTGGTATGGACGATGTGCTGTCCGCGCTGCCCGATGATCTGGCGAGTGCAGCGCAGGCGCAATGGACGGCACTGGGCGCTACGCATCAACCGTTACACCTTGGCGACCGGACAATCGTGCTCGATCAGCCGCAGATCATGGGCATTCTCAACGTGACGCCCGACAGTTTCTCGGACGGCGGCGAGTTTCTGGATGACGTCGAGGCAGGCCGCGCGCATGCCGCGGCGATGCTCGAAGCAGGCGCGGCGATGGTCGATATTGGCGGCGAAAGCACACGTCCTGGTGCGCCAGCGACATGGGAAGGCGACGAGCTGGAGCGGGTGTTGCCAGCGGTCGAATATTGTTCTGCAATGGGCGCGGCGATCAGTGTCGATACGCGGCGTCCGGCGGTTATGGAGGCTGCGCTCGACGCGGGCGCGCATATCATCAATGACGTGTCGGCTTTGAGGCATGATCCGCGTAGTCTGGAGCTGATGGCTGCGCGCGGATGCCCGGTGGTGCTGATGCATGCACCGGGGGAAGGAGAGGACCTTCACCGCAACGCGAACTATTTGAACGTTGTGTTCGATGTGTTTGACTGGCTCCAAGCGCGGCGTGATGCAGCGATCGCTGCGGGTATTGATCGAGCAAATATCATCCTCGATCCGGGCATCGGTTTTGGCAAATCGCTGGCTGAGAACCTTGCGCTGATGAACGCTCTGCCGTTGTTTCATGCGCTGGGGCAGCCGTTGCTGCTGGGCGCCAGTCGTAAGCGGATGATTGGTGCGCTATCGAATGAGGCACCGGCCGAGCAGCGCTTGGGCGGTAGTATCGCGCTGACAATTGCGGGAATGAATGCGGGGGTACAACTGCACCGTGTTCACGATGTTGCACCGGCGGTTCAGGCGCGCAATGTGTGGCGCGGGATGCGCGATGCGGCGCTTACTGACTTCGGGGATATTGCGGCTGATCTTCCGGCGAGGTAACTTCGCAACCGTTGGCAGATTACGGTGCGCGTACCCGGCTGATCAGCGTTTTGAGAGCATCGGCGATCCATTGTTCGTCGACGTTGTCATAGTCGGTGGTGACAGGCTCTTTGGAAGCCAGCGTGTAGGCGCTTCTGTCCACGGTATCGCAACCCAGCACGGCCTTGCCATCCTGCAGCTTCACCGAAACGGCCACGGTACGCTTGCTGTGCACCTTGATGACATATTGTTTGAAGTCGGATGTCGCGCCTTCTTCGGCAAGTTCAAAATCACGGCGGCCTTCAAAAGATTCCTTCACCAGCTCGACCAACCGCGCGAGTTTCGGGGCTTCGTCCCGGTCCCAGCGGAACCGCTCGAATTGCTCGTCGTCGACCACGCTTGAAAACTGGTCGCAAACCTGTTGGAATTCGTCCTGTGCCATGTGTGGTCCTCGCGTTGGATCTGCCCCAACTGGCACGATCATCGGCTGCTAGACTAGCGCGATAAGCCTTAATATCGCGTCAAAATCGAGAACTATCGCATGCTACCTCGCACCGTTCAGCGCTGCGGGCAGCGTTGATGCTGGTGGCGGTTAGGACGCAGCGAGCCTGCTCGTAGGCGTCCGTTCCCGTTCCTGACCCTAGAGCGAAAAACCGCCGTCGCTTATTTGCACCGTTCCGGTGATATTGGCGGCGGCATCGCTCAGCAGGTAGCCGATATTTCCGGCGATCTCGTCTGATGTTGCAAGTTTGCCGCGCGGTGTTCCAACGGCGAGCGCTTGTAAGGCGGCTTCGCGGCCTTGCTCTTCGACCATCTTCTGAAAGGCTTCACCAGCGTCCCAGATCGCCGTGTCGACCCCGCCCGGGGCAATAGCGTTGACGCGGATCTTATCCGCTGCGCCTTCAGCCGCTGCGAGGCGTGCCATGTGCGAAACGCCGGCTTTGGCGACACCATAGGCGCCGATGGCGGGTACAGCTTTGTGGCCAGTGATAGAGGCGACCAGAACCGCGCTCCCTCCGCCCGATTTTTTCATCGCGCGTAGTGCCGTGCGCAGGGTCAAAAATGCGCCATCCAGATTGACGCTCATCACTTTGCGCCAATCGCTGAATGTGTGGTCCGCTATCGGGGCAAACGCTCCAATACCCGCATTGACGATCGCATGATCGAGACTGTCGAGAGTGACATCAAGTCCGTTCCAGAAACCCTCATCACTGACATCGGCGGTGTGGAGCTCTGTGTCGCAGGACAGCTCCATCGCTGCGAGGCCGTCTGCATCCTTGTCGATCAAGATCAGCTTTCCGATACCGCTCTGGTCGAGCCACTTCGCGCTCGCCGCGCCAATGCCCGAGGCAGCACCAGTGATAAGCGCAGAACGCCCGCTAAAATCGAGTTCGTTTTTCATGGAGCGGCGCCTAGCAGTAAGACATGCCGGGGCCTAGGCCGATTTAGGCTGCGTCGCCAATCCCGAGATCGCCGAGCTTGCGGTAGAGCGTCGAGCGGCCAATGCCGAGGCGGCGTGCGACCTCTGTCATGCGTCCGCGATAGTGGCCGATGGCGAGGCGGATCACATCAGCTTCGATCTCTTCCAGCGGACGCAAATTCCCGTCAGGCGTGTAGAGCATAACGCCGACACCTTCCTGAAGCGGATTAATTGCATCGTCGAGTTCACCAAGGATTTCGGACAATTGCGGGAAGGATTCAGCGGTGAGAGTTTCCTTGTCGCAGAACACGGCGGCACGGAACAAAACAGCCTGTAATTGGCGCACGTTGCCCGGCCAATCATAGGCGGCCAGCAAAGTCAGCGCGCCATCGCTGATCGACTTTTGCACCATTCCAGGTTGATCGCCAAAGCGGGCGAGGAAATGACGCGACAACGCCGTGATGTCACCCTGGCGGTCGCGCAGGGGCGGCAACGATATTTTGGTTTGCGAGATCTCGTCCAGCAGATCCGGATGGAAGTGCCCGATATTGTTTTTCTCGTCGATTAGATCGGTGAGCGGCAGATTGCTCGCGCAGAGCAAACGGACGTCGATCTTGAAACCGTGCTTGGCACCAATGGGCCGCACGATGCCGGACGACATTGTCTCTGCCAATTTGGCCTGCAAATCTGCATCCAAACGGTCGATCTCGTCGAGGATCAGCGTGCCGCCATCGCATTGTTGCAAAGCGCCGATCTGGCGGTCAAATGCGCCCGGAAAAGCGTTCTGCTCATGCCCGAACAGGACAGATTCGATGGAATTGGCCGCCACGCTGCGGACATTGATCAGGCGCATCGGTGCTTTGGCGCGCGGGCTGGCCCCATGCATTGCGCGCAGCAACATTTCCTTGCCGGTTCCACTTTCGCCCTCGATCAGAACCGGCCCGTGCCCGCGTGCAGCCTTGGCAGCTTTGGCCAATGCCGAGCGAAATTCCGGGGCATTGCCGATCATCGCGTCGAAATCGAGCACGGTATTCATTTTCTCGGTCAGCGGCTGCAGCTCGTCTTTAGGCGCCTCTTGCTTGGTAGAACTGCGCAGTGCCTGCATCAGCCGATCAGGCGAGACCGGCTTGATAAGGTAATCTGTCGCACCCGAACGCATTGCTTCGACCGCGAGCAGCGGACTAGCGCTGGTGGTCAGCATCAGGATCGGCATGGCCGGACGGCGTGCTTTAAGTTCTTCGATCAAAGTACAGGCATCATCGCCTGGAACCCATTGATCGAGAATAATCGCTGAGCATTGCATGCCTTGGCGTGTTCCGAGCATCGCAATCGCGGTCTCTGAATCCTCGACGACAAGCGTGCGCCAACCCTCGCGCGCGGCGAGTGCAGTGATCAACCGGCTTTGCGCCGGCTCATCATCGATCAGCATCAAAAGGCGCGATTCGCTCTCTGCCATAGTCTCCAAAACCGTCCCGTTGCGGTACAGACCCTCCGTTTAGAGCGAACCGGTAAAGGTCTAATTAAGGCTAAGAAGAAGTTTCAGGCCCTTGATGCACAGCAAAGCGCGCGATAGACCGCTACCGAACGTCTCGTTCAACACTTTTCAAATGGGGAATACGTATAATGGCATCGGCAAACGACATGAAAGCGGCGGAGAAAACCTACAGCGCCTTCATCGCTAATTTGAAATGGACGGTACCCGTGATTGCGGTCATTACCGCCATCGTCGTCATTCTGATCTCCAACTAAGATCGCCACTTTGCAAATCGCAGCCCTGAAAGAACGCGCCGCCGGTGAAGCGCGCGTTTCGATCACTCCCGAAACGGTGAAGAAGTTCATTGCGCTCGGTGCCGAAGTGACTGTCGAAAAAGGCGCTGGCGAAACTGCGTCGATTTCCGATGCTGCTTTTGAAGATGCGGGCGCTACCATCGCGACGGCAGCAAAAGCGGCTGAGGGGGCAGAGATTATTCTCAGCGTGCAGGCTCCCGATGTTGCGGCGCTGAAAGGCGCTGCAAAGGGCGCGTGGGTTGCCGCGACTTTCGATCCGGTCGGCGACAAGGGTCGGGTCGAGGCCTATGCCAAGGCGGGCTTCGAAGCGTTATCAATGGAATTCATGCCGCGCATTACACGGGCGCAAAGCATGGATGTTCTGTCCAGCCAGTCCAACCTGTCAGGCTACAAGGCGGTGATTTCTGCAGCCAATGAATATGGCCGCGCTTTTCCGATGATGATGACGGCTGCCGGGACGGTTCAGGCGGCGCGTTGCTTTGTCATGGGTGTCGGCGTTGCGGGCTTGCAAGCCATCGCGACCGCCAAGCGTCTTGGCGCGCAGGTCAGCGCGACTGATGTTCGCAGTGCCACCAAGGAGCAGATTCAGTCGCTCGGTGCCAAGCCGATCTTCGTGGAGAACGTCGCGGGTATCGAAGGCGAGGGCAGCGGCGGCTACGCCACCGAAATGAGTGAAGAATACCAGAAGGCGCAGGCCGAACTGGTATCCAGTCATATTGCCAAACAGGATATCGTGATCACGACCGCGCTGATCCCGGGTCGCGCTGCACCGCGCCTGATTTCCGACGCGCAGATCGCTACGATGAAGCAAGGCAGCGTGATTTTCGATCTGGCGGTTGCGCAGGGCGGCAATGTCGAAGGCAGCGAGCCTGACAAGATAGTGGTGAAGCATGGCGTCAAGATCATGGGTTTCTCCAACACACCCAGCCATCTGGCGGCAGATGCATCGGCGCTGTTTGCACGCAATCTCTACAATTTCCTCTCCGCGTTCTGGGACGCAGAGCAAGGCAAGCCTGTGCTCGACGAGGAAATCGGTGATGCCGTGCGGCTGACGCAAGGCGGTAAAATTGTGAATGAAAGGCTGCTCGGATGAAGCCGTTAGCTCCGCTTTTCCTGTTCGCTCTAGCTGGCTGTTCGCAGTTGAGTGGCAGCGGACCAGACTATGGCCGCGATGAAGCGATTGCCGGAGCAGCATTCCGGGCCGAGGCATTTGAAACCTATGCCAAGCTCAATCCGGTCTGCCCTTATACAGCGAATACCGACCAACTGGCGCGTTATGCCGAGCCTGCGGAGCGCTTCCAGAAATTGCGCGATTGGGTCGCGGATACGCCGTTCGCAGTCGATCTCGCGATTGTCGAGGGGCGCTTCAATCACTTTTGGAGCGTCAACACCGCAGAATGCGGCCCGACCGATAACGAAGAGAGCATGGCCGCTTTCAATGCCGAGCTGGAAGATTTGAACCGGCGTCTAGCGGCGCTCGAAAAAATGGCGGGAATGATCTGATCATCGCGCTGAATATTTGTAATTCACTGACCTGACGAAAGGCCTCCTGTGGACTTTATCTCGATACTTTCGATTTTCGTAATGGCCTGCTTTGTCGGCTACTACGTCGTGTGGTCGGTGACACCCGCGCTGCATACGCCGCTGATGGCGGTGACCAATGCGATTTCGTCCGTGATTATAGTCGGCGCGTTGATCGCGGCGGCTGAAGCGGGCAGTCCCGCCGCAAAGTGGCTGGGGCTGTTCGGGGTCGTGCTGGCGAGCGTCAATATTTTTGGCGGTTTCGCTGTTACCGAGCGAATGCTGGCGATGTATAAGAAGAAGGAGGGCAAATGATGCTCTCCGTCCTGGCATCGGGCGCTGTAGGCGCTGGCACACCGGCCTGGGCGATGCTCGCCTATCTCGCAGCGGGAGTGCTCTTCATTCTTGCTCTGCGCGGACTGAGTTCGCCGCAAACGAGCCGCGCGGGCAACCGTTATGGCATGATCGGTATGTTGATCGCTGTCGTGACCACGCTGGTCACGCATGATGTTGCTACACTGCCGGAAATCGGCATCGCAATGTTCTTGGGCGGGGTTATCGGAGTCACTGTAGCGCGCAAGATCGCGATGACAGCGATGCCGGAACTGGTCGCAGGCTTTCACTCTCTGGTTGGTCTCGCGGCAGTTGTTGTGGGTTTGGCCGCTTGGCTGGACCCCGCATCGTTCGGGATTACCGATAGCGCGGGGCAAATCCTGACGGTCAGCCGGATCGAACTCGGCCTCGGTATCGCGATCGGTGCGATCACCTTCTCCGGCTCGGTCATAGCTTTCCTGAAGCTGTCGGGGCGGATGAGCGGCAATCCGATCCTGCTGCCTATGCGGCATTTCATCAATCTGGGAACGCTTCTCGCCATTCTCGGGATGATTGCTGCCTATGCAGTGTCCGGTGCGGCGGGAGCGGGCGAAGGTCAGCTCATTATCTGGATTACGGTCGCGGCGTTTATTATCGGCTTCCTGTTGATCATTCCGATTGGCGGGGCAGATATGCCGGTCGTGGTGTCGATGCTGAACAGTTACTCCGGCTGGGCGGCAGCGGCGATGGGCTTCACGCTGGGTAACACTGCAATGATTATTACCGGCGCGCTGGTCGGTTCATCGGGGGCGATCCTCAGCTACATCATGTGCAAGGCCATGAACCGCAGTTTCATCAGCGTTATCGCGGGCGGATTTGGTGCGGATGATAGCGGCAGCGGCGATGGTGAACCGCGCGAGCAGCGCCCGTATAAACAAGGCAGTGCGGCCGACGCGGCCTTCATGCTGGAGCAGGCCGAGAACGTCATCATCATCCCGGGTTACGGTATGGCGGTGGCGCAGGCGCAGCATGCTCTGCGCGAAATGTGCGATCTGCTGGAAGAAAAGGGCGTCAGCGTAAAATTTGCCATCCACCCGGTTGCGGGACGGATGCCGGGGCACATGAATGTGCTGCTCGCCGAAGCCAGCGTCGATTACGACAAAGTGTTCGAGCTGGAAGACATCAACAGCGAATTTGCGCAGGCGGATGTCGCTTTCATCATCGGCGCGAATGACGTTGTGAACCCGGCGGCGAAGACCGACAAATCATCGCCAATCTACGGTATGCCGGTGTTCGATGTGGACAAGGCCAAGCAGGTCTTTTTCATCAAGCGCAGCATGGGCGGGGTCGGTTATGCCGGCGTCGACAATGATGTGTTTTATATGGACCAGACCATGATGCTGCTGTCCGATGCGAAAAAGATGGTCGAAGAGATCGTGAAGAGCATCGATTGATGCGCAAGCTGCTCTTTGCCATCATTGTGCTGGTTCTGCTCGTGGGGATTGCGCTTCAAACAGGCCTCGCGAAGCCGGTTGTGCAGTGGCGCGTCGAGTCCGCATTGCTGGAATCGGGCATGTCGGAAAAGCGGGCCAGTTGTATGGCGGCCCGCATGGTTGACCGGCTGAGCATTCAGCAGCTTTACGAGCTGCGGCAAGGAATGGCACCGCGTGACGGAGAGACCGACAAGCCCGATGGGCTCGGCGATCTAATCAAGCGCTTGCGGCGCGGGACCGACACAGAAACCGTCACGGTCGTCACTTCCAGCGCAGGGCTCTGCGCCATCGGTATTGGCTGAGCAGCCTCACGCTCTGGTGAAATTCACTGTTTTGCAGAACACTGCGACGCACCCTCTGACTTTCAGAATGCTGCCGCTGCGCCAGACCTGTGCGTTAAAGTAACGGCCATCTTCGGGGCTGTAGCCTTGGCCTTTGAAACGTTCGCCGCCGGGTTTCAGGCTCCAGAAGATGGGCAAACCAAGCAGTTTTCGATCGCGCTTCGCCTTGTCGGGATTTTCTGTATCGCGCGCGCCGCCTTTGGGTTCTGCCACAAGAAACTTGGAAATTTTGCCGCACATGGAGCTGCCGCATTTGTAAAACTGGATTACCGATTTGCCGTCATCGGTCTTCCAATTGCCTGCGATTGAGGCGGGCGCTGCTTGTGCAGGCGTTGCGAACGCGAAAGCGGCAATCGCGGGCAGCAGAGAACGGGCAAGTGTCATGTTCGGTATCCTCATTTATCGTTCTAATTATAGATACGCCCAAAACTGCGACTTGGTTTCACATTGATTTTGGCGCAGAGTGAGTTTCAAAGGGAGACGTAGAATGAATAAGCTGAACCGCATCTGTCTTGCCGCCGGTGCTTTGCTGATGGCGGCAACACCTGCATGGGCCGACACAATCACGGTTGCTCCTGGCGAGGGCGCGCAGGAACGATTGCAGGAAGCGCTTATTCTGGCCGAACCAGGTGACGAGATCGTCCTTGCGGCAGGCCGCTTCGCATTGACCGACGGGCTTAGTCTGGATGTCGATGGCGTGACATTGCGCGGTGCGGGGATGGATCAGACTGTGCTCGATTTCTCGAACCAGTTGGGCGCAGGCGAGGGGCTGCTGGTGACCAGCGACAATGTTGTGCTGCGCGAGTTTGGAATGGAGAATTCCAAAGGCGACGGGATCAAATCCAAAGGCGCCGACAATATCGTCTATTACAAACTCCGCGTCGAATGGACGCGCGGCCCGCATGAAGAAAACGGTGCCTATGCGATCTATCCGGTCGAGAGCGAGAATGTGCTGGTCGATAGTGTGACCACCATCGCTGCGTCTGATGCAGGTATCTATGTCGGCCAATCGAAAAACATCATCGTGCGCAATTCGGTCGCCAAATACAATGTGGCCGGAATCGAGATCGAAAACAGCTATGGAGCGGATGTTTATAACAATCTCGCGGTGAACAACACCGGCGGTATTCTGGTATTCGACTTGCCCGATATTCCGCAGCAAGGCGGCCGCGATGTGCGTGTGTTCAACAATATCGTCGTCGACAACAATACGCGCAATTTCGCGCCCGAGGGCAATATCGTGGCCAGTGTCCCATCGGGCATGGGTGTGATGGTGATGAGCCACTTCAATGTGGAAGTGTTCGGCAATGTGTTTGCTGAAAATGCGACCGGTAATGTGCTGATTACCGCCTATCCCAATCAGACCGAGGACGCGGATTACAATCCGCTGCCGGTCAATATTCTGGTGAAGGATAATGTTCAGGGCCGCGCCGGATATAAACCGGCAATGCGCGGCGGCGAGATGCTTGCAGCTGCATTTGGCGGCACGATCCCGCCAGTGACGCATGATGGCAATGGCAGCGACATTGTGGTGCAGGATGATGTGCCCGTGTTGTCGCTCGGCTTTACCAAGCCCGCGCAGCCATTCACCGAAGCCAAGCCGAGCGTGGTCGATCTTTCGGGTGACGCAGACAAGCCGCTGGTGCTGAAGCCAATTGTGCTGCCAGAGGCGATGGAGGCGGCCGTCAAGCAATGAAGCGGCTGAGTCTCTCCATTTTGGGCGCTGCCGCGCTTTCTGCGGGCTGCGCAATTGCTGTGCAGGCGACGGTGGTCGCAGTAACAGCTGTCAATGATACGGCAGTTCTGGAAACTAAACTGCCACGCTCGCTATCGGATTATGGCTTCTTCGCTGATGCGACTGCACAGATCCCGAGTGCGGGTGTCATCCCCTACCGGCTCAACACACCGCTCTATACCGATAGCGCGATCAAGCTGCGCTTTGCCTATGTGCCGGCGGGCAAGCAGGCAGTTGCCGATGGCGAGGGGTTGCTGCAATTCCCGGTTGGTAGCGCTTTGATCAAGACCTTTGCCTATGGCGAAGGTGAGGATAGGCGTCTGATTGAAACGCGCGTTCTGCTGCATCGGGCTGATGGCTGGCTCGCGTTGCCCTATAAGTGGAATGAGGAGCAGACTGAGGCGAAGCTCGCATTGGTCGGTGCGCGGCTGGAAGTGGATACGCCTGAACATGGCACGATCAGCTACCGTGTGCCCAATAAGAACCAGTGCAAACAATGCCACAGTATCGATGATGCGGTCGTGCCGATTGGCCCCAAAGCGCGCAATCTTTCGGGCGACTGGATGGCGGATATGGTTAAGGCGGGGCATGTCGATGCAGTGCCTGATGGCACAAATACACTGCCGGTGTGGGAGCATCGCCAGAAAGCTGATGTGAACGCTACGGCGCGCGCTTATCTCGACGTGAATTGCGCGCATTGCCATCAGCCGCAAGGAAAGGCCTCGAATTCGGGCCTCGATCTTCGGTGGGAGCAGGATGACCCGACCGCCGTCGGTATTCGCAAGCGACCGGTCGCTGCTGGACGCGGATCGGGCGGACTGAACTTCTCGATTGTGCCCGGCGATTCCACGCGCTCGATCATGGTGCACCGGATGGGCAGCGATAATCCCGGGGTGGCGATGCCAGAGCTTGGCAAAACAACTGTCGATAAGGACGGTGTCGATGTGATAACCCGCTGGATTGATGCGATGCCGGAGAAGACGTTTTGAGGTAGCGGTTCACACGAAGCGCTGTCCTACCCGTCCAACAAACGCTACTCATATCGCATGACAACCATCCCTCTTTACCCCCTCCCGATTCCTTCTCTTGGACCCTGTTCCATGTGTTCCATCGTGTTGGGTTTTATCCGTAAATCGGAAGGAAATTTGACATGAAATGGCTGCTGAGAATTATCGGTGTTGTCGTCGCGCTGTTGGTCATCGCGTTCCTGTTTCTGCGCACGCCCGATACCGATCCGGCAGAGATGCGCGCCAAATATGGCGGCGAGCCTTCGCAATTTGTCGAGCTGGACAGCGGGCTGGTTGTTCACCTTCGCGATGAAGGTCCTAGAGATGCTCCTGCGATTGTGCTTCTCCACGGATCGAACGCCGATTTGCTCACGTGGAATCCATGGGTTGAGCGGTTGTCGGACACTTACCGGATCATTCGGTTTGACCAGCCGGGACACGGCTTGACCGGCGCGACACCTGATGAAGATTACACTATCCAGACCTATGTGGATACGATTGACCGGGTTGCCGGCAAGCTAAAGCTGACGCGGTTTACACTTGGCGGCAATTCCATGGGGGGCGGTCATACTCTTGCATATGCCCTGCAACATCCGGAACGGCTGGAAGCGATGATCCTGGTCGATGCCGGCGGTCCGCCGCGACAGAAAAACGACGAGGACGGCACGAAAGGAAGTGGCGGCAATATCGGATTTACTATCGCGCAGACACCGGGTGTTCGCGAGCTGATGAAGCACGTTACGCCGCGCAGCATGGTCGAGCAGAGCCTGCGTCAGAGCGTAACAAACCAGGACATCGTGACTGACGAAGCCGTAGATCGCTATTGGGAAATGCTGCGCTATCCCGGCAACCGCGCGGCGACAATCTTCCGTTTCAGCCAGACCAGAGTGCCGTTCACTGAAGAACAAATGGCGTCGCTTGATATTCCCTCGCTGATCATCTGGGGAGAGGAAGACGCTATTATTCCTCTATCCGCAGGGGAATGGCTCAATACTCATCTGCCAAATAGCGAACTACTGGTACTGCCGAATATCGGGCATTTGCCCATGGAAGAGGCGCCGAATGAAACTGCAGCAACAGTTCGTAGCTTTATGGCAAACCTGCCGGAAACGATTGAAACTGGGGCAGAGTAAGGCTTTCCACTGACCTATAGACGCAGGGCGAACACCTGATAGATTGCTACAGCGCGAGGATATTCGCGAATATTTGAGCGGAGATCAAAAGCAGTGCGTAAATTGGGATTGATCGGGGGGATGAGCTGGGTCTCCACCCGGACGTATTTTGAGCAGATCAACCGGCTGGTCCAACGGCGGACGACTACGCGCACTACCGCGCCACTGCTGATCGAGAGTTTGGATTTTGCGTCGCTGCATGCGCTAAAGGATGATGCCGATTGGGACGCGGCAACGCAGCATCTGGTTGGCTCTGCCAAACGGATGGAACAAGCGGGCGCTGAAGGCCTCGTGATCTGCGCGAACTCGATGCACAAGGACTTTGCTGCGATCTCAGACGCGGTCGATATTCCCATTCTTCACGCAGGTGATTGCATTGGCGCAAAAGTCGCAGAAGCCGGCAAAACCAATGTGGCGCTTATCGGACGCCGCAATGTGATGACCGAAAGCTTCTTCCGCCAGCGGATTGTTGCGCATGGTGTCGATCTGATGTCACCCGACATGGGTAACGTCGATCTGATCGATAGGATTATTTACGAAGAACTGATGGCAGGCAAAGCCAGCCGTGATGCGGAACGGTTGTTCAAGACGATCATCACGCAAAAGCAACAAAGGGGCGCGACGGCTATCATCTTGGCGTGCACCGAGCTGGAATTGGTAGTCGATATCAACGCCAATGTCCTGCCGATCTTCGATTCCGCCAGCATTCACTGCGAGGCTGCAGTCGACTGGATATTCGGTGAGAACCACAGGGGCGATTGATCTGTTGCCAGATTGTTCCCGTTGTCGGCTGGCACCGCATTCTCTAAGCCGCGCGCACCTATGACACGTGCCCCTTACGCCGCTGATCCGACCGCTTCTCGTGGCCGTGAATTCCTCGAAAACAGAGATAGCACGCGCGGTCCGCGCAGCGAGTTCCAGCGAGACCGTGACCGGATCATTCACTCGATTTCCTTCCGCCGCTTGCGTAGCAAGACGCAGGTGTTCATTGCGCCCGACGGCGATCATTACCGCACACGGCTGACGCACAGCTTGGAAGTCGCGCAGATCGGCCGCGTCATCGCGCGAACGTTGGGTCTGGACGAAGATCTCACCGAGGCGCTTTGTCTGGCACATGATATCGGTCATCCACCTTTCGGCCATGCCGGGGAGAAAGCTCTGTCGCTGGCGATGGAAAAGCATGGCGGGTTTGATCACAATGCGCAGTCGCTGCGCACGCTGATGCGGCTGGAAAGCCCCTATTGCGACCATGAGGGGCTGAACCTGACGTGGGAGCTTCTGGAAGGCTTGGCCAAGCACAACGGGCCGGTCGAGGAACCAAGCTGGGCATTGGCCGAACTGGATGCAGATTATCCGCTTGCACTCCGGAAACATCCCTCGCTGGAAGCGCAAGTCGCGGCGATTGCCGATGATATTGCCTACGACAATCACGACATTGATGACGGTTTGCGCGCAGGCTTTATCGATCTGGACGAGTTGCTCACGCTCGATTTCGTCGCCGACCAGTGGCGCATGGTCGAAAAGCGCTTTCCCGGCGCGCAAAGAGAGCGTCAGCTACGCGAATTGGTCCGCGGGCAGATCGGCCTGATGGTCAATGATGTGATCGAACATACGCGCAAGGCGGTAAGCGGGATTGAAACGCTGGATGATGTTCATGGCGCAGGCAAAATGCTCGCGACGTTCTCGCCCGGCTTCGCGCAGTCCGAAAGGAAGCTGAAGAACTTCATGTATGAGAAGCTCTATTACCACCCCGAGCAGCTTTCCACTGCGGAGAAAGCGCGCGATGTCGTGTCGCGGATATACGCTGCCTATGAACAGGATGCCTCGCTTCTTCCTCACGATTGGCACGCGACCTTGCCCGAGAGCGAACCCGCCCGCAGCCGCCATGTTGCGGATTATATCGCGGGCATGACGGACCGCTACGCTATTGACCAATGCGCCAGGATTTATGGCTCTGCGCCAGCTGGGTTGAGCAATGTCTGACTTGGTCAAGATTGCAATCGTTGGTGCGACCGGCTTGATCGGGCGCACGATCATCGAACGGGCGGTTGGCCGCGAAGATATACGCGTCTTCGGTATCGCCCGGCGTGAGATGAAGCTGCCTGAAGGTGCGCGGATGGAGATGATGCTTGCCGAGCCTGATCAGTGGGGCAAGGTGATCGGTCAAATCAAGCCGGATGTCTTGGTCAGTGCGCTTGGCACCACATGGAACAAATCGGGCAAGAGCGAGGAAGCTTTTCGTGCAGTCGATCAGGACTTGGTTCTGGATACTGCGAAGGCGGCGCATGAGCACGGCGTCGAGAGGATTATCGCAGTCAGTTCGACCGGAGCGGATGCCGGTTCGAAAAACTTCTATCTGCGCGTCAAAGGGGAAGTCGAGCGCGATCTGCTGAAGATCGGTTTCGACCGCGTCGATATCTTCCGGCCCGGATTGCTCCGCGGCGCACGTAGCAATGATCGCCGTGCGGGTGAGAGGCTGGGCATCACTCTCAGTCCGCTGACTGACCTGTTGATGCACGGCAAATATCGTAAATACCGGTCAATATCGGCCGAGGATGTTGCCGATGCGGCATTGGCGCTGTCGATGCGCAAGGCAGCGGGCAAGTTCAAACATGATAATGATGCAATTTTGCGCGCGGCACACAGCCTGCCGCAATTGCAAGACTAGGGCAGGAAAAAACCATGTGGGATCTCGTATTCAAATCAGCGAACTATCTGGCGATGGCCGCGTGGTTTGCTCTGATCCTGCTGCCGCGCAAGCCGTTTATCTTGAGCGCCGTGATGTATCTCGGCGTCGCTCTGCTCTGTTTGGTTTATACTGTAGGAATGGTCTCGCTAATCGGCGGTTTTGTAGACTCCGGCGCTTCGGGTGAAGGTGGAGCCGGTAGTTTCACCAGCATCGAAGGTGTTCGCGCATTGTTTGCCTCTGACGGAGGATTGACAGTGGGCTGGGTACACTATCTCGCGTTTGATTTGTTCGTCGGCCTTTGGATAGCGCGTGATGCCGATGCGAAGTACTTCTCGCGGGTTTTGCAGGCACCGGTCCTGCTTTTCACGTTCATGCTTGGCCCGATTGGGTTGTTTATGTGGCTGATTATCCGCGAAGGCAGGGCGCGGACATTCGGTTGGAAACGCAATCGCATCAATGTTTGATTGCGCCACGCGATGAAACGCCACGCCCCAGCAACTTTGCGCAATCGGGAGGCGATTGCCGCTGTGCTTGCTGGCGAACTTCCTGAAGCTGGAACAGTTTTGGAGGTTGCCAGTGGTTCGGGCGAACACGCCGTGTATTTCGCACAACAATTTCCCGATTTGGTCTGGCAACCGAGTGATTATGAAGACGAAGCCTTGGCTTCGATCTCGGCATGGTCTGACGAAGCTCAACTGACCAACATTCTTCCTCCAATTCAAATCGATGCTGCATCGAATTGGACAATAGCGAGTTGCGTGGCAATTCTATGCTGCAACATGATCCATATCAGCCAGTGGGCGGCGACAGTTGGTCTGTTTCGCAATGCCGGATCGATCCTGTCCAAAGGCGGCGCTCTGATTACATACGGGCCCTATATCGAGGAAGATGTGCCGACAGCGCAATCCAATCTCGACTTCGATGGGAGTTTAAAAGCGCGCTGTCCGGGCTGGGGGTTGCGGCGGATTGCTGACCTGGACGAACTGGCCGAGAAGCACGGGCTCAAGCGAACCGCACGCCACTCCATGCCTGCAAACAATTTACTGCTGGCATATCGCAAATAGAGCAACGCCCGTTCAAAAAAACGAACGGGCGAAACCCTGCGACCCTTAGGGTATTATCACTCAGTCGATTGCGTCTTCACCGCTTTGACCGACCGATTGGATGTCTTCGCCCAGACCTTTGACTGTGTTGCATGCTGTCGCTGTGAGCGACATAGCGGTGATGCCGATGGCAAGAAATATCTTACGTGTCATGAGCTTTTCTCCAATTTCTTCGCGCAAAATGCGCACTGGTATGAAGCGAAAACGCGAAAAACAGATTGCGGTTCCCTAGGTCTCGGTCTGGGCTGGCGCCTGCTTCGACAATACCCTCTGCCGCCATGCGACGAGTAGCCCTGAGGCTATGATGAGCGGAGCGCCGATTGCCAGCGTCGCAGGCGGAACACGCCCGAAAATGAAATAGCCAAATAATGTCGCCCAGATCAGCGATGTGTAGTCCATAATGATGATAGTTGCCGCCGATCCAAAACGCAGGCTGGTGGTGAGCAGCATCTGCGCCGTCGCGCCGCATAAGGCCATGGCAAGGATAATGAGCCACGTGGTCGGGTCATGCGCACTTGCCACGAACGGCATGGCCAGCGCCGCCAACGGAGCGGTGAGTGCAGTAAACCAGAACACAATGGCCCACGGGCTCTCGGTCGTGTTCAAATCCTGGATTTGGATGGAAATGAGCGCGACCAGAAAGGCCGCAATCAAACCCACTAGCGTGCCCGCTGGATTAAGCATATCGCCGCCAGGCTGCATCACGATCAGCACTCCTGCGAAGCCCAGAGCAATCGCAGCCCCGCGATAAAAGCCGATCTTCTCACGAAACAGGACCATCGACAGCACCACCGCCCACATTGGTGTGGTGAAGCTCAGCGTTGTGGCTTCTGCCAAGGGCAGCAAGACAACTGCGCCATAGACAAAAACCATGCCGGTTATTCCGTAAACCGCGCGGCGGATATGCGCAGATAGTCGCCGTGTTTTAACAGTGGCGATCTTGCCGATCAGCACCAGAAAGCTGCCGACCAGCACGACAGTCAGAGCCTGCCGCCAAAAGATCAATTCAAGCAGATGCGCCCCGCGTTGCTCGGCCAGCTTCAGCAATGCGCCCATCGTCGCAAGCGTTAGCGCTGTCAAAAAGCGCACACCCAAAGCAAGCATCGGGCGCGGAGAAGCAACGGAACCGTCCATGGCGCGGCCATAGGGTAAGTAGAGTGCCGATCAACCGCACTTCTCCTATTGAGAAGCAAAGCGCACGCTCCCATATGGCGCGAGCTATGTCATGGGCAGATCAGATCGAACGGTTTTGGACCTTCGCCAGTGAGGCGAAGATCGTCGGGCTGTGGGGGTTGATGCTGATCGGCGTCGCAATATTTGCATTATTTGCCGAGAAACGTCGGAACAAGGTCGCCAGAATAGATCGGATCGGCTGGGTCCCATGGACTGGCGTATTTATGTTCAGCGCCATGATTGGCGCAGGGTTAATTGCTCTGGCCGTCAAAGGCATCTTTAGTGGTGAATAGGCTCTAATAGCCTTGCTGCTGAATTAGAGACACGCTTCCAAATACGCTTGGTCGAAACCAAACTGACGCGATTTCTCGAGCGTATAAGGGCGTAGGCCCGACGCCCGATACTCGCCGATGATCTTGCCGTCATCGTCCTCGTCCAGATATTCGAACTTGAACAATTCCTGCGTCACGATCACGTCGCCTTCCATACCGATTACCTCGGTAATGTTGGTGGTACGGCGCGAACCGTCGCGCAGACGTTTCACCTGCACAATAATATCGACCGACTCCGCAATCTGGCGCGAAATGGCTTCTTTCGGGATTTTGATGTCACCCATCAGGATCATATTTTCCATACGTCCAAGACATTCGCGCGGAGAGTTGGCGTGCAGCGTACACATGGAGCCATCGTGGCCGGTGTTCATTGCAGCGAGAAGGTCAAAACACTCCGCCCCGCGAATCTCACCCAGGATAATGCGGTCAGGACGCATACGCAGGGCGTTCTTAACGAGGTCGCCAATGGTAATCGCGCCTTGGCCTTCAAGGTTCGGCGGGCGAGTTTCCAGCGGCAGCCAGTGCGGCTGTTGCAGACGAAGTTCGGCGGCATCCTCAATCGTCAGAACACGCTCGCCGGGATCAATCATCTTCGACAAGGCGTTGAGCATGGTTGTTTTACCAGAGCCCGTACCGCCCGAGATAACGACATTCATCCGGCACGCACCCGCGATTTTCAGCGCGGTGGCCATCTTGTCGCTCATCGAGCCAAATTCTTTGAGCATATCGATCGTAATCGGCTTCTCGGAGAATTTACGAATGGATAACGCGGTGCCTTTGAGTGACAACGGCGGAACGATGACGTTCACACGCGAACCGTCTTTCAATCGGGCATCGGCGAGCGGTGTGGTTTGGTCGACGCGGCGGCCGACTTGGTTCACGATGCGCTGAGCGATCTGGAACAGGTGGTTTTCATCGCGGAAACGGATTGGTGCCTGCACCAGTTTACCGCCTTTTTCGATGTAGGTCTGCTCAGGGCCATTGACCATGATATCCGAGATGTCAGGGTCGTTCAGCAGTTCTTCCAGCGGCCCAAAACCGAGCAATTCGTCAATCAGAACCTTCTCGAGAGCGAACTGTTCACGGCGGTTGAGCGTGACTTTGAGTTCGGCCAGCACTTCCATGATGATCGGGCGGAATTCTTCGGAGAGTTCTTCCTTGGTCAGCGTTGCCGCCGCTTCGGGGTCAACTCGTTCGAGCAGGCGTGGAAGCACTTGCTCCTTGATTTTGTGAACGCTGGCTTCAAAACCGCCAACTTCTGCATTGCCTTCCATGACCGCATTGGCGCGGTCGGCCAGACGAGTCATCGCATCGTTTTTGCTGGGTTGCGCGCTGGATACCGCTTCGGCGGGCGCGGTAGGATCCTCACCCGGCAAAGGAGGGAATTGCTCACCGCCGGGAGGAGGAACATCGTCCCTTTTGGGGGCTGCTTTATCGCCGCCCTTCATCGGGCGTGCTACGCCGAAAGAGGGACGTGCGCCGGATTTCATCCCGCTGGGTCCATTCTTACGTCCGAAAGCGCTCATCGTGGCGTCCCCTATTTGTGACTTCCCGGTTACGGAGCATCACCAAAAACATTAATCACTGCTGGGCGTAGATACCCAAGCGTTTGTCATCAGAAATGGTGAATAGGTTAGAAACCTTATTTTTCTCTAAAGGTTCGGAAGTGTTTTTGCGGTTAGCTGCCAGCGCGGCCCAGAATATATTCTGCACGTCCCAAACAGGCAGCAAGCCGGGTCATGTTGACGGCAGCAAGCCGGTCTGCGCCAAATAGCCAGCCCAACCCGCTGATTATGGCAAGAACAGGGATCTCAACGGGCAAAAGCAGATTGCGCGCAAAGCTGCGATTTCCCTGCGCCGCCGCGCCGCGGCCCAGCCTCTGGTAGCGTTTGAAAATGAACTCTTTGGTCATTTCCTGTGGCTGGATCTGGTGATGAACGAGCGCACTGGGCACGAAACGAACCCCGGCACCCTTTCGTTCAAGCCGGTGCGCCATTTCAGTGTCCTGTCCGCCGGTAGGTTTTACGCCTGCTCTAAGATTTGTCCGTTCCTCATCAAACCGTAATCCTTCGAGTGCTGTCCGCCTGATCGCCCAATTGCCGCCCTTGGCAAACCGGGGAGGGCAGGGGCCTTCTGCGAGCGACAGTGGCGTACAACCGCAGCATTTGCCGATATTCGTTAAATGAACCAGCCAATCGGGTGCGCTAGCCAGAAATTCCGGGCGAATTTGCCCGAGGAAAGCGCCGGTGTCAGGATTGTGAGCGGCCGCATCGCGATAGGCTTCTAACCAGCCGTTAGCCGGAAGAATATCGTCGTCGATGAAGACCAGCAAGGAACCGTTGGCACGCTCCATCGCGGTGTTAAGTGCGTAGGACTTGCCGGGCCGGGGCTCATGGACAACCGTTGCGTTTCGCCCTTTGGAAAAGTCCTGCATAAGGTCGGGGGTTTTGTCAGTGCTGGCGTTGTCGGCGAAAATGAATTCAATGTCGTCATAACTGGCAGCAACCTCTGTGAGCTTTTCAAAGACCGGCGGGAGTGTGTCCGCACCATCTTTGCTGGCAATAATGATCGAAATTGTGGGGCTCGCCATTTTAATAGCGCCCGGTGAAACGGCCAGTTGCCGCTGCATAGGTACATCCGGCGGTCCAAATTGCTGTTCCGGCAACAATGCCGGGCAAATAGCGAATTGCAGTCATAAATTGGCCGCCGCTAAGGATGCGCTTTAGGATGAGGCCGCATTTTGCGACGCCGAGCAGAGGCGAAAGCGGCCAGAACCTAACAGCTCTATGGCCGGGCATATCGGCAGTCATACGTACTTTGGCGAAATGGCGACCTTGATTCAAAAGATGCTTGGAGAAATGCGGGAAACCGTCAAGGTTGAAATGGCCAACCTGCATCTTGGGTTGGAATATTTGCCTCTTTCCGGAGCCGCGGAGCAAATGAAACAGCATTGTATCCTGACCTGCCCGAAAGTTTTCTGGGAAATAGCCTACCGTTTCAAGATCACGAGTCCGTACTGCCAAGTTACAGGATGCTCCGCCGCGTTGCTCCCCGAACGGCCTCCAGGGTGCTTGCTCGGAAAACTCGCAATGCCAAACCGACATTCCCCAGTAGCCGCCCGGTTGGGCAATGCCAATTGATCCGACAATGAATGCGTTGTCGTTTGCCGAGAGGCTGATTGCCGCCTGTTCGACCCAATCGGTAGCGGGAACAGTATCACAGTCACAAAAGGCGATCGCATCGGTCCGGACCAGCTTGGCGGCCCGATTGCGCGCTGCACCGGCAAATAACCGCTCTTCGGAATGGAGCGCGGTGACTTCCGGAAACTCTTCCTTGAGCCAGTCTGTTGGATCTTCGGAGCCGCTATGGCTTACATAGATTGCTTCAGGCTGTTGTGTACCAGCGCGAAGGCCATCAAGCACCGCGCGCAAAAAGGGCGTTGGTCCATAAGCGGGTATGACAATCGATATCGAAGGAAGATCAGGCATCGGCTTGGCCATATTGGATTTCTGGATGGCCCTGAAGACAGTTGGCCGGCTTATCCGGAGCCGGCTGTTTCCAATGACTGAGGTCCCGTTCGAGCAAGCGTTCTACCCATTCGATATCACTGCGATGCCTGTTCAAAAGTAACTGCCTTGTTTCGCGGTCAAGCGGTGCGTTTTTCGAACTGGTAGTGCTCATTTTCTTGAGATAGCCGCGTATGCGCCGCCGTGTTGCGGCGCTAAACAGCGGTTTGGTGAAGCGGCCGAGCCATGCGGGTGGATAGTATGCAAGATTAAGGATGAAACGCGATCTTACCGCTTTTGGACCGTTCTTTGCCTGAAAGTCGGTATTTTCGGCGCAAGAACTATCGATCCCGAGCCAGTCATAGATGTCACGAAGGCTTTGCATCGGGTGATCCTTCAGGTCATCTAGCAAAATTATATGAACATTCTCGCGGCCGAACGCTTCGATGTAACGTGATACGTTATGTTCAAAAGCGTAAACGCGTGAATATAAGAGATTCTCTGGAATGCCCCTCCGCCGAGGTTCCAGGGTTTGGAAGCGCGCGTTTTCTGCCGCCAGCGACTCTTCCAAAGTGAGCACCGTTTCTACGCCTGTGTAGCGCAGTTGATGATACATTGAATGCGTTGCTTCTGCCGGGTTACGCAGGGCGATGATAATCTTGGCGTCTGGCGCGGCAGCCTTGATCTCCGCAGCGGCGCTGGGGCTGTAGAAATGGTGGGTGGAGCCATCGAGCGCGTATTTTTCGCTCTTCCAACCATCATAAAACGACAGATAGTCGCGCTCTGGCAGTTCGCCCCCCATACTCAGACCCTTACGGAAAAAGATTGGTTCCTTCACTTCAGACCCAAAGATTGCTGGATGCTGGGCAAGCCAGTCATACAGCGAAGTCGTGCCGCATTTGGGCGCGCCAGCGAGAAACAGGTTTGGATATCGGCCGGTCATGCGTTGTTCCGCCCGGAGGGAGTGATGCGAGCTACAAATTGCAGGAGTGACGGATCAAAACCAAGTAGGCGCTTCACGGCAACAAGCGAAACAACGTTCCACACGATCATGCCGGTCGCTACCGCTATCGCAGCGCCCATGGAGCCTTGGCTAGGTATGAAAGCAAAACCGGTAGCGAGCGCTACAGCCAATCCGGCAATTTTGGCAACTGTTGCAATTCGTGTGTGACCGGTCATGGTCATTAAATACCCAACGGGGCCGCAACCCGTGTTGAAAATCTGCGCCGCGCCTACAATCCAAAGCAAAGGCGCCACAGAAGCAAACTCTGTACCAAACACCCTCAATATCCACGGACCGAAGCCTGCGAAAACCAACGTCGCGCCTATGGTGAGTACAGAGGTCGTGAGGGTATATGTGCGTGTCACCGATATCAGTCGCGGCAATTGATCAGACTTCCATAGTTCGGACACGCGCGGCGCGTATCGCATCGCCGCTGCTGTAGCGGGTAACGCCATAATCGGGGCTAACCGCGCAATCGGTTGATAAAGGCCAGCCTGCTCTGGCGTAGCAAAAACGGCTAACATTACAGTCGCGAACTGTGCCTGAAGAACCGCCAAGAGCGAAAGGCCAAAAAACGGTGTCGCTTTGGCCAACCATTTTGAATGTGAACTGGTGGTTCCGGGAGAGCTTGCGCCATGCTGACCAAGATATCGCTTCACCAAGATTGCTGCGGCGATCACTGCGCAAAGGCCTGCAAGTGCAAGCATAAGCAAGAATGATTGTGCCGTCAGTTCGTGTGCCGCCAGTACAGAAATACCCACTATGCCGATCGTTAGGGCCGGGCGCAGAATTTCCCCTGGCCACTGCGCTGCAGCAACATCGCCAAAGCCTTGCGTCATACCTCGAAACAATTTGAGCAGAGCTACTGCTGGAATGATCAAAGTACTAATCAAAATGACAGAGCGATAATCGCCCAAGAAATTGCTGATTGCGGCGATTATTGTCCCCAAAGCCACCGACAGAAAAATGACTGCGCCCAATGCATGCCGAGTGAAGGAAGGTAGCAAATACTGCTTGCCGCTGGACAGCCACCCTGCGATTTCGCGTGTTGCAAGAGTGCTGTAACCAAACACCGCGATGATGGCGCAAATTTGCGCGACCGAAAGAGCGACGGCGACCAACCCATAGCCTTCTGTACCCAGCAGGCGAGCGACCAGTACTGCTTGCGCGAAGGAGAGCACGAGGCCGGTGACTTGTATGAAAACACTGGTAATTGATCCGCGCGCAATCGGGCCGGAGACCAGCGCTGCTCCTTGACGTGTAAAGTTCCGGATGGCCGCGTTCATTGGCCCGCTCCGGCTAGGGATAGAATATCGCGAGCGACACGGTCCCAGGTGAAGAAAGCACGGGCCTTGCTCTGGGCTTTGTAGCAAAATGCGCGCCGTTGCTCAGTGGTTAGCTTTGCCGTCTGCGAAATCGCTGCAACCCACGCCTTTGCGTCACCTACAGCAAGCAAATAACCCGTTTCTCCATGGATGACTGCATCGCGGATTCCTCCGTGATCGGCGGCCAACACGATTCCCCCCGCTGAGGCTGCCTCAGGGGCTACTAGCCCGAAGCCTTCATATTCGCCATTGGTTGGCTCGATATTCGGCATAATGACGCATAATGCATCGCGGTAGGCTGCTCTCAGTTCATCTGGAGACAGAACGCCGAGCATGTCGACGCGCTGATCGTCCAACACGAATGCTTCGCTCGCATCCCAGCCCGTGCCCGCGATCTGCAGTCGAATACTGGCGGGCAAATTTGGCAACACTTCCCGAGCGAACCAACCACAGCCTTTGCGATTGACCAACCGGCCCGCGAACAGGATGTGACCGTTGTGTTTTCCGCTAACCTCGATTTCTGTGTGGTCTGTCCCCAGGGGAACAAGCTTTGCGGTTTTCCACCCTGTTTCGCTTGCTACCTCCGCTGTGGCCCGGGAATTGGCAACAATCGTCGCGTGGCTCAGCACGCGTGATCCGATCTTTAGATAGGCACCATAAAGCTTGGCTTTGATAGTTCCGCGCCGATGGTATGCAACGTCCGTCCCATGGGCTGCAATCATGATTTTTGGGCTGCCCTTTCTCAATATGCTGATTAACGCAAGGGGCCATATGGCCATATCGCCAAGCAAAAGAGTCTTGGGTGCAGCTGTTCGTGCAAGATAGCGCTTGAGCACTAAAAACGGGAAAAACAGCAAACTGGTGACCGATGGCGGCATACCATTGTCGCGGCCAGGCAATGCGACCAAATCAATCGGCTGTATTGCCTCGAGATGTTCGGCCAGCTTGTGTGACCATGTTTCCATCCCGCCCATCGCTGGCGCCCATTTGCGCGTGACAAACAGAAAGTCTGCTGCCCGGTCCGCCGAGGAAGTCTCGTTGTGCGATGGCGTACGAAAGGCGGGATCGTGAGCTGACATGTCAGTAATTCGTGAACAATTGGCCGGTCGGGAAGGGCGTTGCCGGTATAGGCAAAGCATCACCCCACCGTAATGTGGATGTCTTAGTATTGGGGCCGATTTCGATTGCATCCCGCCCCAGAACAACGACCGAGCCTGCGGCATGTTTAACGCCGTCAAGCGTTATGTCGCCCCCTTCTACGGTATAGCGTCCTGGAACCGCCAGAACGATGCTTCGCACTGTATCGGATGGCTCAATGTGCTTTCCAGCCACAAACACGCGGCCCCAATGCTGAATGTAGTTTCCTTGCAAGGCGGCTGCATCTTCAGGAAGCAATGCCGCTTCATCGCCGGGAACAGGCTCGAGAACCTCCAGCGCGTAACCTTGCCGAAACAGAAACGGCGTGGGCGCGCTCTTCATGGCTTCGGTGTAAACCAGTTCGCCGCGACGATGATAATTTTCTAGCGCCCAACCAGAGGCAAAATGCGGAACCGCGCGAGGAAAATCAGGACGGAAGGCTATGTCGTCGATGTACCGCACCGGCTCGGGAAAGATTTCAGAAATACCCGATTGCACGATGCGTTGGCGGTCGAGCATATCGCGCTCCTCTGCAACACTTAGTATCAGCGCATTTAGGACAATTCCCCCCAGTACAATCCTTGCGCCGTATCGTTCGACAATCGGCTGCACGCCGAGCGCCGCCACAATCGCGACAGGAGGCAGGATAAACGCATAATAATACGGATAGGCGTTGCGATAGATGATGATTGAGGCGAGCGGCAGTACAAGGCCAAGCACCAGCCAGAAAGGCATGCGGCAATTACCTGTCGTAGTTTTGATGAACGCTAAGACCACGAAGCCTGTCAATATCGGTGCGATTGCCAGTTGCGTGATAAAATGGTGGCCTTGCGGAAAGACTCCTGCGCTGAACATACGATTTGCCGATGATCTGGCCAAGCCTTTGATCGATTGAGTGATTTCTGCCGGCGCGAGCGCAAATGCCGCCATTGCCACTGCCAAGCCCAAAAGCAGCATACCTGTTACCGCTCTAATCCCGATCTTGCCCCGCCACCGCCACGCCGCCGCCGCAATCAGAGCGGGTGCATAAAGCACACTCTTGATAGTCGCGATTGCCGCAATGCCGCAAAGCGCGGCTGCCGCACCGACCCAGATAATGGAACGTGATCGGGTTATCAGAATCCACAATGCCCCGGTAAGCAGCGCTGCTGCTATCATGTCGGCGCGTAGAGCAAAGGCATGCATAAACACATTGCCGCCACCAGCAAAGGCCAAAGCCGCCAAGGCTGCCGATTGTTCATCAGCAAAACGGCGCGCGATGTCGTAAATGGCGAGGCAGGTGACCACAGCGAATGGCAGGATCAGGATCCGTGTGAGTAGGATGTGATCTATCGGTGATCCGGGCAGGGAAGGCACCAAGCTAAACAGGTAGACATGGGGCGTTTGCAACCATTGTACTGGTTCGCCGCGCAGGCTCGCGTGGATCTGGCTGAAGTGGAAAAATTCGTCCCAGTTTACGCTTTTGGCGAATAGGAGTTCGATCTGAAGTGCCACGAGCAAAGCTGCTGCAAACAGTGTTAGCTTTCCGCTCAAAGCCGTTACTGGTGGCTTTGCCAATGTATCGAATGTTGGGGCGTGACTTGCCATGCTCAGCCAGCCTCGCGGATGTCCTGCTTGGGGCCATCTGCGACAGATTCCGAAGCCTTCTGCTGCTTTATCTGATCGCGAAGTTCACGAATCTCGTACAGACTGGTTTCAATCAGCTTGCGATTGGAAGCCACAAGGTCGGCGAGTACGCCCATAGTCGCCACCAGCGCACCAAGCACCAGAAGTGCGCCGCCGATAACCAGGGATTGGATATGACCATCGCCGTCACCGGTCGCGTAGAACCATACAAACCGCATAATGGGCGCAAGTCCGATAAGCGCGATCAGAGCACCGCTGCCAACGAATACGCGCAGCGGATTATGTGTGGTGTAGGCGCGGGCAATGGTGATGCCGGTATTGGTAATAAAACGCGGGATTGATGTGAATAGCCGGGAAGGGCGCATAGTTTCATTGGTCCGGATCGGTACGCTCTTGATCGCGAAGCGCTTTCGACCCGACTGGATCAGCATATCGGTGGTGTAGCTGAAATCCGTGGTGATATTGATTTGTTGCGCAGCGGCTCTCGTGATCGCGCGAAATCCGCTGACGGCGTCGGTGATATCGGTGCGGGATAGACGCCGAACGACTGTGCTACCCAACCGTTGCAACAAGCGTTTGAACGGACCAAAATAGGCATTGTTGGCGACGCCGCGGTCACCAATGACTACGTCTGCTTCTCTCGCTACGATAGGCTCGACGATTCTAGCGATATCCTCCCCCACGTACTGGCCATCGGCATCCGTGTTGACGATGATATCCGCGCCCGCATCCAGCGCTGTGCGAATACCTGTACGAAAAGCGGCGGCCAATCCGCGATTGCGGCGATGTCGGACAATGTGATGCACACCCCACCTTTTGGCGACTTCGGACGTTCCATCATGGCTGCCATCGTCGATTACGAGAATTTCGACAATATCGACGCCTTCGATCCGGCGCGGGATCGCTGCGAGCGTGACGGGCAGATCTTCCGCCTCATTATAGCACGGTATCTGGACAATCAGTTTCGTCATCGTCTTATTCTCGAGCCCCCGCATGTACGCGGTAACCCGCGCCTGAGAATGATTTGGCAGCCAAGGCTTTAAGGAAGTGTAAACCACGTCCGGAAAGATTTTGGTCAAGTACGGAGCCCGGATCGCTATCGGGGCACGCTAAAGCGGTCGCGGAGATCAATCAGCGATTGAAACATAGGCGATACGCGCTACACGAAATACAAAGGTTTCATGTGCACAGGGCGCTCGAAATCCAACCAATTTTTAAAGCGAAGGCATCATCCAAATGTGCGGAATTATTGGCATCGTCAGCACAAAACCCGTTGCGGACCGTCTTGTCGATGGGCTGAAACGTATGGAATATCGCGGTTATGATAGCGCCGGAGTGTGCACGATCCAGAATGGTAAGCTCGTCCGCCGCCGCGCTGAGGGCAAACTGGGCAATCTTGTGACTGAGTTGAACGGCAATCCTGCTCCCGGCAATATCGGCATCGCCCACACGCGCTGGGCCACCCATGGAGCGCCAACTGCACACAATGCGCATCCGCATGCGACGGGGGAAGTCGCTCTGGTGCACAATGGCATTATCGAGAATTTCAAGCCGCTCCGCGACGCGCTACAAGCGAAGGGACGGAAGCTCGAAAGCGAGACCGATACCGAAGCGGTTGCCCATATGATTTCGGAAGAAGTCGAGAATGGTGCTAGCCCCGAAGATGCGGTGAAGACGGTGCTACCGCAATTGCGCGGCGCGTTCGCATTGGCAATCGCGTTT